>JAHEHF010000083.1 GCA_024644745.1 Flavobacteriaceae bacterium
ATGAAACAGACACAGCTTTCAAAAAGAGACGCTGAAGCTTTTTATGCGGTTCACAAGGAAAGGCCTTTCTTTCATGACCTGGTCGAATACATGACCCGCGGCCCCATCGTGGCAGCCATACTGGAAAAAGAGAATGCAGTAGAGGATTTCAGAACGCTTATCGGAGCAACCAATCCTGAAGAAGCTGCGGAAGGAACCATCAGAAAATTATATGCCAATTCTATAAGTGAAAATGCCGTACATGGTTCTGACAGTAACGAAAACGCAGAGATAGAAGGTGCTTTTCACTTTTCAGGAAGAGAAATTTTCTAAACTGATTTTTTCTAAAAATAAAAAACCGTCTTTTTAAGGACGGTTTTTTTATTGCCTGAGACATATAAATTCTGGAGTGCCAATGCAAATCTAAAGTAACCTGATTGCAGTTATTTTCAGATGATCAAGGGCTTCATCCATCATCTTCACAATTTTATCTTTTCCATACCCCAGTTCCTCTCTGAGGGCTGAAGAAGTCAGTTTAACATATAGTGTCTGGTTTTTTACAGAAACAGATTCTGTGTAATTCATCACCCCCTGCCCCATCACACTTGCCCATGCTTCCTTGACATAAATCTGATCCATTCCTTTTTGCAATTTATTCTCTTGCAGCATTTGTGGAATCAAGTCCTTTATTTTATTGGTATCATTCTCTCTTTTTGTCATTATTTATGTTTTACAAGCTAAACATTCTGTAAGATTGACCTGTTTTTTTAATGAGTTTTTCCGTCCTTAGATCATGGGTGTCAGTTATAAATAACTGTCCAAAACTATCATCATTGACCAGATGAAGCAATTGACCCACCCGCTGGTCATCTAATTTATCAAAAATATCATCCAGCAACAATATGGGCTTTAAATTTGATTTTTTCCTTATAAAATCAAATTCTGCCAGCTTTAAAGCGATCAAAAAGGACTTTTGCTGGCCCTGAGAACCCACTTTTTTAACCGGATGGTCATTGATCTGAAACAACAGATCGTCTTTGTGAACCCCGGCCGCCGAATATTGCAGGATCCTGTCCTTTTCAAGGTTTTGCTTCAGTAAATCCGCAAAAGCCAAGTCATCCAGCTGTGTTTTGTATAAGAAAGATACTTCCTCTTTTAAATGATCTGACATGGAGGTTTCTATAATGTGCTGGTATCTTTTCTCAAATATCACTGTAAATTCCTCTATGAAATCTTTTCGTTTTGAGTATATTCTATTGCCGTAAGAAACCAACTGCTCATCATAAATTTCCAGATTGTCCTTGTCAAAAGTAAAGTTGGCTCCAAAATATTTTAACAGGGAATTGCGCTGGCTCACAACTTTGTTATAGTGGATAAGGTCATGGAAGTATTCCTTGTCGCCCATTGAAATGATCATATCCATGAATTTGCGCCGGACCTCGCTCCCCTCCACGATCAGGTTGGTATCGGAGGGTGAAATAATCACCAGGGGCAAAAATCCAAAATGCTCAGAAAGTTTTTCATAGGCCTTTCCATTTCTTTTGACCACCTTTTTAAGCCCTTTTTTTAGACTGCAGTGAATATGTTCTTCTCTTTGCTCCTTTTTATAAATTCCGTCAAGAACAAAGAATTCCTCCCCGTGTTTAATGTTCTGTGAAGCTACTGCATTAAAATAACCCCTTGTGTGAGACAAATAATAAATCGCATCGAGCACATTCGTCTTTCCAACACCATTGTTCCCTACAAGGCAATTGATCTTTTCATCGAACGAAAAAGAGCGCTCAGAAAAATTTTTGAAGTTAATGATTGAAATACTTTCTAAAAACATAGATGAACTCATAATTATCCCGACCCGGGCGGCAAAACTTGAACTTCAATCTGGTAAAAAACAATCCTTAAATTATATAAATAATTAAATATCAATATTTTAAATACCTATCAAAAGAAGCAAATTGCTTAGTGCAAAAAAACAAAAATTAAGTTTAAATTAAGTTAATAATTTGAATAAAAATTTTAATTTTGCGCCATTAATAAAATACAGATGGCGACTTATAAAAAAAGAGGTAATAAAAAACACAAGGGCAATCAAGCGAGCCTTGAAGATAAAAGTACAACGGCTGAAGTTTTTAACACTTTAGATGAAACGGCTTCAAAATCTGAACAGTGGGTCGAAAAGAATCAAAAGATTATTTTCACAGGATTGATTGCTGTTGCAGCAGTGATTCTTGCGTTTCTGGCCTACAACAAGTATGTGGTGGAACCTAATGAAAAAGAGGCTGCTGATGAATTGGCATACCCAAAAAGATATTTTGAAGAGGCTCAGAATACTACAGCTGCAGTTGATTCCTTATATAACATTAGCCTAAATGGGTCTGACGGTAAATACGGATTGATCGATATTGCCGACAACTATTCAAATACGAAAGCAGGTAACCTGGCTAAATACATGAGTGGTATCTCATTTTTAAAAACAGGTGATTATGAAAATGCAATCAAATATTTAAGTGAATTCTCATCAGATGACGAAATGCTTGCGGCACTTGCCAAAGGAAATATAGGCGATGCCTTTGTAGAAATCAATCAGGAAGAAGATGCGCTGCAGTACTATTTGGAAGCTGCTGATGTTAGCGATAACAACTTCACTTCTCCGTTGTACCTTCATAAGGCTGGAATTATAGCCATGAAATTGGAAAAATTCAATGATGCCGAGTCCTATTTTACTAAAATCAAGAACGAGTTTCCAAAATCTGAAGAAGCAAAGAATATTGATATCTATATTCATAGAGCACAGTTGGCTGGAAAATAGACTTTGATATGGCCACCACAAACCTTTCCTTGTATGACAGTGAGAACATCCCGGGTGCTGAAAAGTACAGGTTTGGGATCGTTGTTTCTGAATGGAATCCGGAAATTACAGAAAACCTTTACAAAGGTGCTGTGGAGACCTTGCTGGAAAACGGAGCCAAAGAAAGCAACATCACTGCCCTGAAGGTTCCTGGGAGTTTTGAACTCGTCTACGGTTGCAAATTTTTGATTGAAAATAAAGAACCTGATGCGGTCATAGCCATTGGTAACGTAATCAAAGGCGAAACAGAGCACTTTACTTTTGTTTGCGAGGGTGTAACCCAAGGGATCAAAGACCTGAACATCAAATATGATATTCCAACCATCTTTTGTGTCTTGACAGATCATAACAAACAGCAGTCAATTGACAGATCTGGAGGCAAACATGGAAACAAGGGCGTTGAGTGTGCAGTGGCCGCCATAAAAATGGCTGCTATGAAACACAACCTTTAGTTTTATAGGAGTTATTATTGCCTTTTTCAGGTTTGCATTTAACATAACTTTATTTGAAAAACTAGTGAGATTTGAGTATTTTTGTCATATCAGCAAAATGAAGTGCTATGTTCGGAAATGCTTTTAAACCAAGATCTCATTATGTTTTCAATTACAAACCTCGTTATTATGACGAGCGGAAGGAGCGATTGAAACTGATGAAGGAAAAGTACAAGAACAAAGAGGCTTCAGACCCTGACATCCCCAAAATAACACTTACAAAAGATAATTTACGATCCAGTTGGGCCCGCCACAAAAAAGTATCTTCCAACAGAAGCGTCAATATTCGACTTGCTATAATTATAGCTATTTTAGTAGGGATTTTAGCCTATATTTTTGAAATGCATAAATTATTTTAATGGCAGATCTTATTCGATTATTGCCCGATAATGTGGCCAATCAAATCGCTGCAGGAGAGGTGGTTCAGCGTCCGGCTTCAGTAGTTAAAGAATTATTGGAAAATGCCGTGGACGCGTCGGCCACTGATATCAAGTTAATTATAAAAGACGCTGGTCGTACCCTCATACAAATCATTGACAATGGAACCGGCATGAGTCCGAGTGATGCCCGCCTATCCTTTGAACGGCATGCCACCTCGAAGATTAGAACCGCACATGATCTTTTTGATTTACATACGAACGGCTTCAGGGGTGAGGCCCTCGCCTCTATTGCTGCCATATCGCATGTGGTGCTAAAAACAAGGACGGAAAACGAGGAGTTGGGAACTGAGCTCAAGATCCATGGTGGCGCATTAATTTCTCAAAATGTGGTAGCCACACAGGCGGGGTCAAATTTTGAAATAAAGAATTTGTTTTATAATATTCCGGCCCGACGCAATTTTTTAAAATCCAATGCGGTTGAGACACGGCACATCATTGATGCTTTTCAAAGAGTGGCTTTCACCTATCCCAAGATAGCCTTTTCCATGATACACAATGAAAGTGAACTGTTTAATTTACCTGCAGCCCAATCCGGAAACGAGGAAAGTAACCTGAGACAACGCATTGTGGGAATCATGGGTAAAAGCACCAATGAAAAGTTAGTGCCGATCAGTGAAGAAACAGATATTCTGAAAATCAGCGGATTTATTACAAAACCCTCATTTTCGAAGAAAAAAAGGGGTGAACAGTTCTTTTTTGTCAACAAGCGCTTTATTAAAAATCCTTACCTGCACCATGCTGTGATGAATGCTTATGAAGGGCTTCTGAGTCACGGATACCATCCCTCCTATTTTTTATATCTTGAGGTTCCGCCAAAAAGTATTGACATCAATATCCATCCCACTAAAACCGAAATAAAATTTGACAATGACCGTGATCTTTATGCCATCATCAGGTCAACCGTTAAGCATAGTCTTGGACAATACAACGTTGCCCCCAGTCTTGATTTTGAAAGGGATGCAAGCCTGGATACACCATACGCATATAAAGGAAAAACTATTGTAAATGAACCTTCTATAGAGGTGGACCAGGATTATAATCCATTCAAATCTAATGCGTCAGCAAAGGTTCAGCCAAGAAGAAAAGCCCCGGGTGAGCATTGGGAGGCCTTGTACCTGCAACATGAACCTGAACAGGAAATCATTCAGAACATTGAAGTTGAAATGGATGTTGTAAGCCAGCAACTGTTTGATGACTCAAAGGATGATTCCATTTACAAAACCTTCCAGGTTCAGGCCAAATTCATTGCGAGCGCGATCAAATCGGGCATGGTATTGATCGACCAGAATGCTGCACATCAAAGAATCCTTTATGAGGACTACCTGGCCAAAGTGACACTCGAAGGATTGGGACACCAGCAGCTGTTGTTCCCTCTGAAGATAAAAATCAACAAGAACGACAAGGTCATTGTAGAGCAAATCAGACAAGACCTGAACAGCACTGGCTTTCACATTTCGGAAATATTAGATGATGCACTCGTTCTTGATGCCATTCCTTTGACCATAAGCGAAAAGGAAGTGACAGGCATTCTCGAATCTTTGATCGAAAACTTTAAAAATGAAATTCCTGAATCAAGTTTCAGCCAGATGGACAGCATTACAAAAAGCCTGGCTAAAAGTCTGGCCATCAAACCGGGAACCACATTGACAAACCAGGAACAGGAAAGTATTTTGAACCGCTTGTTTTCCTGTAAAGAACCTAATTATTCGCCCTTTGGTAAAAAAACATTTATTACCTTGTCCTTAAAAGACGTGGAAGAAAGATTTAATTTATAATTTATTATGGGAAGGTTAACCGAAGCCGTTAAACATTTAATTATTTTAAATGTCATATTTTTTGCCGCAACCGCCTTCTTAGGTGCGAATTTAGGAGAATGGCTGGCGCTTTATTTTCCAAAAAATGAGCATTTCGGCTTCTGGCAATTCGTCTCCCATATGTTCATGCACGGGGGGTTTATGCATATTTTATTCAATATGTATGCCTTGTGGGCCTTCGGATCTCCTTTGGAGCAGATGTGGGGCAGAAATAAATTTATATTCTTTTATTTTTCAGCCGGTATCGGTGCCGGGCTTATTTACACTGCCGTGAATTATTTCCAATTCAATAATGTGTATAATGAACTCATCAGTATTGGCATGCAATCTTCTGATATCAAGAGCTTGTTAGAATTCGGAAGGTACAACAGTGATATCCTTGAAAGGATTCCTGAAAATCGACTATCAGAAATTTATCAGATCTATAACACACCTGCTGTTGGTGCATCAGGTGCCATATATGGGGTTTTGGTTGCTTTTGGAATGACTTTTCCCAATGCCAAACTTGCCCTCATCTTTTTGCCAGTCCCCATTTCGGCAAAGTATTTTATTCCAGTGCTGATCGGGCTTGATTTGTTTTCAGGAGTTACCGGATTTTCCATATTCGGAGGAGGAATTGCACATTTCGCACATGTCGGGGGCGCTTTGATAGGATTTATCATGATGAAATACTGGCAAAAAACACAATTTAACAACAATAGATGGAACTAACAATTAACCTGTATGAACTGGTTCACTAACATTTACCAAAAATACCTGTCGAGAAGCATTGTAGAAAAAATTATTGTGATCAATATCATACTGTTTGTTCTTACCTATCTTTTCAACACCTTTTCCTTTTTATTTAAAGTAGATGAAAACCTGATCATTGAATGGTTTTCGCTGCAACCTGAATTTGACATTTTACTGTACAAACCCTGGACCATTGTCAGTTATGGTTTTCTTCATATAGGCTTTTTCCATATTTTGTTCAACCTTCTGGTACTGTTTTATTTCGGCAACCTGTTTATTGATTTCTTCAAATCAAAACAGTTTCTGGCTTATTACTTTTTGGGTATCATTTCAGGGGGGCTGATCTATATGCTCTCTTACAATTATCTTCCAGGATTAAAAACCCAGCAAACCCTGTTGGTAGGTGCCTCTGCAGGTGTTACTGCAATTGTCATCGGAATTGCCAGTCATATTCCAAACTATGCGCTTCGGTTCAGATTTATCGGAAGTATTAAATTATCGTATATTGCTATTGCTTTGGTGCTGTTTGATGTTGTGCAGATCCCGAACGGAAATGCCGGAGGTCATCTGGCACATTTAGGGGGTGCACTTCTGGGTTTTGTCATGACCAGATACCTCAATCAGGGATCAGGACTGATTGCATGGACGGACCAGTTGTTCAGACCAAAAGAAAAACGCCCGCTTAAAACTGTTTACAAAAGTGATAAAAAAACTTATCGGCCCGCTGGAAATAAATCGAATGATCAGGCAAAAATTGACGAGATACTAGACAAAATAAGTAAATCAGGCTATGATACCCTGACCAAAGAAGAAAAAGATTTTTTATTTAAAGCAGGAAAGAAATAATTTAAAACGGTCCCCTCTTGAAAAATTTATCGTTTTTAAATAAGGTTCTATTTTTTGTCAACAACATTTTTGCCCTGTTGTTTTTGGCTTCTTTTGCGCTGCCCTATATTCCTCCCAGGTCCTTTCCTTTGTTGTCGATCATGAGTCTCCTGGTACCGCTGCTGATCATGGTGCACCTTGTTTTCGTGCTGTACTGGATTCTCATCGGTCTTAAAAAACAATTGCTGCTTTCATTTCTATGCCTTGCTGCGGCAGTCGGCTTTTCGTTCTTTCCTTATAAATTCAATGCAAAGACGGTTGTAAGCGGGAACAGTTTCTCTGTCATGAATTATAATGTAAGAATTTTCAACAGGTACGAATGGATCGATAACGAACATATTCCGGAGGAGATTTCATCCTTTATCGAAGAACAGGACCCGGATCTTCTGTCACTGCAGGAATATTATCCGGCCAAGGGCTTTCATGTGAATTACCCCTATAAATATGAAAAACTTGATGGCAATAAAACGGTAATGGGCTTAGGACTTTTTTCAAAATACCCGATTGTGAATCAGGGCAGTCTTGATTTCGAGCATTCTAACAACAATGCCATTTTTATAGACATTCTGAAAAACGAGGATACGATTAGAATTTACAATATCCATCTTGAATCTTTTGGTATCAAACCCGACAGTGTAGACCTGAACTTAGACGAGACACGATCCAAAAGATTGATTTATAGACTAAAGAGATCGTTTTCAAAACAACAGGCCCAGGTTGAAAAATTTATGATGCACAAAGAAAAATGCGGGCACAAAGTAATTATCAGCGGTGATTTTAACAATACGGCCTATTCCTGGGCCTATCACAAATTAAAAGATGATTTAAAAGATACCTTTTTAACTTCGGGTAAAGGATTTGGGAAAACCTACTCTTTTAATAAATATCCCTTGCGAATCGATTTTATCCTTTCAGATAAAAAATTCAAGGTCAATCAACACCAGAACTTCGACATCAGACTATCTGATCATGAACCCATTATGGCCCGAATGAGTTATTGAATCGATCATTTGAGGATAATGGTTTTTTGTTGTCGTCCGGAAAAGTTCTTTCCGTGAAAAATGTGTATTTTTGTCGCCGCAAATGATTAGATCATGACGAATGAGAAGAAAGTAGCTTTCTACACCCTGGGATGTAAACTAAATTTTTCAGAAACTTCCACCATTGCCAGGGACTTTCAAAATCAGGGTTTCCAAAGGGTTGATTTTGAAGAGCCTGCTGACATTTATGTCATCAATACCTGCTCTGTTACCGACAATGCAGACAAGCGATTCAAAACAATTGTGAAGGCGGCTTTGAAAATGAACAGTAAGGCCTTTCTGATTGCTATTGGATGCTATGCACAATTAAAACCTGAAGAGCTTGCCAATATTGACGGGGTTGACCTCGTTTTAGGGGCTTCAGAGAAATTTAAAGTTCTGGACTACATTGAGGATCTCTCTAAAAATGATATGGGAGAGATACATTCCTGTGAAATTGACGAGGCAGATTTTTACGTAAGCTCTTATGCCATAGGCGATCGTACCAGGGCCTTTTTAAAGGTACAGGATGGCTGTGATTACAAATGCACCTACTGTACCATTCCATTAGCCAGGGGGATATCACGAAGTGACACCCTGAACAATGTTTTAAACAATGCCCGTGAGATCTCTAAACAGGGCATCAAAGAAATAGTCTTAACGGGAGTGAACATCGGTGACTACGGTAAAGGGGAATTTGGCAATAAGAAACATGAGCATACTTTTTATGACCTGGTGAAGGCTCTGGATTGCGTTGATGGAATCCATCGGGTTCGGATTTCCTCTATTGAACCAAATCTGCTTAAAGATGAAACCATAGATTTTGTGAGTCAATCAAGGAGTTTTGTACCGCATTTCCATATACCGCTTCAAAGTGGAAGTGACAAGCTTCTAAAAATGATGAAGAGAAGGTACCAGACCGATCTCTACAAGGAAAGGGTTCAAAAGATCAAGGAAAATATGCCCCACGCCTGTATTGGTGTTGACGTAATCGTTGGGTTTCCAGGCGAAACTGATGCCTTATTTCTCAAGACCTATCAGCTCTTGTCTGAGCTAGATATTTCCTATCTTCACGTATTTACCTATTCTGAAAGACCCAATACCGAAGCTGTCGAGATGAAGGGCGTTGTCCCAAAAAATGTTCGAAACAAACGCAGCAAGATGCTCAGGGGCCTTTCTGTAAAAAAACGACGCGCTTTTTATGAATCTCAAATGAATGCTGAATTAACCGTGCTTTTTGAAGGAGAGAACAAAAAGGGATATATCCATGGATTTACAGAAAATTACGTGAAAGTAAAATCTCCCTGGAACCCGGAACTGATCAACACCCTACACAGAGTCAAACTAAGGGAAATTGATGAAGATGGCTTAGTAAGATTTGACTGGATCGATCAAACAGTATTAAAATAAGCGTATTGAGTACTCAAAAGATTTAGTACTTTTGAGATCATCTCCAAACATGGACAAAAGGATACACATATATTTTATGCCCGGTCTGGCGGCCAGTCCGAAAATTTTTGAATACCTCCATTTATCCGATAAAATTTTTGAGTGTCATTACTTTGAATGGCATGTTCCTGAAAATGAAAATCAATCTCTTGAGTCGTATGCTCAAAAATATGTGGAACAGATACAACATGAAGAAGTCATTTTGATAGGTGTTTCATTCGGAGGTGTCATTGTGCAGGAGATCAGCAGGCTGATCAAAATAAAGCAGGTCATTATTATTTCGAGTTTGAAAAACAAGCGTGAAATGCCCAAACGACTCAAATTCTTAAAAAACTCAAAAGCATATAAAATATTTCCATTCTCCCGCTTATCACACATCGATGATTTTTCAAAATATAATTTTACGCCAAATCTTAAAAAAAAGGCGGCTTTATATGACAAATATCTCAGCATAAGAGATGAAAATTATCTAAATTGGGCCATTTATAATATGCTACACTGGGAAAATAAAAGCGGAGAAAATAATGTCATCCATATTCATGGTACAAAAGATGAGATATTTCCGATCAAGTACATTGATCAGTGCATTGCAATTGAAGGAGGAACGCATGCCATGATCATCACCAAGGCAAAAAAAATAAGTAAAATCATAGAGAACCTACTTTCACAATGATACTTGAAAAAACATTTATAAAAGACCTGATCCTCTTAAAACCGCAGGTATATACCGATGAAAGAGGTTATTTTATGGAATCTTTCAATCAAAAGAAAATAGAAAAAGTCATCAAGGATCCTTTTGTTCAGGACAATGAATCCTTATCTAAAAAGAACGTTTTAAGAGGCCTTCATTTTCAAACACCACCACATGCCCAGGCAAAACTGATCAGGGTCGTAAAAGGCAGTATCCTGGATGTCGCAGTTGATTTGAGAAAAGACTCCAATACCTTTGGGCAGCATTTTAAGCACATTCTCAGTGGTGAAAATAAACTGCAGCTCTATATTCCCATAGGATTTGCCCATGGATTTTTATGCCTGGAAGAAAATACCATCCTAAACTATAAATGTTCAACCTATTATAATGCCGGCAGCGAAGCTTCCATTCTGTGGAACGACCCCGACCTGAATATTGACTGGGGCATAAAAAAACCAATTCTGGCTGAAAAAGATCAATTAGCTAAAAATTTTATTACATTTGAAAATCCCTTTTAACATTTAAACCATTTGTCATGAGCAACGCTAATCGCTTCATTATTCTCGCCAGTATTATTGTCATCGCTTTCTTTTTCATCGAAGCTGTGAAATCAGAAAACAGTTCAGCTGATCGTGACCCTGTGAAAAACAAGGAGGCAACAGGCACCAATAATTCTTATAAGACAAAAGCATTAAAAATACCTGAAAACCTTAGTTTCGCCGGTGAAAAAGTTGAATTGAACAAAACGGATATTCTTGAGAGAATAGACAGAGAATTGCTGGTCAATACCTATTGGCAATCTAATGCGCTGCTTTGGTTCAAAAGAACAAACAAATACTTTCCGGTGATCGAACCCATTTTAAAAGCGAAAGGAGTTCCTGATGATTTCAAATATTTGTCAGTTATTGAAAGTGATCTCAGAAATGTTACATCACCTGCCGGGGCCAAAGGAATGTGGCAAATGCTTCCAGATGCAGGAAGAGAAAACGGATTGGAAATTAACGCCAATGTTGATGAACGCTATCATTTGGAAAAAGCCACTGAAGCCGCATGTGATTATCTGATCAAGGCCAAAGAAAGGTTTGGAAGCTGGACCCTGGCTGCTGCGGCTTATCATTCAGGAAATTACGGGATCGAAAAAAAATTAAAAGAGCAGATGGTTGACAGTTATTACGACGTTCTTGCCGGTGAAAACACCGAAAGATATATCCCAAGAATTGTTGCAGCTAAAGAAATATTGAGCCATCCTGAAAAATATGGTTTTGAATTTGACAAGGAAGATTTGTATGAAATCGGTCCCACCTATGTGGTCAAAGTGGATAC
>JAHEHF010000123.1 GCA_024644745.1 Flavobacteriaceae bacterium
GATGCCCTTTTTCTTGGCCTGTTTTTTAGAAACATAAAAACCAGCTTCAGGCATATCGAATGGAGCTGTTCTGCGGTATGTGTCGGGATTAAGAATCAACCAATCATTTTTGATCTTTGTGATTTGTTCTTCATCAAGCAACTCAATTCTTCCTTCGATCTCGGTAAAATAGGTCATTTCAAAATTATCCCCCATAAATGTGGTCTTGTTGGTTTCATAGTCTTTACCGAGTTCTAGCATAGCCAACGCGAGCGAGTTCGTGCTTGACAAACTGTCTGCGACAAAATTCCTGCGCTCTGTTATGCGTGTCATAAATTCCTTATCCGTATAATTTTCCTGGTAATAATTATGCAGCATTAAGAAGTTCATCCAGGAGGGATAACTTCCTCCTCCCTTTCTGGAGAGAACAGTATGGCCGAATTCGTCTATGTAATCTCCTTTCTGAGAATTCTGACCATTTTCATCTACGTAATCGACTATCTTAAAGGTCAAAATTGGATATTCCCCCTGATCGGGTGTTGTATATTCATTTTCATCCCTTTCATATATCCGCTGGATATCCTCTTTTTTACCAAATTTGGAGGCAGTAAGACCTGCCGCTTCAACCCATTCCCAGCGCCTTCTGTTGAAATTGTAATTCATAATCACCCGACCGTCGCTCATTATTTGCTCCCATTTGTGATCAAAGGTATATGCCTTGCCTGATGAATCAAACAGAATCCTTTCCGCATACACGGCTTTACTTCCGTTCGATTGGAGAACTTCTTGCTTCTTGCCACTGTCTTCCACGTAATAGAGTCTGTTCCCTTTTTGGTCGTAAACCCCTTGCTGGGCATTGAGGTGAATTGTGATTATCAGAAAAATAAGAGTCAAGAAAGTTTTCATGTCATTGAGATTTATTCCTGAAGCGTCTTGGCGAACGCCACTTCGATACAGCTTTGAATTTCATCAAGCGTCAAGGGCCAAAATTCATCTTCGTGGACATTCATGGCAGGCGTGTCGCCCACCTTCTCTTTTTGGCCACCTGCCACGATGGGTGCCCTGGAAATTTCAAACCACTTTTCTCCCACCTCATAATCCGAAGCATCTTCTATAAAGACTTCTGAAAAATCCTTGATCTTCTGCTCTTTTTCCCACAACTCATCCCCTGACTTGGTATAGGCGGTTACATGTACATTGACATTAAACTTGATCGTAGAAACCTTTGATATTTTATTCATCACAATTGTCCTTCCTTTGCCTCCGCCATAGGCGAAGTCAATCTCAATTTCGTAATACTCATCGGCCGTTACTTTGACTTTCTTCAATTTGTTCTTCGGGAAATAGGGCATTTTGCTTTTCCCAAGAGCGTTACTGCCGATGTTGCCAAATTTGTTTGACAGTGAAACTTTGGCAGGTTCGTGTGAAACAGAAGATTTTCCTGAAATAGTGGTGAGCATTTCATCAAAATTGACCAGAATATTCTGCACCTGCTCCTGAGAAAAGCTTTCGTATTCCCCTTCTCCTTTATAAACAGGTTTTCCTCCGCTACCGTAATGGTCAATTGCCATTCTGGATATATTTTCATCCACTTCGAGGTCCATTTTATAGATATGTCCGGATTCGTCATTGAAAGGGACCAGAGCAGTCATCAGACAAAAAATAGAAATACTGAGTGAAAAAAGCAGGAAATTGCGCATAATCTTAGTTTTTGGTAAGGATAGACCAATTTGAACTCTAAAACAAGACTAATCCGAATAATTGTGGGTAAAGGGATTTTCAATTTTTGTAACTTGATCCTTCAATATTTTTTTATCTGAACAAATGTCACAATCTCGTCAGCTCGCAGCCATCATGTTTACCGATATCGTGGGCTATACGTCGTTGATGGGAATCGATGAAGAAAATGCTTTCAGAATACTCAACAAGAACAGAGCGTTGCAGAAGCCCATTATCGAAGAATTCCATGGAAGGTGGATCAAGGAATTGGGTGATGGAGTGATGGCCAGTTTCAACACAGTCTCGGATTCGGTCAAGGCGGCAATCAAAATTCAGAAAGAAAGTCGCTCGATCCCTGAACTTGAGCTTACAATAGGCATACATCTGGGCGAAGTGGTCTTTGAAAATGAAGATGTATTTGGAGATGGCGTCAATATCGCATCCAGGATTCAGGCATTTGCCAAGCCGGGCAGCATTTACATCTCAGAGGCAATTCACAACAACATTTCGAACAAGCAAGGCATAGAAACTGAGTTTGTGCGGCAAGAAAAACTGAAGAATGTTGTCGCTCCGATGCGGATTTATGAAGTAGTTACCGTTCCCAAATCATATTCATCGAAAACGTCGGTTCATAAACCAACAAAGGAGTCAACAGAAAATAGCATCGCAGTTCTTCCTTTTGCAAATATGAGCAATGATCCCGATCAGGATTACTTCTGTGATGGAATCTCCGAGGAGATCATCGATGCGCTTGCTCAGTTAAACCAGCTACGCGTGATAGCCCGCACGTCAACATTTTCATTTAAAGGGAAAAATCTCGATGTGCGTGAAATTGGCAAGACACTGGATGTGAAGACTTTATTAGAAGGCAGTGTGCGGAAGTCGGGCAATCGATTGAGGATTACAACCAAACTGGTGAGTGTCGAGGATGGTTCTCATTTATGGACGAAGCGTTATGATCGTGAGCTCGAAGATATATTTTCGATCCAGGAAGATATTGCCACAAATGTGGCCACCGAACTAAAAGGGTTTTTAACGCGTCATGAGAAAGAAGCTATCAGGCCCCAGAAAACCTCGATTGAAGCTTACGATGCTTTTCTCAAAGGAACTGAAATGTTTCACCAATTGAATGTGTGGGAAGCAAAAATAATGTTTGAGAAAGCGATCGAAATGGATCCTGATTATGCGCCGGCTCATGCCGGCCTTTCGGATGTGCTGGCACAAATCTATGAGTGGCATGGCGGAGACAACTCTGATTTGACACGAGCAGAAAATCACAGTATAAGAGCACTTACATTATCACCTGGTATGGCTGAATGTCATACCTCATTCGGCTTCGTTCTCTTTTTGCGCAAAAAATACAGTGAAGCTGAAAGAGAATTTGAAGAAGCGATCCAGTTAAATCCAAATTTATTTGATGCCTATTATCGTTACGGACGCTATCGTTTTTCCAGGGGAGATATTGAAAAATCAGCGGAATTGTTTCAAGAAGCGTCCAAAGTCAGACAGGAAGATTTTCAAAGCCCGATTCTTCTTTCCCAGTCATTGACTATTCTTGGAAGCAACAAAGCACAAGATGCATTAAAGGAAGGGCTTGCCAAAGTCAGAAAGCATTTGGAGATTAATCCAATTGACAGAAGAGCACTTTCTTTGGGTGCCAGTGCCTTGATTCAAAACGGTGAAGAGGATGAGGCCCTGGAATGGATGAATCGGGCCTTGGAGCTATATCCTGAGGATGGAGGAATTATTTTTAATGGGGCCTGCATGTTTGCTGTAAGTGGTGATAAAGAAAAGGCCCTGAATTTATTGGAAATTGCAATTGCGAAAGGCTATGGAAATAAACAGTGGCTTTTGCAAGATCCCGATTACGATTCCCTGAGGGATGA
>JAHEHF010000030.1:0-5006 GCA_024644745.1 Flavobacteriaceae bacterium
ACAAAAATGAATGAAAGGTTCGAATGGTTTTTGGAAAAGGCCACTGAAATTGGAATTGATGAAATAACCCCTGTGATTTGCGATCATTCTGAAAGAAAGCATCTTAAAATGGAAAGAATGGAGAAAGTCATTATTTCTGCAATGAAGCAATCCCTGAAATATGGCCTCCCCAGATTGAATGAACCTGTAAAATTCAAGGAATTTATTCAGAATCAAACCTGGGATCTCGGATTAATTGCCCATTGCCAAAAAGAATATAAAAAAAGGGTTATGGATCTGATTCCCGAAAAAAACAACATCATGATCATGATCGGCCCGGAAGGAGATTTTTCTGAAGCCGAAATTAAGATGTCAAAAGAGAAGGGATTGATTCCCGTGAGTCTGGGAGCAAGCCGTTTGCGGACCGAAACTGCAGCCATTGTTGCATGCAGCAACATTGCCGTTCTAAAAGAACTTTTATGAGTCGAACTGAACTTAAATTCATCTCCAAAATAAATACAGGCCATTTACCCATGAGGTTATGCACCCTCATTTTGATCTGCCTGTTTGGGTTTTCTGCTCGAGCCCAAGAGGTCGGTATTTTAAAATATGAAGGAGGAGGTGACTGGTATGCCAACCCGACAGCCATTCCCAACCTGATCCGTTTCTGTAACGAACAGATCAATACAAGAATATCAGAAAGCCCGAAAAACATTGAGGCACATAATCCTGAAATTTTCAATTATCCGATCGTTTTTATGACGGGTCATGGCAATGTGTTTTTTTCATCGGAAGCAACAGAAAATTTGAAAAATTATTTGATTTCAGGAGGTTTTCTCCATATTTCAGACAATTACGGACTCGATAAATACATACGGAAAGAAATGAAAAAAGTATTTCCTGAGCTTGATTTTAAGGAAATTCCTTATGACCATCCTATATACCATCAAAAATATAATTTTAGTACCTTACCAAAAATTCATGAACACGATGCAAAACCTCCACAGGGCTTTGGCTTGTTTTACGAAGGAAGACTCATCTGCTTTTATGATTTTGAAAGTGACCTGAGCGATGGCTGGGAAGATGAAATCATTCACAATGACCCACCCGAAATAAGAAGGATGGCTCTTGAAATGGGTGCAAACATCATTGCTTACGCTTTTAAAAATTAGCATAACAAAACGCTTTGGCAAACACATGATCCAAAACATAGACGACATTCAAATTCATTTCAATTCGGAAAACCTGTGGTTCGTAAACCTGACCTTGTCACTTGTCATGTTCGGGGTGGCACTCGATATAAAAGTTGATGATTTCACGAACCTGCTGAAATCACCAAAACCGGTCATTGTCGGGATCATTTCACAGTTTTTACTCATCCCACTTGCTACTTTCTTAATGATCATCGTGATCAATCCCACGCCTAGTATCGCCTTGGGTATGATGATGGTAGCCGCCTGTCCGGGAGGCAACATTTCCAATTTCATGACAAAACTTGCCGGTGGCAATGCCGCTTTATCGATCAGCCTGACCGCATTCGCGTCTTTGGCTGCCCTGGTCATGACGCCTCTTAATTTTGCCATCTGGGGAAGCTTCTATGAACCTACTGCCAGCATTTTAAGAACTGTAAAGGTAGAACCTATTGAAATCGCCAGATTTGTTCTTTTAATATTGGGAATACCTCTTATCCTGGGTATGGTGATCAATAATTACCACCCCAACTTTGCATCTAAAGCATCCCGGTTCTTAAAACCTGTCTCTATCATTATATTCCTATCTTTCATTGGGGGTGCATTTTACAATAACCTGGATATATTCTTGGAACACATCCATTATGTATTTGTTGTTGTCATCGCACATAACAGTTTGCTTCTATTGGTTGGGTTCTATTTTGCAAAGCTCAACAAACTGCATTATTTGGATCAAAAAACGCTCAGCATTGAAACCGGAATTCAAAATTCAGGTCTTGGGCTACTGCTGGTATTCAGTTTTTTTGACGGACTAGGTGGAATGGCACTTTTGGTGGCATTTTGGGCCATTTGGGACATCCTCTCAGGGCTACTTATCGCCTATTTCTGGTCGGATAAAACAACAAAGTTGAAGGCATGAAATATCTTTGGTATCTGTTTGTTAAAATGTATGTACGGCTGGGTTTCGCCTTTTACTTTAAGAAGATAGATCTTGTCGGCATAAAAAACATTCCCAGGAAGAAAGCAGTGCTGTTTGTGGCCAATCATCAGAACGCCTTGATAGATCCACTTCTTATTGGAGCTCTCACCCCCAGGGAATTGAATTTCCTCACCCGTGCCGATGTGTTCAACAGACCCCTAATTAAAGCACTTTTATCAACAGTAAATATGCTGCCCATCTATCGCATTCGGGACGGTTTGACCAGTCTGTCAAAAAATGAGGAAGTATTTAAAAAGTGTTATCATATTTTTGGCAGGAACGGAACCGTTTTGATCTTTCCTGAAGGCAACCACAACATTCAGCGCAGGATCAGGGTACTGAGCAAAGGTTTTACAAGAATTGCATTTGGAAGCCTGGAAAAGCATCCTGAAAAAGAAATCCTGGTTGTTCCCGTTGGCATCAATTACAGCAACGCGAAAAAGTATGGTAGCAGTGTCCGCATCATATTTGGAACACCCATTTCTGTTCAGGAGCATCTTAAAGAGACAGAAATCAATGAGGCTGCCACTTCCTTAAAGAACGAGGTAAGCGATGCTATGAAAAAATTAGTAACTCATATTGAGGACCATGAGCAACACGATGAAATCATAAAATTCTTTGCAGAAGAAGAATTTCTTTATCCTGAAAAAGTCAATGTAAAATTGTTAAACATCAACAATCTAAAAAATCCCGTTCCTGAGAAAAAAGATCGCTTTAATTTCCTGACACCCCTGGTCAAGGCCAATAGTATCCTGCCTTTGCTGCTTTGGAAACAACTATCGCCTAAAATTGAAGAAGAAGAATTTATTGCGACTTATAAATTTTCACTTGGGATCACCGCTTTTCCTTCATTTTACCTCCTTCAAACCTGGATCGTTTATAGCCTTCTGGGAAGCATTTACGGTTTCACTTATTTAAGCCTCAGTTTTTTAAGTGTTTATCTTTTTACCAAATCCCGATAGCCAGGCTTAATTGACAATCGCCTCTTGAATAAGCCTTTGGATTTTCGTCCTGATATCAGCATCGCCCAGTTTGTTATTTTCCCTTGTGGGATAAACACGGTTTGACAAAAAGACATAAACGATCTCTGTTTCAGGGTCCACAAAGGTATAGGTTCCTGTATATCCGCTGTGACCAAAACTTTTAAACGACACACAACCGCAGGTCGCCATAGCTTCATCCAGTTGGGGCTTGTCAAAACCCAGACCGCGGCGAACGCCCTTTTCCTCGAAATAGCGATGATTGAATTTATCAATTGACTCGGGTTTGAAATAACTTCTTCCTCCGTAATATCCCTTTTGCAAATACATCTGCATCATTTTAGCCACGTCATTGGCATTGCCAAAAAGTCCTGCATTCCCGCTTACACCTCCGAGCATCGCTGCACCCTCATCGTGGACATTGCCATGCAGCAACTGGTGCCTGAAAAAATCATCTTTTTCAGTAGGTACAATGATCGATTTAGGAAATTTATTCAAAGGATTGTAGGTCAGGGTGGTCGCACCGAGTGGCCCGTAAAAATAATCCTGATTCAGCTGGTCAAGCGGTCTTTTATATTCCTTCTCCAGGTAATCCTTAAAAAGATAAAAAGGGAGCCCGCTGTATTTGTACCCCAGCTCCTCTCTTTGTGGTGCTTCGGCAATCAATTTAAAAATCGTATCCCGGTAATCTTCTCTTAAATATAGGTCCTCTGCCACTTTTATGGTGTATTTTCCCGAATTTGAATTGCTGAAATACTTTTTCATCGGAACCGCGTCATCGCCTTCAACCATGGTCCTGTAGTAAGGAATATACGGTTTCAGTTTGGCATAATGCGACAAGGCCTCCTTGACGGTCACGGTGTCTTTGTTGCTTCCTTTTAAAACCGGCATGAGTTCACCCAGTGAGGCATCCAGGTCGAACTTACCTTCTTCTTCTGCCTTAATGATCATGGGCAATCCTCCAAGGATCTTCGTAACTGAAGCCAGATCATAAATACTCTCATTGTCAACCTTTTTAATGGAGTCATAGGTGTAATATCCAAAACTTTTTCGATAGACCACCTTCCCCTTACGGGCTACCAGAACCTGCATCCCCGGAGCCATAGCCGAATCGATCACTTCTTTGGCGATTGAATCGATCCTCGACAGCATAACGCTGTTCATTCCCACATCTTCAGGTACAGTATAACCCAATCGGCTGATATCTGACACTTGCAGGCCGTAACCTACCGGAAAATGATCATTGATTTTGACGGGTAAGGCTCCTTTCATGTCCAGGGCACCGAAAATCATCTGCGCCGTAAGGTCCTGTGCCAAAGCAGTATTTTGATAAGCCACAACAACCCCATCGATATCATCAAATGATGCTATCTTCAATAAACTATAGGGGCTCGCAAATATATTGAGAATCACTTTGTGATTTTTGGCTATTCGCTCGATCATCTGCAGGTCTGCATCATTAATTTTATAACTGGCATAGGCACCCTGGCTTGTATGAAACCCAATGATCACCGTTTCATAAGGTTGCAGTTTTTTTGAAATCTCTGCAGCTCCGGACCCTGTGATCAGGTCAACTTTGGAATAATCATTCATTCTATTAAAAAAGGTTTCTCCCTCACCTTTTCCGATTTTGACATATGCCATTTTGTTTTGACTCAGATTTTTGAGCGGCAGTACCTCCTTTTGGTTCTGCACCAAGGTTATGGAATTTTCAACCAGACGCCTGTTGAGCAGATCATCTTCCACTGTATGAAGTTCTGCCATCAGATTTTCTGTAGGAAGCGGCTTGTACTCATGCAATCCCGCCCAATATTTTGCTTTTAATATTTTCCTTACCGATTCATCCAGTCTTTCCTCGGTCAATTTGCCTTTATCCAG
>JAHEHF010000030.1:5106-31432 GCA_024644745.1 Flavobacteriaceae bacterium
TGGCTGATCAGTTTTTCGTGTTCAGCATCCCTGTTCGAATAGGCTGCCACCATGAACAACTGCCCAATTTTCTCATTGGTATTCATATTCGACATGATATTGTCTACCCATCTGTCCTGGGCCAGACTATCTAAGGTTTTCAAAGGATCCGTTTGGGCCTCAACGTGCAAGGCAAACAGCATTAAAACAAGCAGTGCAATCTTATTCATTGGATTAAATTTTTAGCAATAAAAAAAGAGATTTGGTGCAAATGGTCTTATTTAAAGCCATCGTGCCATTTGCTCCGCGATGGCCTATTCTTAACATGAGTCAGCTAAAATAACGACTGTGCCAGCTTTTACTTGCCGGGATCTCCCACGAGAGTTCCAGTTCATTTTTGGTCTGGACCATGTTGTTGAACACTGTCGTGTCGGGCTGGATTTTCGATTCCTTTACATATTTTTGAAAATCACCCAGCGAAACCACATTGATATGCTCCCCGTACTTAAAGGCCGTATTGAGTTTATTGAGCAGCTCAAGCTGGTATTCCTGTTCAAATTTCTTAAACACATGGGTTGAGGCATCAATCGAACATCCTGAAACCTGGTTAAAAGACTCATCCACTGCCAAAACAATAAAATGATTGTATTTGATTTTGAAGGATCCCTTTAAATCGTCTCCGTGCCGCGTCCATTCTTCAACAAAATGCCTCAGTTTATGGCTCATTTCCTCAACTTCATTCTCACTCAGTTCTCTGTTTGACTGATAGACCCAAATTCGTGATTGCCCGCTTAAACTCTCAAAATCTACATACATGCCTATACCTTTTTATTGAATTTGTTTTTTAAATCTTCCAGGGTGCTGATCTCCTTCTTTGCGTTCATGCTTTCCTTAATATCTGTCAGGATTTTTTTGGTATACAGCGGAAAATCTGCGTTCTGCATCCAGCTGTAATAGCCTGGATTCTCCCTGAACACATCTGATACCATTCTTCCCTTGTATTTGCCAAAAGAAAATATTTTTTCGTCTTCAGGAGAAAGCAGAATGAATCCGGCAAAATCAATGCGCTTCTGGTGGTTAGAATAATCACTTAAAAAGGCTACATCATTCTGAAGGTCCTCATATTTTTCAATCTGAGCTTCCAGAATTTCAAAAGTGGCCAAAGTATCTGCTTCTGCAGAATGAGCATTTTCCAAGCTTTTGCCACAGTAAAATTCATACCCGGCACTCAGATTCCTTTGCTCCTTTTTGTGAAAAATGACCTGTACATCAATAGCCTTTCTGTCGTTCATATCAAAATTGACCTTGGCTCTTAACATCTCTTCTGCAAGAAGTGGAATATCAAACCTGTTTGAATTAAAACCGGCCAGGTCACATCCTTCTATCATCGTACTCACTTTTGCGGCAAGCTCCGAAAATTTAGGTTCATTGACAACCTTTTCATTCGTAATGCCATGAATGTCTGAGGCCTCTTTTGGGATTTCAATTTCGGGATTCACCAAACGAGTCCAACTCTCCTTATTTCCGTTGGGGTACACCTTCAACACTGATATCTCTACGATCCTGTCTGTAGCAATTTGAATACCCGTTGTCTCCAGATCAAAGAATACAATAGGTCTTTCAAGTTTAATATTCATCTGTTCGCAATGAATTTAATAATTAATAATTTTTTAAATTAAAAAGAGGTATTCAGGTCCCAGGCTTCCAGATAATCTGCAACCCTTTTGGCAAACATGCTGCCCAGTGCTCCGTTGACCACCCTGTGGTCGTAAGAATGTGAAAGGATCATTTTATGCCTGATACCGATCAGATCTCCTTCTGGAGTTTCAATGACCGCCGGGATCTTTCTGATAGAGCCCAGTGCCAGTATACCTACCTGAGGTTGATTGATGATTGGAGTTCCCATGATGCTTCCAAAAGAACCTACATTGGTCACCGTAAAAGTACCTCCCTGCACATCATCCGGGTTCAATTTACCGGCCCGGGATCTGCTTGCCAGGTCATTAACGGTTTTGGTCATCCCTACCAGGTTCAGCTGGTCAGCTTTTTTAATGACGGGAACGATCAGGTTGCCGTCTGCCAGCGCCGCTGCCATCCCCAGATTAATATCCTTATGCTTCACGATCTTATCGCCTTCAACAGAAATGTTCATCAATGGGAAATCCCTTAATGCCTTAGCGACTGCCTCCATAAAAACAGGCGTAAAGGTAATTTTTTGCCCTTCCCTTTTTTGAAAAGCATCCTTCACTTTTTCTCTCCACTTTACAACATTGGTGACATCAACCTCTACAAAACTCTGGACATGAGCAGAAGTGCGCAGGGAATCTGTCATATGCTTTGAAATGAGTTTTCCCATCCTGCTCATCTCAATGATTTCATCTCCGGTCTGACCCGTGACTGGCAAGGGAGCATCCGCTTCAGGTTTGATCCTGACAGGTTCCGAAACAGTTTTGGCAACCGATTTACTGCTCCCTGATGACCTCCCGCTTTCAATATAATCGAGGATATCATTTTTTGTAACCCTCTGGTCCTTGCCTGTTCCTTTGATAGATTCAAGCTCTTCAAGGGATATCCCCTCTGTTTTTGCTATATTCTTTACCAGCGGCGAATAAAATTTGCCAGAAGGGGAACTAAGATCCGATATTGCATCCGCCACTTTCCTGGATTCGATCTTTACCGATGAAACGGAAGGAATTTCTGTTTCAAGTTCCTTTAGTTCTTCCTTTTCCGATGATGAAGCAGATGTGACTTCAACAGGAGCCTCCCCGTTGGTTTCGATCACTGCAATCACCTCTCCGACCCCGACCACATCATCTACCTCAAAATATCTTTCGACCAAAACGCCTTCCACTTCACTGGGAACTTCAGAATCCACCTTATCTGTGGCAATTTCCACTATGGCCTCATCCATTTCAATGGTATCTCCTACCTCCTTCAACCATGAAGTAATGGTTGCTTCGGCCACACTTTCACCCATCTTAGGCAATTTCAGTTCAAATTTTGACATTATAATGCAGGTTTTAACGACAGCAAATTTAATAAATTAAATAGATAAAATTTAAGACTTTTTAGTGATATCCGTTTTCACTGAATTTTATATAATTTGAAACAGTGATTTTTACGAAATTACAAATACGAGCCCTTCCCTGCTGACAGTCGCTTATCCGCCATTTGATGGGTCGGCTTTCTCCTCCATCAGGCAGATTCCTCTTTGTTTTTATTTTCTATGATGCCCTTTGTCAATTCATTCATCTTATTGACCTTATGCTCAAAATCCCCCTTAAGGGTCTTTCGGTATTCATTGAGGTTCTCTACCATGGCATTGATATTATCGGGCAAAATATCTTCGAAAAACTGCCTGAGCCGTTTGGCTGTGGTCGGTGATTTTCCATTTGTTGAAATGGCCAGTTTTACATGACCTTTTGTTACGATTCCACCCATATAAAAATCACAATAAAGAGGATTATCAGCCAAATTCACTAAAATATTTGCGGCTTTGCAATCTTTATATACCTGCAAATTCACCTGCAGGTCATCTGTTGCCCCGATCACAATTTGCTTCCGGTTCAAATCGGATGCATCATAAGCCTTCTGCACCAAGGTCACATGACAGTCTCTTGCGAGCAATTTAAGTTCCTGATGGAAATCTTTGCTTACAACTGTGACCCGCGCATTTGGACTGGACTTTAGAAGAAAGGTCAGTTTTTCCAGACCTACATGGCCTCCTCCCACGATAAGAATCTCTAATTCAGATACTTTTAAAAATACAGGGTACAATTCATTTCGCTCCAATACGATTGATTTTAAACTGCGGATTAAATTCAGATCCGCAGGGTTCATAGCCAAAAATACTTCATTTTTTCTGTTTTATTGGCCATTTGCTCGCCCGGCATGATGAAAATCATATTATCTGCCTTCTGTTTCTTATACATTTACTTCATTAAAGAAGAGAAAACTCCTTGTATGAAAAATTTAGTTCTTGGTAATGAAGCACTGGCCCAGGGTGCCATAGATTCGGGTATATCCGGAATTTATGCCTACCCCGGCACCCCTTCTACCGAAATTACAGAATACATTCAAAAATCAAAGATCGCCAAGGAACTTGGGATTCACTGTTCATGGTCCGTTAATGAAAAAACAGCCATGGAAGCTGCACTGGGCATGTCCTATTGTGGTAAAAGAGCCCTGACCGCAATGAAGCATGTCGGACTTAATGTGGCCTCCGACGTTTTTATGAATATGGCCGTATCGGGAATCAACGGCGGACTTGTGGTGGTGGTGGCAGATGACCCTTCCATGCACTCTTCACAAAATGAGCAGGATTCCAGATTTTATGGAAAGTTTGCCAAAGTACCGATCCTTGAACCCTCGAACCAGCAGGAAGCCTATAACATGATGCACTATGCCTTCGACCTTTCTGAAGAATTGCAGCTTCCGGTGCTGCTGAGGCTGGTTACCCGTCTGTCGCATTCTCGATCAGGCGTTATTTTTAAAGAGCGAAGGGCTCAAAACGGGATTCAGCTTCCTGTCAATACAGAACGATTTTCCCTGGTCCCCGCTCATGCAAAAAAACAATATGAAAAATTGGTCGGCAAAAGAGAATTGCTCCTTGAAGCCTCTGAAAAATGTCAATACAACAAACTTGAACTGAGCAAAGACAAAAGCCTGGGTATCATTACATGCGGTATCGCTTACAACTATGTCATGGAAAACATAAGCGAAAACCTTGAATTTTATTCCGTACTCAAGATCAATCAATACCCTGTGCCCAAAAGCAAAGTAAAGCAATTGTACGAACATTGCGACGAGATTCTCGTTGTTGAAGAAGGATACCCGATGGTAGAAGAAATCCTGAATGACTATTTTGATGATGAACCAAAAGTAACGGGTAAATTAAGTGGTCATCTCCCTATGACGGGAGAACTGAATCCAGAGCTAGTACTCGATGCCCTGGGCCTGTACAGGGAAACAAAACCTCCTGTTTCAGAAATTGTAGTAGAAAGGCCCCCGCAACTTTGTGACGGTTGCGGACACAAGGACCTTTTTGAAGTCATTCAGGAACTGATTCCTGAAATTGGAGAAAAAAGAGTTTTCGGCGACATCGGCTGTTATGCCCTGGGTGCGCTGAGCCCTTTGCATACCGTCAATACGCTTATAGACATGGGCGCCTCCATCACAATGGCAAAAGGGGCCGCAGATGCAGGTGTAAAAAACGCTATTGCCATCATAGGCGATTCTACTTTTACCCATTCAGGAATGACAGGGCTTCTTGAAGCCGTTAATGAAAATGCCCCGATTACCGTGATCATTTCAGACAATGCTGCCATTGCCATGACGGGTGCGCAGGAATCTCAGGCAGTTGGAAGATTAGAACATATTTGCACGGGTCTCGGTGTAAATGAGAACCATGTGAAAATGATCGTACCCCTTAAAAAAAATTTTAAGAAAAACCTTTCAATCCTAAGGGAAGAAGTTCAATATGAAGGGCTTTCGGTCATCATATCCCAAAGACCCTGCGTTAGATTATCAAGAGATCAAAAAGAAGACATAAAACAAAAAATTGCCTCATTAAATTAATCATTCAAACCATGAAAACCAATATTATTTTATCAGGAGTAGGTGGACAAGGCATTCTCACAATCGCTGCAATTCTTGATATCGCAGCCCTATCTCAAAACCTTTTTATCAAACAGTCTGAAGTACATGGAATGAGTCAGAGAGGTGGTGCTGTTCAATCACATGTCCGCATATCGGATAAAGAGATTTTTTCGGATCTTATCCCCAAGGGCAAAGCTAATATGATCTTATCAGTAGAACCCATGGAGCTTTTGAGACACATCCCTTTTCTAAAAAAAGACGGATGGCTGATCACTGATTCCAGTACCTTTGAAAACATCGTCAATTATCCCTGCAAATATGATCTGTTCAAACAGATTAAATCACACGGGAACCACATCATCATCAACGCTAAAAATCGGGCCAAAGAACTTGGAAATTCCAAAGTGGGCAATATGATCCTTTTAGGGGCTGCTGCCTCTCAACTGCCTATTTCAGAAGCTCATTTTTTACAATCCATCCAGCATTTTTTCAGAACAAAAAGTGAAAAGGTGATCAAAATGAATATTGAAGCTTTTAAATCGGGTCAAAAAATGGCCCGTGAATTTACAGGATTTACCTATTGATCATTTATCGGACCATTTCCCGAAAATTGATAAAAAGTAAAAAATTATTGCGGATGTCTTGACAAAAAGAAGCAGGTATCAGACTTTGGCTTTGGATCTGGTCAATTGCTGCGCTATGATTTCTGCCATGGTAATGACCCCTTTTTCGATGTCCTCCTTCGCCATATTGGAGAATGAAAGCCTCAAACGATCATCCTTGACATTATGTGGATCAAAGGTCCTCCCGGTCACAAAGACCACTCCCTTTTGCAGGCATTTTTCAAAAATTTCAGTAGAACTGATGTGCTGCGGAAGTTTCAGCCATATATAAAAACCTCCTTTTGGTTCGTTCCAGCTGATCTGGGAAGGCATGTGTTTGATCAAATTATTATTCAAAATCTCCTTTCGCTCCTTGTATTCTGAGCGTAAAAAGGACAGATAGGGCTCCAAATAGCCTTCCGATAAAAATTGATTTGCCAGGATCTGCATGAAATTTGAGGTACAGGCATCCAGGGCCTGTTTTATGGATTCCGCCTTGTCAAAAATTTCCGGAGAGGTGAGCATGTAACCCAAGCGGAGTCCCGGGCCGATAATTTTTGAAAAGGAACCTGTGTAAATCACCTCCACGTCATAATTTTTGTAGGTTTTCATAGGCCGCACCAGAGACGCATCACGGTCATCAAAATACAGATCCCCGTAAGCATCGTCCTCCAATAAAATAATATCACTTCCCGACAGGACCTCCATAAGGGCCCTTCTTCTTTCTTCTGTATAAATGATGCCCGCCGGATTATGAAAATTGGGGGTCACATAAAATAACTTGGGCTTCACCTTAAGATGCGATAGGGTTTCCTTCAGTGCTTTGATATCAATACCATTCTTATCAATGGGAATGCTGATGATCTTGGCTCCATAGGTCTCAAATATTGAAATAGCACCAACAAAACATGGGTTCTCTGTAAGAATGACATCCCCTTCATTCACAAATTCCTGGGTAATGATGCTGATGGCCTGTAAAGATCCCGTAGTGACCAGGATCTTATTCCTGTCAACAGGCAGGTCTTTATTTTTTAAGAATTTTTGAAGCGATGCCACAAGCGGAGGGTACCCCGTTGTGGGTCCATACTGAAAACAAAGTTTTTTTAAGTCATCGGGCAACTCACGAAAGATCTGATCCATCTGTCGAATTGGAAAAAGATCATTATTGGGCATTCCCCCGGCAAAGGAGATCAGACCTGTCCCTGAAGACTGTTTCATCAAAGTTTTGATGTCTTCAGCATGCATGGAATTCACTGATCTTGAAAAGTCATACATCACGAGCAAACAAAATTATTCTTATCAAAATAACAAAATTATTGACCAAAAAGGGTTGATAATTGTCATCTTATAATTCATTTTTTTTAAGTTATTTTACAAGACCCTTTAAAGCCATCCCATGCTTCATCAAAAATTGATCAACCCAGGAAGTATCGTTGTTATTGGCGGATCTGATCGCCTTGACCACCTGGGAGGTAGTGTGCTAAAAAATCTTATCGACCAGGAATTTAAAGGAGATCTGTTTGTGGTCAATCCAAAAAAGGATGTCGTGCAGGGACTGAGGTCCTACAGGAATGTAGAAAACATCCCAGAGGTCGACCTGGCTATTATTGCCATACCAGCCCATGAAATACCCGATGTGATCAGGGTGCTTACCCATAAAAAAGAAACCCGGGGTTTTATCATCTATTCTGCCGGTTTTGGTGAACTCAACAAGGCCGGGGCAAAACTGGAACAGAAGATTTGCGATTTGATCGATGCAGTTGGGGGAAGCCTGCTGGGCCCCAATAATATTGGAATGCTCAACCAGCATTTTGCAGGGATATTCACGAGACCGGTCCCGAAACTTGATCCAAAGGGGGTTGATTTCGTATCGGGATCTGGTGCGACAGCCGTTTTTACCATGGAAGCAGCACTCCAAATAGGACTTTCTTTTTCTGGACTTTACACCGTGGGTAACAGCACCCAGGTGGGCATAGAGGAAATATTGGAATACCTCGACCTTTCGTACGTTCAGGGAAGCAGCAGCCCCGTGAAAATGCTCTATATTGAAGGAATCAAGTACCCGCAAAAATTCCTGAAACATTGTCTCTCCTTACAACAAAAAGGATGTGAGATCGTAGCGCTGAAGGCCGGAAGTTCTGAAGAGGGAACCCTTGCTGCCTCTTCGCATACAGGTGCCCTGGCAAGTCCTATTATATTTGTGCAGGCCCTGTTCAACAAAGCCGGGATCATCAGGTGTTACAGCAGGTATGAATTGATTCACACTGCCGCTGTTCTGCAGGTAACACTTTCAAAACTGAACCGATTCGGGATCATTACCCATGCGGGTGGCCCGGGTGTTCTTCTGACAGATGCCCTCTGTGATAACGGACTGCAGGTTCCAGGCTTATCAGAGAAACACAAAGACAAACTTAGCGGGCTCCTGTATCCGGGTGCCGCGGTAAACAATCCGGTTGACATACTTGCCACAGGTACTGCAGAGCAGCTTGATCAGGTAATCGATTACTGCGACAATGACATTGAGGAAATAGATGCCATGATCGTTATTTTCGGCAGTCCGGGGCTGGGTTCCGTCAGCAAGGCCTATAAGGTGATCAGTGAAAAGATACAAAAATGCAAAAAACCATTGTTCGCCGTTCTTCCTTCGGTTTTGAATGTACGAAAAGATATAAAGGAATTCATTGAAGACGGGAACCTGGCTTTTTATGATGAGAGCCTTCTTGGAAAGAGCCTGTCAAAAGTGATGCAGAGAACAGAGCCAAGCCCCGAAAAGAAAAGATTCGATCATCCGGATAAAATACAGATAAGACAATTGATCGACCAAAACAAAACGGGATACCTGGATCCCGATACTGTATTTGAATTGTTGAAAACTGCGGGTATCCATACGGTACAACAAGCCATAGCCAAAACAGAAAGCGATGTATTGAAAGCCATGGAAAGGCTCAGCTACCCTGTAGTGGAAAAGGTCGTTGGCGTCTTACACAAAACTGAAGAACAGGGTGTGTTACTCAATGTTACCAACGCCGGTGAACTGGTTCATAATTTTAAGAAACTAATGCAGATCAAGGGGTCGAAGGGCGTGATTGTTCAGGAAATGATCCATGGAAAAGAGGTGTTTTTAGGAACAAAAAGTGAGCCCGGGTACCCGCCCATGATCCTATGCGGAGCTGGCGGTATTTATGTCGAAGTGCTGAAAGATTTTACCTTTGCCCTGTCTCCGGTATCGCGGCAGGAAGCTAAAGGAATGATCGAAGGATTGTCTATATATCCTATCCTGAAAGGAGTCAGAGGCGAAAAAAGCATTGATATGAAAGCCTTTGAAAGCACAATAGACAAGCTATCAAAATTGGTTCTTTTGGCCCCTGAAATCACTGAAATGGATATCAATCCGCTGATGGCAACCTCTCGGGGTATGATTGCGGTTGACGCGCGGATCAGACTTCAGAAATAAATCCGGTTTTATTCAAAAAACCACTACTTCGCCGCGGGTATGAGAATGGTCGCTTCCTGTTAAGAAAGTCCCATCTTGAGAAATGATTCTTTGCCTTGGCAACATGCCTTTGTGTGCAGACATATAATCGATTATCTCTTTAAAAGACAGACAGGCGCTGTCATAAAACACGATATCGGTTTTTAATGAAAATTCTGGCAGCGAATGAACCATCTCTCCGGTCGTCCCGGGATATGCATTCTGAATCTTATCGAAGATGCCCTGGTCATTTCCTAAATAAATCCAGTTTCTGAAAGGTTTTACAGCATTTGTCTGCTTGGTTTTTTCAATGGATTTGATCCTGATTGCTGTGTTTACGATCAAACCAATCAGTCGTTCTGAAATAGGTTCCCTTTCAAGATGCTTTTGATAAAACAGTTTCATCGCCCCATAGAAATTTTGGTAATGCGCAGGATTCTTCTGGGTACTTTCTCCTTTATAATGTAAGAGGGTGGCACCCCCGTAATAATAATTTGTATAGCCCGCCTGGGAAATACGATAACTGAGGTCAATATCCTCCCCATACATAAAAAAGTCTTCATCGAATCCGCCAATCTGATCAAAAACTGATTTTTTCATGAACATGAATGCCCCTGAAAGAATATCCACAGCTGCGGTTTCTTTCTCGGCAATGTGCCGCGCATAATACTTCCTGGAAATTCCCAACAGTTTTAATCCCGCTGCCATGAGATCCGGAAAATTCCTTTTGCTTTCGGGAAGAAATCGTCCGGAACCGTCAATGAATCTCACCCCCAAAACCCCCATATTCTGTTTCATCTCACTGATTTGAAGGACATCTTTTAAAGTATCTTCGGCGATCAGGGTATCGGGATTCAAAATCAGAATATACTTGCCTGCTGCCATTGCGACTCCTTGATTGTTTGCTTTTGAAAACCCTACATTGGCAGTGTTCTCAATAAGCATCACCTCTGGAAAATCTGCTCGCAGCATCTCACTGCTGCCATCAGTTGAAGCATTGTCGACCACAATGATTTCAATTTCATTCACATCCAAAGACCTGTTGATGCTGCCAATACAATTTTTCAAAAAATACCGGGCATTATAATTCACTATGATGATTGAAATCTGGGTCAAGGGTCACTGCTTTGGGCAAAAATATGACAAATTATCATTTACTCAAGACATAGTTCTATATTTGTATTGATAATTAAAAACAGAATGAAATCAGCCACGGTCAAAGAGCTCAAAATGGAATTACTCGATCGTTCCCCGAAAGAGGTCATGGAACTGTGCCTGAGATTGTCCAGGTTTAAAAAGGAGAATAAAGAATTACTGACCTACCTCCTCTTTGAATCTGCGGATGAGGAAGCATATATAGAAGGTGTCAAGGAGGAAATAGACAGCCGCTTTGAACTCGTGAACAAAAAGAGTCCGTATTTTGTAAAAAAAAGTATCCGGGGGATCTTGAATCATACCAAAAAATATATCAGATATTCTCAAAACAAAGAAACTGAAGTGGAATTGCTCCTGTATTTTTGTCAAAAATTAAAATCCTTCAGGCCGAGCATTTACAGAAACAGAAAGGTAGAGATCATTTACAACAGGCTCATCGAACAATGCAAAAAGAAAGTCATGCTCCTGCATGAGGATCTGCAATATGACTATCTCAGGATTCTGGAATCCTTGTAATTTTTTTAGCCTCGGCCTAAGAGGTAATTCAACTCCCTTTGTAACTCCAAGAAAAAATAGAAAACAATCCTGTTCAATTTTCTAAATTGATGTTTTGATTTTTTACCTTAGCATTTCTAAATTTTTTTCGATGAAATATTACATTTTTACTCTGATTTTTTGGTTTTGTTTTTTGTCTCAAGCACAGGAAAACATAAACTACCAGAATCCTTCTAAAGAAATTCTTGAGCTTGTTGATGTGGAAAGGGCTCCTTCGGTGATTTTTGATGAAAACAAAGAATTTATGATCCTTCTCTACAGGGATGCCTACAAATCTATCGAAGAATTGTCAAAAGAAGAGCTCAGGCTGGGTGGTTTACGCATTGACCCCAAGACCAACATAGGCAGCCGGACCACTTATATCAACAATGTCCGGATCAAGGACCTGAGTAAAAAAGACAAACAGTTGAACGAAGTTTCCGGATTGCCAGAAAATCCGAAATTGGCTAATTTCTCATTTTCTCCGGACCAAAAAATGATTTCCATGACCCATACAACAGACGAAGGGGTTACGTTATGGGTCCTTGATCTTGCCACATCCAGTGCAAAAAAGCTTACAGGTCCAACGATCAATGCGAACCTGGGTAATGTGATCAATTGGTTCGAAGATGGAAATCACATGCTGGTCAAAATGCTCCCCTCGGAGAAACAGGCCTTGGTGGATGCCTCCACAGCATTGCCCACAGGGCCAACCATTTCTGTTAATGAAGGAAAAAAAGCACAGAACAGAACCTATCAGGACCTGCTTAAAAACAAAACTGATGAGTTTAATTTTGAGCAGCTTGCTTCTTCTGAGATCATGAAAATCTCCCTAAACGGCACACAAGAAAAATGGCTCCCAAAAAACATGTATGGAAGCATTGAATTTTCACCTGACGGAAACTATGTCATGATAAGTACCGTCAAGAAGCCTTTCTCATATCTGGTTCCCTACTACAGATTTCCTTCTGAAACCGTGATCTATTCGAAAAATGCAGAAAAATTAGAAACCGTGATTGAAGTGCCTCTGATCGAAGATCTCCCGAAAGGGTTTATGGCTGTTCGAAAAGGAAAAAGGAATTTTGAATGGAGGTCTGATCATCCTGCCACGCTGGTTTATGCAGTTGCTCTTGATGAAGGAGACCCTCAAAAAGAGGTCGCTTACCGCGATGAGCTTTTTGAATTAAAGGCTCCCTTTAACGGAAAGGGAAGAAGTCTTCTCAAAACTGTCAATCGGATCTCGAGAGTACAATGGGGCGACGAGCATATGGCCATTGCCACCGACAGATGGTTCAATACAAGAAATCAAAAATCCTATTTGTTTGACCCTTCAGATCAGACAAAAGCGCCTAAAATATTATTTGACAGAAATTATCAGGATGTGTACAGCGATCCCGGAAATCTTGTCACTCGAAGAAATGAATTCGGATCGAATGTGATCAATGTCAAAAAAGGAAATGTCTATCTGGTTGGCAGGGGATATACCAAAGAGGGTCAGTTTCCTTTTGTGGATCAGCTCGATCCTGCCTCTGAAAAAAAGACGCGGCTCTATACCACTTCCTACACAGACAAAAAAGAAACCATCATGGATTTCGATCCGAAAAAAAATGAAATGATCGTCCGACTTGAATCTCCGACGGAATATCCCAATTATTACAAGCACGGCATTAAATCGGAGCAACTGAACCAACTCACCTATTTTGAAAATCCTTTCAAAAGCCTTCAGAATGTACATAAAGAAGTGATCAAATACAAAAGGGAAGACGGTATTGATTTGTCAGGCACCTTATACCTGCCGGTCAATTACAACAGGGAAACCAAAGAAAAAATGCCATTGATCATCTGGGCCTACCCTACTGAATACAAGAACAAGGCAACTGCCGGGCAAAATACCCAGAACCCGAATGAGTTTACATATCCTTATTACGGGTCGATGGTATACTGGGTGAGCAAAGGATATGTGGTTTTAGATGATGCCTCCTTTCCAATCGTTGGTGAGGGCAGCGAGGAACCCAATGATTCTTTCAGAAAACAACTGGTGGGAAATGCCAAAGCTGCCATCGACGCTGTCGACCGGATGGGTTATATAGACAGAAACAGGGTAGCCGTCGCCGGGCACAGCTATGGGGCCTTTATGGTGGCCAACCTGCTTTCCCATTCAGATCTTTTCGCAGCGGGAATTGCCAGAAGCGGAGCTTACAACAGAACCCTTACACCCTTCGGGTTCCAAAGGGAAGAAAGGTCCTACTGGGAAGCCCCTGAAGTGTATTACAGGATGTCGCCCTTTATGCATTCAGAGAAAATGAAAACCCCCTTGCTGCTCATTCACGGAGAAGCCGATAACAATTCCGGTACTTATCCGATGCAAAGTGAACGATATTTCAATGCCTTAAAAGGATTGGGAGCAACTGCACGACTTGTGATCCTTCCGAAAGAAAGTCACGGGTACAGGGCCAAGGAAAGTATCCTGCATCTTTTATGGGAACAGGACCAGTGGTTGGATCAATACGTTAAAAACAAGGGGGCCGAAGTCAAAGACTAGCCCATTCTGATCCGGGCATTTTTTATCGAATTGTAATTTTCAACTTTTAAGCCCCTGCTCAAACGGGACTCTGTTGATAATGCTTCTGCCGAGTGTTACCTCGTCGGCATATTCAATTTCATCGCCAACAGAAATACCTCTTGCAATCGTTGTAAGGTTGACGCTGTAATTTTGCAATTGACGGTAAATATAAAAATTGGTCGTGTCGCCTTCCATTGTGGAGCTCAGGGCCAGAATAATCTCTTTGATATTGCCGGCCGCCACTTTTTTGACCAGGCTGTCAATGGTCAGGTTTTGAGGACCTATCCCTTCAATGGGAGATATCTTTCCTCCCAAAACATGATAAAGACCTTTAAATTGGGCCGTATTCTCTATGGCCATGACATCCCTGATATCTTCAACCACGCATATGACCTCAGGATCCCTTCTCGAATTGGTGCAGATATTACAAATTTCAATATCAGAAATATTATGACAATTCGAACATAGTTTGATCTCATCTCTAAAATGTTTCAGCGCATCCGCCAGGTATGTCGTTTGTTCCTTTGGCTGTTTGAGCAAATGCAGCACCATTCGCAAAGCTGTTCGCTTCCCGATCCCAGGTAGCTGGGCCATTTCATTGACAGCGTTTTCCAATAACTTAGAAGAAAAATCCATGCGACAAATGTAATCTTTTTAAATATTTTAAAAAACGACTGAAAAGATAAAATTACACTGGTTTTATTCCTTAGCTTTCCCCTGAAAAGCATTTAAAGAATAAAAAATATCCTATTTTTGAAATATGGAAAACGACTTGAGCAATTACAGGAAAAGTTATGAGCGTAACCCGCTGATCAAAGAAAATATTCCTGAAAACCCCATGGAGCTGTTTCAAAAGTGGTTTTATGAAGCAGATGCCACCGATGGTATAGAAGAGGCCAATGTCATGAGCATATCTACCTTGGGGCTGGATGGTTTTCCAAAGACCCGTATTGTTTTGCTCAAAAAATTTACCTGGGAAGGGTTTATTTTCTACACGAATTACGACAGTGAAAAAGGAAGGGCCATCCTGAATGATCCAAAGGTGAGTCTTAATTTTTTCTGGCACAGCCTCGAAAGACAGATTGTGATCAAGGGACATGCAGAAAAAATAGCACCAAACTTATCAGACGGGTATTTTGAGTCCAGGCCCAAAGGCTCTCAGTTGGGTGCCTGGGCCTCTGAACAGAGTCAGGAAATCGATTCCAGGGAAGCCCTGGATGAAAAATTAAACCAATTCGAAAAAAAATTCGAAGGGCAGGAAATTCCAAGACCCGAAAACTGGGGTGGTTTTATTGTAAAACCCGTCTCCATTGAATTCTGGCAGGGACGACCCAACAGAATGCACGACAGAATTTTGTATGCCCTGCAAAAAGATTACAACTGGAAAATATCCAGACTGCAACCCTGATTTTTGTTTTAGCGCCTCAAATGCAGCACCAAAAAAATTAAAAAATGAAACTTTTCATTCACTTTATTGTTTATATTTGAGTCTATACTATACCATCATTTTGTTGTAAAAAAATGAAAACACTTTATATAGTCCGTCATGCCAAATCTTCATGGGAATATGAAGGCATCAAAGACATTGATCGGCCCTTAAAAAAAAGAGGTATAAATGATGCCTATCTGATCTCCCAGGTTTTACAAAAAAAGATTGAAACACCTTCAGTTTTTGTTTCAAGCTGCGCGAACAGAGCCCTTCATACGGCGATGATTTTCAGTTATACTTTTAATTATCCCCTGGCAAACCTCAAGATCAGCAAGTCGCTGTACAGTTTTAGTGACGGCTATTTGATCAAAACGGTAAAAGCCCTTGACAATGGCTTTGATTCGGCCATTATTTTCAGCCATGACCATGGCATCAGTGATTTTGTCAATAAATTCGGAGACAAGGAAATCCCACACGTGCCTACCTGCGGGGTTGTCGGGATCGAATTCAATACGAAACACTGGAAAAACATAAAGGACGGCAAGACCCTGTTCACAGAATTTCCGCGTTATTACAAGTGAGCTGATTCCCAATAAAATTTCTGAGATCCGGATTATTCATTGCGATACATTTGCAGAATGTTAGCGTAAAACCCTTATGTGCCAAAGTCAAAAGGTTCATTCAAGGCGTTGAGCACGGCCTTGTCTCTGTTATAAATATCCTTCATGAAAAGCAGGTTATTATCCTGATCAACGCTGGCCGTAAAATAGATCAAATATATATTGATGGGTTTTGGCAGGTCAATCTTAGTTGTTTCTCCTGATTTCAATATCTCGTTGATCCTTTCCATGTTCCAAACCTCCGGATCATCCATCAGGCTCATCAACAATCCCCATTTGTCCTCGGTCCTGATGCAACCATGACTGAAAGCCCTGTCCTGCTGATTGAACAGTCCCCTTGAAGGCGTATCATGCAAATAAACAGCATGTTTGTTTGGAAATATGAATTTTACTTCACCCAGTGCATTCCAGGGTCCTGCCTTTTGCCTGATGATAAAAGGAAAATTTCCTGCAGAATACTGACTCCATTCAATGGTTGCAGGGTCCAATAAACTTCCCTTAGGGTCCATGACTTCCATATGCTTACTCGCCAGATAGCCCGGGTCTTTTTTCAACTTGGGCAAAGTTTCATGGGTTGCAATTGAATAGGGCAAGGTCCATGTGGGATTCATGACGATATATTTCATTTCTCCTTTGAATATCGGTGTCTCATGATGGTATTTACCCACAATTACTCTCGAATCGAAAACTTCCTTCCGATTGGTAAATCGCTTGACATGAAATCCGGCGATATTTACCAGTAAGAAATCATCGTCAGGCTTATGAAAAATCCAGCGCATCCTTTCCAGATTCAGCCTGATCATGTCAATACGTTCCTGAATACTCACACGCATTTGCTCAATCGTACCTTTACCGATGATGCCATCCTGGGTCAATTTATGTCTGTATTGAAACTTTTTGACGGCTGTTTCAAGCCCAGGATCATACACCTCTCCGCCAACATCAGTTTTATCGTCCAGATCACCTACGGCGGTCAAATAATCTCTGATTTCCAAAATTCTGGCTGCAGTGTCACCGGGTTTAAGAACTTCCCCCTCACTTACCAGGGGCCATCCTCCAGATTTTTCTTTTTCCCTTAATTCCTTTAAATGGAATTTCATCAATTTATAAATGTAATGGCTCGGCTTAAAAGTCTCAAGAGCAGGTTTAACCTGGTGATTGTGCAGGGTTACGGTCAACAAGCTGTCCACGTTCCTGGGCCTTTCATTCTTATCGACATCCCATTCCTTTCGAAGTGCCGATTGCTCCAGTTTTCCCTCAAGGAGTTGAGAAGCATAAAGTATCAAAGCATCCGTCATGAATAAGTCGAGTTTGACCTTTTCTGCATTACTGAGCTCCGCTTTTTTTGAACGATCAAGCAGGATTTTGATCCTTGCCTCATGGAAATCCTCCGGATCCAGTCCCTCAAGAAAGGCTGATTCAATGCTCTCCATGAGGTGTCTTCTGTTTTTTTTGTCGTTCCAGGCCAGTTCAAAAGCCCTGTTGCTATAAAACTGGGGTAAGGCGGTTTGAGAAAACAATTTAACCCCATCGATTTTTATACCTTCCTGCCCTGAAGGCTCATTTAGTTTTTGTTCAAGTATTTCTTCCACTGAGAGTTGCTGTGCTTGAAGAAGGAAAGTTGATAGAAAAAGGATACAGAAAAAGAATCTCGGCAGGGTCATGACAATGGTTTTATAATACGGGTAAAAATAACTGAATAATTTTTGATCTGCAATTCAAAATGAACCTATTCAATAATTTGAGGCTTGAATTCCATTGACGAACTCAAAAAAATCAAGAAGGTCCTTTAAAAATTTTTCTATATTAGTTGGCACAAAAAAAATGATCATGCCTCAAAAAGATCTTAAGAAGTATTGGAGAACCAATCTAAAATACTTGTCGATATTACTCGGGTTCTGGTTTATGGTGTCTTATGGGTTTGGAATCTTGTTGGTTGATGAATTGAATGCAATTAAAATAGGAGGCTTTAAACTCGGGTTTTGGTTCGCCCAACAGGGCTCGATCTATGTTTTTGTAATCATCATTCTGATCTATATTAAACTGATGAACAAGCTGGATGAAAAATACGAAGTAAACGAATAAATAATGACCTTACAAATCTGGACCTGGCTTCTGATTGCCATTACTTTCTCTATTTATATTGGTATTGCCATATGGTCCCGTGCGAGTTCCACCAATGATTTTTATGTAGCCGGAGGTGGCGTTTCTCCTTTGGCGAATGGTCTTGCAACTGCTGCCGACTGGATGTCAGCCGCCTCATTCATATCGATGGCAGGACTGATCTCTTTCAACGGTTATGACGGTTCGGTATACCTTATGGGGTGGACGGGAGGCTATGTGCTACTTGCACTTCTTCTGGCTCCTTACCTCAGAAAATTTGGGAAATTCACAGTGCCTGATTTTATTGGCGACAGGTATTATTCAAATATTGCCCGTTCTGTAGCCGTATTTTGTGCGCTGATCGTTTCATTTACCTATGTCGCAGGACAAATGAGAGGAGTGGGCCTGGTCTTTTCAAGGTTTCTGGAAGTTGATATCACAACAGGGGTCCTCATAGGCATGATCATCGTCTTGTTCTATGCCGTTCTGGGTGGTATGAAAGGAATCACCTATACCCAGGTGGCACAATATTGTGTGCTGATCTTTGCCTTTATGGTACCTGCCATTTTTATATCCATACAGATGACAGGAAACCCGTTTCCCCAGCTTGGATTTGGGAGCTCAGGACCTGATGGGGTTTATCTGCTTGACAAACTTGACGGACTGCATCGTGAACTGGGTTTTCATGAATACACAGAAGGCAGTAAGAGCAAGCTGGATGTATTTTTGATCACAGCTGCCCTGATGGTCGGCACAGCCGGCCTGCCCCATGTCATTGTCAGGTTCTTTACAGTCAAAAAGGTAAGCGACGCAAGAAAATCGGCGGGCTGGGCTCTCTTGTTCATTGCCATTCTTTATACAACAGCTCCTGCCATAGCCGTATTTGCAAGAACCAACCTCCTTGAAACTGTATCGAATAAAGCGTACAAAGACCTGCCTTCATGGGTGAGCAACTGGAACAAGACCGGATTGCTGAAATTTACAGACAAAAATGGAGATGGCATCGTACAGTACGTGGCGGACCCCGTGCTGAATGAACTCAGTGTTGACAAGGACATCATGGTATTGGCCAATCCGGAAATAGCCCATTTGCCGAATTGGGTGATTGCCCTGGTCGCAGCAGGCGGGTTAGCTGCTGCACTTTCAACCGCAGCCGGTCTGCTTCTGGTCATATCTGCCTCCATTTCACATGACCTGATCAAAAAAATGATCAACCCGAAAATCTCCGAAAAAGGAGAGTTGATCGCAGCCAGAATTTCAGCCGTAGCGGCAGTCTCTGTTGCCGGCTATTTTGGCATTAACCCCCCTGATTTTGTTGCAGCTACAGTTGCCCTTGCCTTTGGTCTGGCGGCGGCATCGTTCTTTCCGGCCATCATTTTGGGAATTTTTGTAAAACGAATGAACAAAGAAGGTGCCGTGGCAGGAATGGTAGCGGGAATGCTGCTGATGCTCTATTATATGATGAAATTCAAATTCGACTGGTTTGGAGGCGGAACATCCGAAGATTGGTGGTTTGGCATCTCTCCTGAAGGATTTGGAACCGTGGCTATGGCAGTGAATTTTGCGGTATCGCTGATTATTGCCTTTCTGAGCCCCAATCCTCCCGCTGAAATTCAGGAACTTGTTGAAAATATAAGGATACCTTCAGGTGCCGGGACTCCTCAGGATCATTAATCGACAGAAATAGTCGTTCGTCGAATTTTTTTTATCATAAATATCATTAATTTTATATTGGACCAACCATTGATCGGATCTTTCTTAAGAACCGCTGGCAGTGCTGGAGTAAATTGTTCCAATAACCAATTACATTTTTTATGAAAACCTTACAAATAAGCAACTTCAAAGAGTATAAAAAAAAATATGACCAAAGTGTAAAAGATCCGGAGGGTTTCTGGGAAGAGGTTGCCGAACACTTTCAATGGAAAAAAAAGTGGGACAAGGTATTGGAATGGGATTTTTCAAAACCTGAGATCAAATGGTTTCTTGGGGGTAAACTCAATATGACCGAAAACTGCCTTGACCGTCATCTGGACACCATAGGCAATAAAACAGCCATTATATGGGAACCCAATGACCCGGATGAAGAATCGAGATACATTACCTACAGGCAGCTTTTTGTAAAAGTTTCCCGTTTCGCTAATGTGCTGAAAAATAATGGCATCAAAAAAGGCGACAGGGTGTGCATTTATATGCCAATGATCCCCGAACTGGCTATTGCCATGCTTGCCTGTGCTCGCATCGGAGCTGTCCACAGTATCGTTTTTGCCGGATTTTCTTCTTCCGCTCTTTCCAGCAGAATAAATGATTCAGAGTGCAAAATACTGATCACGGCCAACGAGGTCTACCGGGGAACAAAACCCATTAATTTAAAACAAGTGTGTGACAATGCCCTGGAAAATTGCCCTTCAGTGGAAACCGTTATCGTATACAGAAGGACAGTCGAACCGACCAGTATGACAGCCGGGAGAGATAAGTTCTGGTTTGATGAATTACAAAAAGTAGGGAACCAGTGTGATGCAGAAGTGATGGATGCCGAGGACCTCCTTTTTATTCTTTACACTTCAGGCTCGACCGGAAAACCAAAAGGAATGGTTCATACGACAGGTGGCTATATGGTTGGTTCCACCTACACTTTTGAGAATGTTTTTCAATGTAAAAAAGATGATGTCTACTGGTGCACGGCAGACATTGGCTGGATCACAGGACATTCCTATATCATTTACGGGCCCTTGTGCGCCGGAGCAACCACCATCATGTTCGAAGGAGTTCCCTCCTATCCTGATTACGGCAGGTTTTGGGAAATTGTTGCAAAGCTAAAAGTCACTCATTTTTATACCGCTCCGACAGCGATAAGAGCACTGGCAAAACACCCCCTGAGCCTGGTGGAAAAACATGATCTCTCAAGCCTCAAGGTACTTGGAACAGTAGGAGAACCCATCAATGAAGAAGCCTGGCACTGGTATAATGACAATATTGGAAAATCAAATTGCCCCATCGTTGACACCTGGTGGCAAACTGAAACAGGAGCCATGATGATTTCGCCTATTGCGGGTATCACTCCTACGCGTCCCACTTTTGCAACCTTGCCGCTTCCCGGGGTCCAACCGATTCTGATGGATGAAAACGGGAAGGAAGTAAAACAAAAACGTCTTGAGCCTTCTGAAGGAAGACTGGCTATAAAAGCACCCTGGCCCTCTATCGCCAGAACCATTTACGGAGACCACCAGAGGTATAAACAAACCTATTTCTCTACCTATAAGAACATGTATTTTACCGGAGACGGGGCCTACCGAGATGGCAGTGGAAATTACAGGATCACAGGAAGGGTTGACGACGTTGTGATCGTTTCCGGTCATAATTTAGGAACGGCGCCCATAGAAAATGCCATTGATGAACACGAAGATATTGTAGAATGTGCTGTGGTTGGTTTCCCTCATGATATTAAAGGAAACGCCCTGTACGCCTTTGTAACAAAATACGATGAAAGCAAGCGTTCTGATGAGCAGCTCAAAGTGGAGATCAATCAATTGATATCAGAGACTATAGGTGCCATTGCCAAACTCGACAAGGTACAGTTCGTATCAGGATTGCCCAAAACAAGATCGGGTAAAATCATGCGTCGAATTCTGAGAAAAATAGCTTCGCATGATACGGATAATCTGGGCGACATCTCCACCTTACTCAACCCGGATGTGGTAGAAGAAATAAAAGCTGGAGCCTTGTGATGTACGAATTCTCAGGGGATAATTTCTACGCTGAAAAGGCAGGAGAGGCATCTATTTTCAAAAGAGGTCATGGATAAAGGTCATCTCAAAACCATTATCTGATCCTCTTATGACGCCTGTCTCAATAAATGAAGGAATTAATCTATCTTTACATTTGAAAAGCATATTTTATCCAGTTTGAATTCATGATCTCAAAAAAAACGAAATACGGATTAAAAGCACTGACCTACATCGCAAGGCAGGAAGGAAACATGGTTCCCATTGCTCAAATTGCCGAGAAGGAACATATTCCGCATAAGTTTTTGGAAAGCATTCTGCTGCTGTTGAGAAAATCCGGATTCCTGGGATCAAAGAAAGGAAAAGGAGGCGGATACTACCTGCTCAAAGAGGCTTCCGAAATTTATATGACGGACGTGATGCGCATACTTGAAGGCCCCATAGCCCCGGTAGCTTGCGTGAGCCTGAATTACTATGAAAAATGCGAAGATTGTGATGATGAAACCACATGTTCCCTGAACAAATTAATGATACAGGTCAGGGACGCCAATCTGAATGTTTTTAGAAATACCACACTTGAAAATCTAAAATAATCCAATTTTAACAATTCGAAATTTGGACTTTTCATATATTTTTCTACATTTGCATAATCCTACTTATCCGATAGGGAATATATATTTATAAATTTAAAATATGCTGACCGAACGAATCTTAGCTATAAAAAAGGGACATTCTGATTCCCACAGCAAAAGTCTAGTCAAATCAATCAGCTGGAGAATTCTGGGAACCCTTGATACCATATTGATCTCATGGGCACTGACAGGAACTTTATCAGTGGCACTCTCAATTGGTTCCATAGAAGTTTTTACAAAATTCTTATTGTATTACGGACATGAGCGCATCTGGAACAGCATAAAATGGAAATAACATGAAAGTACAATTTGGACCTAACAACTTAAAAGAGGCGAATGCCCTGCTGCGCGATAAAGATCCTTCAGAGATCATAGCGTGGGTATTGCAACATGCCAAACGCCCTGTATTAACGACAAACTTTGGCCCCTATTCGGCTACCCTGCTTCATGCAGTGACAAAGGTTCACAAAGATATGGATGTGATTTGGTGTGATACAGGATACAACACCCCAAACACCTATCGGTATGCCAATTCCATGATTGACAATTTATCGCTGAACATGCATATCTATGCACCAAAGTATACCACCGGGTACCTTGACACCACCATCGGAATTCCTCAGATCAACACAAAAGAGCACAAGTTGTTTACAGAAAAGGTCAAATTGGAGCCTTTTAACAGGGCCCTCAATGAACATGATCCTGATGTGTGGTTTACCAATTTAAGGAAAGGTCAAACGGCGTTCAGAAGTAATCTGGATATTCTCCACCTTGACAAACGAGGTATTTTGAAAGTAAGCCCCTTCTTTTATTACAGCGAATTTGAAATGGAGATGTACCTTCAAAAATTTGATCTTCCCAATGAAAAAAAATACTTTGATCCCACAAAAGTCCTTGCTGCCAGGGAATGTGGCCTACACCTTTAAAAATCTCATATCAGATGCTCAGCTTTAGAACCGAAATAGAAAATCCAGTTGTTCAAAAAGACATTATTGAACTGGAACGAAAAATACAATTATACCGGAATGATAAAATCGATGAAGACGGATTCAGGTCACTGAGACTTGCCAGAGGTATTTATGGTCAGCGCCAGAAGGGGGTTCAAATGATCAGGATAAAACTGCCTTTTGGCAAACTGAACGCGGAACAACTGCACAGAATCGCAGATGTATCGGATGAATACTCAACGGGCAGATTGCACATTACCACCAGACAGGACATTCAGATACACTACGTCAGTCTCGACCGAACCCCTGAATTGTGGGCCGAACTTGAAAAAAGTGATATTACCCTGAGAGAAGCCTGCGGAAACGCTGTTCGCAACATCACTGCCTCAGAAACCGCAGGTATTGACCCGGAAGAACCTTTTGATGTTTCTCCATATGCCGATGCTGTCTTTAAATTTTTTCTGCGCAATCCGGTCTGTCAGGAACTGGGCAGAAAATTCAAAATATCCTTTTCGGCAACAGTGCATGACCGGGCCCTGAGTTTTATCCATGACCTCGGTTTCATTGCAAGGATCAAAGAAGAAAAAGGGCAGGAAATCAAAGGGTTCAAAGTAATGATTGCCGGAGGGCTCGGTGCCCAGCCCAGGCATGCAGAAACCGTTTTTGAGTTTCTCGAAACCGATAAAGTCATCCCTTTCATTGAAAGTACCTTAAGAATTTTTGACAGATACGGGGAAAGAAACCGCAGGGCCAAGGCACGCTTAAAGCACCTGATCCTCAACATGGGCCTTGAGACCTTTCTGGAACATATCAAAGAAGAGCAAAGTTCCCTGTCCTGTCAAAGCTTTCCGATCGAGGCGAAAAATTGGGGTTCTGCAGACTTCAAAACCGATGTTGATGTACCCTATGTAAGCATTGACGATCCTTCCAGCTTTGAAACATGGAAACGGACCAATCTGTTTCCACAGAAAGAAACAGGGCTTTACGCTATTGGGATCAAAGTGAGGCTGGGTGATTTCTATACAGATAAGGCACGCTTATTGGCTGATCTTGTCAAAACATATGCAAAAGACGAATTAAGACTGACCATTGGTCAGGGTATACTGATCCGGGACGTCAGGGAAAACCTGCTCCCCCTGTTTTTTTCAAAACTAAGTGAAATGGGCTTTGCGGATGCCGGGTATAACAGCGCTTTAGACCTGACCTCCTGCCCTGGCACCGACACCTGTAACCTGGGTATCGCAAGCAGTACCGGGCTGGCCAATGTCCTGGAAACAACATTGAAAGAATCTTTTCCGAAGTATGTGAATAACAAGGATATCTCTATAAAGATCAGTGGGTGCATGAATGCCTGCGGACAGCACAGCATAGCACAGATAGGGTTTTACGGGATGTCTATTAAAAAAGGAAGCCTCGTGATTCCGGCATTTCAGGTGCTTTTGGGTGGTGGACGCCAAGGTGATGGAAAAGGAAGATTTGCCGATAAGATCATCAAAATACCAAGTAAAAGAGGACCTGAGGCGATGAAAAAAATCCTTTATGACTATGAAGACAACAAGAAGGGTCAGGAATTATTTAATAGCTATTATACCAGAATGGGCAAAGGTTATTTTTATCAGTTGCTCAGGCCACTGGCAGATACCAGCACCACTAAAAAGGATATGTTGATTGACTGGGGACATGATGAGGCTTATATCAAGGCCATTGGGGTAGGCGAATGTGCCGGGGTAGTGATCGATCTTGTAAGCACACTTTTATTTGAAAGTGAGGAAAAAATAGAAAATGCAGGTTCCAGCCTTAGGGAACAAAAATGGGCCGACAGCATTTACCATTCTTATTCCGCCTTTTTAAATACTGCGAAAGCCGTTTTGATCGGTGAAAATGTCAAAACAAATTCGCAGGCGGGTATCATCAAAGATTTTGATCAGTATTTCGTTTCCAGCGAACTGATTCAAATAGAGGGAAGTTTTTCTGACCTGATCTATCAAATCAAACGTAACGAAGCCTCTGAATCCTTTGCGCGAAAGTATCTTAATGATGCAAAACACTTTTACGAAAAGATCGATGAATTGAGATCCAAAGCCATTCAAAATGAACTCTAATCCAAGACTTACCTTAATTGGGGCAGGTCCGGGTGACCCAGATCTGATCACTGTAAAAGGGTTGAAGGCCCTGAGAACCGCTAATGTGATCCTTTATGATGCCTTGATCAATATAAAATTACTGGAGCATGCACCAGCTGCCAAACTTGTTTTTGTAGGAAAAAGAAAAGGATTTCATCGTTATTCCCAGGATGAGATCAATAGAATGATTGTTGAAGAAGCTTTTGAAAACGGCCATGTAATAAGACTTAAGGGCGGAGATCCTTTCGTTTTTGGCAGGGGTTCTGAAGAAATTGATTACGCCCAAAATTTCGGCCTGCACACCACCGTCATTCCTGGAATTTCTTCCAGTATTGCTGTTCCCTCGAGTATCGGTATTCCACTTACCAAAAGAGGTGTGTCAGAAAGCTTTTGGGTAATCACGGGCTGCAACTCAGACAGGCAATTGAGTCATGACCTTAGTCTGGCAGCCCGGTCTTCAGCCACTGTTGTCATCTTGATGGGCATGCATAAACTCGACCAGATTACCACTGTCTTTAAAGCTCTGAACAAAGGGGAAACACCCGTGGCCATCATTCAAAACGGGACCATGGAAAATGAAAAAAGCGTTATAGGCATCATCGATGATATCGAACACCTTGCCACAGAGAAAAACCTTGGGGCACCCGCAATTATTATCATAGGAGATGTCGTTTCTAACTCAGTGAGCACGGACATGCTGAATCATAAGATTAAACATTATCTGGCCTCTTAAACCAGAGTGAAAAGTTAAAAATCAAACTGCAGACTCATAACAGGTCCTGATAAGCGGATACCCAAATTCAAATTTTTTAATTCAAAATCCTGATCGTAGTTAAAATCTGTAAAT
>JAHEHF010000030.1:31532-34357 GCA_024644745.1 Flavobacteriaceae bacterium
CCATTTTACTTTCATTAGTCAAAATAACTAAACCCCTTGTCGGGTTCTATGGCCAATAATGACTCATAAATGAGCCTGATCACATTCTCCACATCGTCTTTGTGGACCATTTCAACTGTTGTGTGCATATAGCGCAGTGCAAGCGAAATCAAAGCAGAAGGGACTCCCCCGTTTGAATAGGCAAATGCGTCGGTATCGGTTCCTGTGGCCCTTGAGGATGCCAGTCTTTGAAAAGGAATCTTGTTTTTTTCGGCCGTTTCAATGATCAGTTCACGAACATTGTTCTGTACCGCAGGAGCATACGAAATTACCGGCCCTTTACCTGAATTGATCTCTCCTTCTTTCTTTTTATCGATCATGGGGGTGGTTGTATCATGACACACATCCGTAATGATGGCCATGTCGGGCTGTATCGTATGTGTTATCATTTCAGCACCGCGCAAACCAATCTCCTCTTGGACTGAATTCGTTATATACAATCCAAATGGCAATTTTTTCTTATGCTCCTTTAACAACCTTGCCACCTCGGCTATCATAAAGCCCCCAATACGATTATCGATGGCTCTGCAGACAAAATTATTTTTGTTCAGCACCATAAATTCATCCGGATAGGTGATCACACAACCTACGTGCACTCCCAAAGCCTCAACTTCCTTTTTGGTCTGGCATCCCACATCAATAAAAATATTGTCAAGTTTAGGAGATTCTTCCTTGTCTTTTGCCCTTGTATGGATAGCTGGCCATCCAAATATTCCTTTGACAATACCCTTTTTGGTATGGATGTTAACTCTTTTTGACGGAGCAATCTGGTGATCGCTTCCCCCGTTTCGGATCACGTAGATCAGCCCTTCCTCAGTGATGTAATTGACATACCAGGAAATTTCATCGGCGTGCCCCTCGATCACTACTCTGAACTTGGCTTTGGGGTTGATCACCCCAACCGCTGTTCCGTAATTGTCGGTAATAAATTCATCGACATAAGGTTTTAAATATTCCATCCATATTTTCTGACCCCCCGATTCATAACCGGTTGGTGAAGCATTATTCAAGTATTTTTCTAAAAATGAAAGGGATTTATTATTGAGTATTTTTTGTTTCGCCATCTGTTTTATTTTTGCACTAAATTAACAAAAATCATCGGTTATATTTGTAAATTTGCATGTTTTGTATTTCGTCTCGTTTCAGGACAACGTCCGGTTGGTGAAATTAGTAAAAACTATGAAAAAGACCTTTTGCATATTGCTGATTTTTATTCCTTTGATCCTTTCTGCTCAGAAGTCAAAAAAGGAAAACGAAAAGGATGATTTTTATATTATCAGGAACGATTCACTCACGATTCCTTTGGATGAAATTTTGGTCCTTGACCGTCGTAAATTCAAATCAAAAAATGAACGGAAGTACTATTACTGGTACTACAAAAAAGTTCAGAAAGCCTACCCATTTGCCCAAATAGCCGCAGACACACTTGTTGAGATCAACAAGCAGCTTGAGGGTATCAAATCCAATAGAAAAAGGAAAAAAAAGATCAAGAGCATACAAACCTATATGGAAGGTGAGTTTTCCGATGAACTTAAAAAACTCACCAAAACGGAAGGCCGTATCCTGATCAAACTGATTCACCGACAAACCGGGCAAACCATGTACGAACTGATCAAAGAATACCGAAGTGGCTGGAAAGCATTTTGGTACAACTCAACGGCGAATATGTTCAGGCTTTCGCTAAAAAAAGAATACAGTCCTGGTGATGAAGCCCTTGATTTTATTGTTGAGGACATATTACAAAGATCATTTATCAACGGAACGCTCGAGAAGCACCCCTCTAAACTGAACTTCGACTATCTTGAACTCATGAATGAGTATCACGGGATTGATATAGAAAAAGAGATCACCGCCTATATTGATAAGTATATGAAATAAGTCTATCCGCCCCGCAAGGTGGAAGCTTTGGGGTCCATACTGTGTTCTCCTTTTTCAAAATCATCCATGATCTTTTTTATCTGTGCGTCTATTTTGGCCTGATCTGTCACATATTTTGGAGCCAGAGACTCCTTTCCTGGCATTTGTTCTATCATCATGGTCGTTGATGGAAATGCAAATTCAACTCCCAAAGCCGCCGCAAGCCTGACAATTCCCAGGTGCAAAATATGCTTTGATTCCTGTTCCTGACCCCAGTCAAGCCCTTTGAAATATACGTTTACCATGATATTGAGTGATGAGTCTCCAAAGGAAACAAAAGCAACATTGTACGATTGACTCTTGGTCGAAGGGTGCAGCATAATCAATTGTTTGATCCCCTCCACAAAAGCTTCAATCAATTCGGGAGGCGTATCGTATCGGACGCCCACTTGTGAATTGTAACGCCTGAATACACGGAGCCCCTTGTTATTGATATCTGCTTCAGAGATCTTACTGTTCGGAATTTGATACAGGGTAGTGTCGGCGGCCCTGATCTTGGTCGACCTGAACCCCACTTCTTCTACCGCACCTTCTACCCCGCCGAATTCAACCCAGTCATCAAGTTGAAAGGGTTTATCCAGAAAAATAACCATGGTTCCTATTAAATTCTTTACAGAATCCTGGGCAGCAAAAGCGAGTGCTACACCACCAATAGAGGCACCAGCTAGGACTGTAGTGGGATCTACTCCGAAAATGGTAAGGATATGTAAAAATCCGATCAGCACTACAATACTTTGCAAAACCTTATTCAATATTGGCGCCAGTTGCTTGTCAAGTTTTGTCTTTTCTTCAGGCTTGTGACCATGGTAAAAATTCAAAATGACCTTTAATAATTTCAGGACCACAAAGATCCAGAATACCGTCTCAGC
>JAHEHF010000031.1 GCA_024644745.1 Flavobacteriaceae bacterium
AAAAACAACACATTTGCCTGATAGGAAAGAGCTGTACTGTCAGAATCAGTATAGCTGTTGTTAAAATTAAAATTGGTCGTATCAGTATATTTTTCAGAAAGCGCTATAAATTCAAAATTGTCAAGTTTTTGTGTTTTCTCCTGACCAGAAAGCTTAAATATGTGATTATTGGGTTGAATAGAATAGGTTCCATGATGAGTATAATAAATGGCTGGATTAAAGAAGTTTTTAGTGGCAAAACGCTTCCAATGTTGTTTTGCAGTCTCATTTTTAATTTGAAGTAAATAGTTAAGATGTCGCCAATAATCTTTCTCATTTGATTTCACATCATTTTCTTCCACTTTGCTGGAATTAGTATTGCACGAAAAGCAAACGATTATCGCGATTAGAAATATTAGTCTTTTCATTTGTTTTAATTGCTCACAACGGCCACCTATATGAGCCGTTTTAATGGCTTATATAGATTGTTGGGTGTAGTTTTTATATCTTCTTTTTTAATCTTGAAAATAGAGTCCCCAGCTATCTGCATTATCCCAACTATTTTCTCTAATTAAAAGGGCTTTTTCTTTGGTTTGATAATAGGCTACTTCCATTCGAGTAGATTCAGTATTTTTTTTCGAAATTGGCCCTATTCGCATAAATTTACCACTATCTACAATTTTATCTAATTCTAATATACATTCATCATCATTTTGCCTTACTAATTTAAAAGTAACAATTCCTTTATTGGAGAATTCTATTTCATTTTGTCTAATCTGCATATTTCCAGAAATTGACACATGATTTTTACTTAATGCCGACCAATCGCCTAAAAATTGTTTATTTAATACTAATTCAGGAAATGTCTTTACTATTTTAGTCGATTCTTGTGAAGTTGATTTTTTATTTTTCTTACAAGAAATAAGCATCATTAAAATTGATAATATAAAAAGTATTTTTATTGTTTTCATCGTTTTTTTTTTATTACACCCAACTAGTTAATAAAGTGTATATAGCGTTTATATACAATTATCCACATACGCGTTCATCCTGTGCTATTGTGAACTTTCGACTCAATAATTACGTCAAAAGGGCTTTTTATCTTCGCGAGAGAATGACTGCGCACCTGGGTGTAAATTTCAGTCGTTTTTGCCGAACTGTGCCCTAAAAGTGATTGGATATATCTCAAATCAACCCCCTGTTCCAGCAGGTGAGTGGCAAAGGAATGTCTCAACATATGGGGTCGAACATTTTTATTCAGTCCGGCCTTTTTTGACGCTTTTCTCAGGATCGCCAAAACACTGGTTGGGCTGTATTGCTTTCTTTGCATCCCTTCAAATAACCAATAATCGGGCTTGTACAAATTCATGTATTGTTCAAGTATTAAAGCTGTATTATCAGCAAGTATGGTTGTTCTGTCCTTTCTTCCCTTACCTCCACGAACAAATATAATCCGTTTGTCATAATCAACATCCTTTTTTCGAAGATTTATCAGCTCCCCTCTCCTCAGCCCGGATGAATATAATACAGCAATGATAGCTTTATGCTTTATATTATCTGTTGCCTTCAATAATTTTAATACCTCCATCTCTGAAATGATTTCAGGAAGCTTTTTTTCCTTAAAAGGCCTTTCAATATATATATCGAATTTGCCCTTCCCCAGGATCTTTTCATAATACAGTTTGATGGCATTTATCGCCTGGTTCTGAGTGCTTATGGAAACCTTTTTCTCCTTGACCAGGAAATTCTGGTATGTCATGATATCCTCCGATGTGAGTTCATCGACCTCTCTATCAGCAAAAAACGTCATGAATCCCTTAAACATATTGGTATATGTGTTTATCGTATTCGGACTGTACCTCTTCCGGATTAATAAGTTCTTATAATCATCCGGCACCTCCTTTTTAATTGCCTTTGAAGGGATGTCATATTTAGTACCTTGGTGATTCAATAAGGTTAACTTGGCCTTATTGTTAAATGTCGATTTGATCAATTCTAAATTTCTACGGCTGCGATATAAATACCATACCCTCTTTGATTTGCTCCAACGACATCCAATTGATTTCGACAATTGGATTAATTCCTTATCATATTTGAAACTGATCAGCAGGTGGTCCCTATGATCGATCTTTCCAAACCTTAGTTCTATATGTTTCTTGATTAATTCCATTTAATGGAATACGCTATAATGGTTTATTGATTAAATCGCAACAGGTTAACAGTTTCTGATATCCCCATTCATCCATTACTGACGTGTAGTCAGTTACAATAATTGCACGCCCAACCACTATAGAAATGTCTAAAATCAAATGAAGGAAAGACTTTCGACTCATAAATATCTAAAATATTTATAAATATAGCAGAGATAAAAATCCTTAAATGATAAAAACCCTGTCAAGAGTATCCTACATATCCTTTTAGGAAATCGGGAGTCTTGCATTCAATATTGGCAGCTGTACCGTTGGGCTTATTGGGGTATATGGGCTATATGAGAAAGGCCGACATGGTATTGACATCTCCGGCCTCATGATATTCGTCATGTACGTTTCACGAAAATTAATTTATGTTTATCGGCACTAAACCAGAACGTCCCTTTTATGCACATTTTTAAAGGTCACTTTTATTTTTTTCTGTTGATCTTGCTTTTCCCTGTTTTAGAATTATTCGCACAGGAAGAGGCTAAAGAAAATAAATTGAGTTTTTCGGCAGATGCCAAGTTTAGATTCGAACAGGATTGGAATTCCAGAAAATCGGATGGAACTTTTCGTGATGACAGGTTCAGGATGAGAATTCGCATGAGAGCAGGGCTCGTTTATACGCCTAATGACTGGGCATCATTTGGCCTCAGGTTGAGAACGGGATATGCAGCAAAGCAGCAAGATCCGAATTTAACCATTGGAGACGGTTATCGTGAATTTGAGTCTGTTCCTTTTGGGATGGATAAATTGTATTTTAAGGTCAGACTTAAATCTATTGACGGGTGGCTGGGAAGAAACACATTTCCGTTTGAAAAACAGAATGAACTGTTTTGGAGTGATCATGTGGCTATTGACGGAGTGTACCTCAATTCGGAACACGAGCTGGATACCGAATGGATTGATAACATAGCCTATTCAGGAGGGATCTTTACAATGTTAAATAGTTACGGAACTTTTGATGATGACAGCTTTATCGGAATCGTTCAGGTGACTACTTACCACCTGAATAAAAGGCTACGACTATTTCCGACTTTTTATATTTTTAATGATATGCCTGATATCCCGGATGGCAATGAATCAGCAAGGTTTGATTATAAGATTATCCATCTGGGAGCAAAGGCCTTGATTTTTGATCAGCCAAAAATTAGTTTAGGGATCGATATATATCAAAATCTTCAGAATTACAGCGGTATTCAAGTAATTCCGGATGAGCTGAAGAATCAAAAATCAGGCATCGTTTTTAATGCGCTATTTGGAAGTCTTGCTAAAAAAGGTGATATGGCCTTCGGGGTAGATCTGAACTATTTGGAACGATATGCTGCTGTTGATTTTATCGCCCAGAATGATTGGGTAAGATGGGATTATTCGAATCAAGGCTCAAGGGATGGACGATTGACAAATTATAAAGGGATAAGTCTCATGGCCGGATACAGGGTGAGCAAAATGGTTCAGGTTAAAGCTCGTTATTTTACCGTTGAGCAGTTGATCCCTTACGGGCCCTCTCTTGAAAACGGAAACAGGATTAGGCTGGACTTTGATTTTTCGTTTTTTTGATTTTCAAAGCGGATCTTTGCCAGGAGGTCCAGGACATTTTTTTCTTGGTACGATGCTGGTTGTTTTGAATTAAAGTCTCCGTTTCCCGGGCATCTTTACAGTTATTTCCAGTTTATCCAAGTGAAAAGCAGGGAAGCTTTACTTGCTGGATTTTAATTTAGATGCTTGAACAGATGATCCTTCAGGCTCATCTGTAAACTTAAAATGCTGAAAACAGATCATTTCCCTTTTGAAGATTGGCATCTGCCAATATTTTTGCTCCCGGGCGGAAGAAAAAGTCAAACCATAAATCAGTTATACATAGACAAGAAAACCCGTAGCAATGAAATTAATAGAAGTAAGAAGAAAAACGAAGTATGAAAAAAGGTATAGTAAAAAGATGGGGGGAACTGACATCAAAAGTCACCCGTATTAAAAAATATATTTTGGGAATCCCGGTCAAAGCCCTTCACAAATACAGAAAAACTTATGACGGAGAAGTAAAGTCCTGCGAAGACTGTAATCTTTCGGTTTAGATGATGCGCAGTAATGAGGTCAAACTGCCCTAAAAAGGGCCATACAATAGCAGGCCCCTTGATTATAGTGCATATGATTCAATGTCTGTTAGAAATACAGCATAAGAAATCCAATAGGATTTATACTGATGTTTTCAGCCTGACGAAATTCTGAAGACATGATTTCGGTTCGGTAAGAAAAGGATGACCTTGGGATATTTAAACTGTACTTTCATCCTAACCCATTTGCGTATCAAATTTTGAAAAAGGTATTTTACACATATCTTAAGATTCAAAAAATGCATTTGAAGTTTCGAATTGTTTTAATGGTGTGCGTTCTGCTCATCACAGTTTCATGTAAAAAAGAAAATCCTGTACCTGAAGTTCAGAAATTAACAGAAGTCAGGCAATGGGACCCTGAGGATACAAGAAGTATTACGGGTGTGCTTGCCGAAAGGGGTCTGATTTTAAAAACAGAAGAAGCTACGCCCGGTTATGTAATGTTCCAGCCCTCATCAGGAGTTGATACCTATCTGATCAATATGGATGGTAAGGTGGTAAAATCCTGGTCAGGAGAATTGTCTTCGATGATTTCTTATCTGCTTGACAATGGCCATCTGATCAGACTCGAACGGGATGAAGATTTTCCCACGTTTGCAGCAGGGGGACAAGCCGGAAGAATAAGAGAATATGATTGGGATGGAAATATGGTTTGGGATTTTGAATATGCCAATGAAAAGGAATTAATTCATCATGACATTGAAATCATGCCTAACGGCAATATATTGGCTATTTCGTATGAGGTCAAATCAAAAGAAGAGGCCATCAGGGCCGGCATGGACCCAAAGCACGTCCCAAATGCAGGGGTCTGGCCTGACAAAATAATTGAAATCAAACCCAGCAAACCCAGTGGAGGTGAGGTGATATGGGAATGGCATATGTGGGATCATCTGATTCAGGATATTGATTCAACCAAGGAGAATTTTGGTGATATCGCCAGGCATCCGAGAAGGATAAATATCAATATTCACGGTGAACCGGGACCTCCGATGACGGCTGAGCAAATAGAACACATGAAAAAGATGGGTTTTATGACTTCAAATGCAACGCTTGACAACAGAGGCTCCGACATAAGTCACGTAAATGCCATTGCTTATAATGAATCTTTGGATCAGATTGTGTTTAGCTCACCTCATTACAATGAAATATTTATAGTTGATCACAGTACCACCACCGAGGAAGCCAGAGGTGATACTGGTGGCAGGTGGGGTCATGGAGGTGCATTATTATACCGTTGGGGTAATCCTGAAAATTATGGAAGGGGAGCCAAGGAAAGTCAGATGCTATATGGTCAGCACGATATTAAATGGATACCTGAAGGATATCCGGGTGCCGGCAACTTAATTGTATTTAATAATGATATCCAGAACCCTGAGAACAAACTGCCATCTGTATGGGGCGCTATCATGGAAGCTAAGGGTCCGGATCCATTGATTGCCGTTGGCGATTTTGGAAATTACAGTGCAGTATATGAATTTGCTCCAGAAACGAAAGCAGATGGTGCCTATATCATCCCCGAAAGCGATCCGATAGGTCCAGCTGATCCTATTTGGAGCTATGTGGCACCAGACAAATATTCTTTTTATTCTGCTTTTATTTCAGGCGCTCAGCGATTACAAAACGGTAATACCCTGATCACTTCTGGGGCCAAGGGACGTTTCATGGAGGTTACCCCGGATCAAAAAATTGTCTGGGAATACTGGAATCCTTATAAACAAGATTATAAATTACCAGATGGTTCTGCCGCTCAGCCAACGGGACCCTTTTTGTTTGGTCAGTTCAGGAGTACTCATTTTATGCCCGATTTTAAAGCCTTCAAAGGAAAAGAACTTGAGCCGATCTCTCCACAACCAGAACCCTTTATTTTTGTGCCTCCCCCGCCGCCTCCCCCGCAAGATCAAAAGAATGATACGACGCCATAATTCACTTAATCACTAACTAAAAATTTATTCATATGCCCATAAAAATCATTGGTGCTGGATTTCCAAGAACAGGAACAACCACGCTTAAACAATCCCTTGAAATTCTAGGATATTCCAAGACATATCACATGAAAGAACTTCTCGTGAACCCTGACATGCTGCCTTATTGGTTAAAATTGGAAGAAACACGAGATACAGACTGGGATAAACTTTACGAGGGCTATGAGGCCACTGTCGATTTTCCGAGTTATCCATGGTATGTGGAACATATGGAACACTATCCTGATGCCAAAGTCATACTTACAATAAGAGATTTTGAAGCCTGGCACAAGAGTGCCTATAGTACCATTTGGCAGGCAGGCCCGCAAACTCCGGGACAAAAGATCAAGATGTTATTCAGAATCCTGACAAATCCTCGAATCAGAAAAGTGGTACAGTGCATCAAGTTCGTGAAAAGACAGTTTTGGGGAATTCAGTTTCAAGGTCGGTTTCTGGACAAGGAATTCGCCGAGAAAATTTGGTATGAACACATTGAAGAAGTCAAAGCCAATGTTCCTGCAGACAGGTTACTTGTTTACGATGTAAGAGACGGTTGGGAGCCCTTGTGTAAATTTTTGGGAAAACCGGTTCCCAAAGAACCTTTGCCTCATTTGAATAAAAAGGAAAATTTTAAAACCATGCTGGCCGAATTAATGAAAGGGAATATGGTGTGATTTGTTTACTTGACGATTTTAATCAGCGCATAACAATCAACGCATAAAACAGCAGGAACCATGGATCAAATTAATGTCGAAAGCAAACAGGTAAAGATCGTGTTGCTGCTGGTGAGTAGCCTTACCATCATGTCAATGATAACCATTTCAGCTTCTCTTCCCGATATGACCGAAGCTTTTTCCGGGGTTGATAAGGGTGTAAAACTGGTAAAACTGGCGCTTTCTTTTCCAGGATTGTTCATCGCCCTCAGTGCAATGGCTGCCGGAATTATAATCGATCGCATTGGACGGTTAAAACTCCTGGGTGTAGCCTTGGTTCTGTATGCTCTGGGTGGTACCTCGGGATATTGGCTGAATAATATTTACCTGATCCTTTCCGGAAGGGCATTACTTGGTGTTTCAGTGGGGATATCTATGACCATTGTTACAACCCTGCTGGCCGATTATTACCAGGGAAGGGCCCGACAAAAATTTGCCGGACTGCAGATAGCCGTGATGTCTTTAGGGGGAATTGTGTTTATTACGCTGGGAGGCATACTTGCCGATATCAATTGGAGAGTTCCTTTTTTACTGTATTTTTTTTCGTTGGTGATTCTACCTTTTACATACCTCTATTTGAAAGAGCCTCCAGTAAAAAATGAGGTTAAAAAGGAGAGGAAGGGATTGAAGTCTCCTGCCATCATTTGGCTGGTTTTTATAAATGTCATGGTCATGTGGATCTTGTTCTTTATTATCCCGATTCAAATTCCTTTTTATTTAAAGTCAATCGGTGTTGAAAAGAATGCACTTATCGGTGTTGCAATTGCCTCCAGTACATTTTTCTCTGCCGTGGCAGCATTTTCATATTCTCGTATCAAAGATAAATTTGCCTTTGAACAGATATTTGGGCTGGGTTATTTTTTAATGGCCATTGCTTTTGTTTTTATTGCATTCGGAAATTCTTATGGCATGGTGATGATGGGTATGCTGTTTGCAGGCCTCGGCATGGGAATCATGATCCCAAATGCCAATATATGGGTCATGCAACTGGCTCCCCTGGAAATAAGAGGAAGGGAAATAGGTCGTTTGACCACCTTTTGGTTTTTAGGACAATTTCTGTCTCCACTGCTGCTTTTGCCGTTTCTGGATTATTTTACCCAATCGCAACTGTATTACGTGATAGCCGGTATCCTTGCAGGATTAAGTCTTGTCTTTATAGGGATTTATCATTTGACTGCCCGAAAGGTACAGCCTGAGTGAACCCATTCAATGGGAAATTGATCCGTAATCAAAATATAAAATGCCTCCCGAGTACCCCCTGATCATTCTGTTTCGAAGCATATTATTCAGCCTTGCATGATGTATTGCCCTGGTTTTGCAGTGCACAAAAAATCAGAAATGCAATTTTATCCAAATAATCAAGGTATCTTTGCAACTTTTATAAAATATATGACTTTCAAAGATTTAGGACTTACGCCACCAATTCAGAAGGCGTTATATGAAGAGGGCTACACCATTCCAACTCCGATACAACAACAATCCATTCCCATTTTGCTCAAAGGCAAGGATCTTCTGGGTTGTGCCCAAACGGGTACCGGAAAAACAGCCGCATTTGCGATCCCTATTCTTCAGCAGATGAACGTTCGGCATGACAGTAGCAAAGGGAGAAGAAAGGTAAGGGCTCTTGTTGTGACGCCCACAAGAGAATTGGCAACTCAGATAGGTGAAAGTTTTAAGGTGTATGGAAAATATACCAGCTTAAAGAATACGGTTGTTTTTGGAGGGGTCAAGCAAGGGGCCCAGGTCGAGGCCTTAAGAAGAGGTATTGATATTCTTGTAGCCACTCCGGGTCGGTTGCTCGACCTGATCAATCAGGGGTATATCAGCCTTAGAGACATTGAATATTTTGTTCTGGACGAGGCCGATCAAATGCTTGACATGGGTTTTATTCATGACATCAAAAAATTAATTGCCCTCTTGCCTGGCAAAAGGCAGTCACTTTTTTTCTCAGCCACCATGCATCCCAATATCGTGGCCCTTTCCAGGAAAATTCTTGGAAATCCTGAAAGGGTAACTGTAAAACCTGAACAAACCACAGCCGAAAGAGTAGGGCAAAGCCTTTATTATGTTACAAAGAAAAATAAACTGGGTTTACTGACCCATTTGCTGCAAACCAGGGAAATGGAATCTGTACTTGTATTTTCACGTACCAAGCACGGTGCCAATAAAATTGTTAAACTACTCGCCAGAGAAGGCTTTCAAAGTGCCGCGATACACGGTAACAAATCTCAAAGGGCAAGAGAAGTGGCACTTGAGGATTTTAAAAAAGGGAAGATCAAATTATTAGTTGCAACTGATATTGCAGCCCGGGGGATCGATATTGATGAATTGTCGTATGTGATCAACTATGACCTGCCCAACGTTCCGGAATCTTATGTTCACAGAATCGGAAGAACCGGCAGGGCCGGATCAAGCGGCATGGCTATTTCCTTTTGTGATGCTGAAGAAAGATCGTATTTAAAAGATATTGAAAAGCTGATCAAACAAAAGGTTCAGGTGATCCATGAGCATCCTTTTATCAATGACAATCTGGAAAAGGATTCTGAAGTTCCGGAAAGAACCCACGGTCACAAAAGAAGGCCCAAGCCTAATCGTCATAAGAAAAGTTCGGGCAAAAACAACTATTGGAGGAAAAGAAATGACCGCTCCAGAAAGTCCTCTTAAAGACTTCTATCTTGGGTTTATTTGGCTTGCCCATGATTAAAATCATTTTATTTCTTGCATTTTTTTTTGTACTTTATATGAATAATTAAAGCAAGCGAAGGATGAAAAAAAATGAGCCTATTTCAAGTATCATGACCAGGGAGGTCGTTACTTTGACTTTGAAGGATACGCTATATTCTGCTGAAAAGAGAATGAAAAAAAATCATATAAGACACATGCCTGTTGTAGATAAGGACAAGCTCATTGGCCTGATCAGTCTTTCAGATCTTCAGCGCATAAGTTTTATTGATGCCTACAGTAAAGAAGGAACCGAAGATACCCCTGTTTACAATATGCTTGGCATCAGAGACATGATGATCAAAAATCCGCTGACGGCATCGCCTGACACTACGATTCTGGAGGTTTCCAAATTGCTGGCCAGTAAAGAATTTCATTCCTTACCTGTTGTCGAAGACGACAAGCTGGTTGGGATCATCACTACGACAGATCTGTTGCATTATTTTATTGAATTGTGCTGATCTATCATGATGGCAATTTTATCAACTATGGTTTTGGCAAGTTTGAACTTTGACTCCACGGTCCATCCGGCTACGTGCGGGCTCAAAAGTACCTGCTCAGAATGGATCAAATATTGAAAAGCTTCAGGCAGGGCATTGCCTTCAGAGAAAAAATGCTCGAAGGAGGCTTTTTCATATTCCAGCACGTCAAGACAGGCACCTAATACCTTTCCTTCCTTCATCCCTTTTACAAGATCCGCTGTCACCACAGCAGAGCCCCTGGCCGTATTGATCAGGTATATGGGTTTTTCAAATTGATTGATAAAGTCGGTATTGACCATCTGACGGGTCAGCGGCGTCTGGGGCGTGTGCAAACTGAGCACATCGGTTCTTAAGAACAATTCCTTCAGGTCTACTTGCCTGGCATTGGCATCTTCAAGGCCAGGTTTGATATCATAAAAGATGACGTCACAGTCAAAACCCCTTAATTTTTTGGCAAAGCCTTTTCCCATATTACCGTATCCTATAATGCCAATCGTTTTTCCTTCAAGTTCTGTTCCCCTGTTCTCCTCCCTGCGCCAAAGACCATTTCTAATCTCGATATCAGCTTTTTTGAAGTGATTGAAAAGCGAAAGGATCATGCCCAGGGCGTGTTCTCCCACAGCATTTCTGTTCCCTTCCGGAGCTGAGATCAAATGAACACCCTTTTTTCTGGCATAAACAGTATCAATGTTCTCTAGGCCGGCCCCAACCCTGCCGATAAACTTTAATTTGGAGGCCTTGTCGAGAAATTGTCGGTCGATGGAGAACCTGCTCCTGATCACAATTCCGTCATAGTCTGAAATTCTGGCTTCAACCGCTGCTTTTGAAGAACTGTAATCTTCATCGCATTGCATGTTCATTTTTTTAAGGCTTTCGATCAGATAGGGATGATTGGTATCTAAAAAAAGAACTTTGATCATGGATTGTAATTTTTTTACAAAAATATGGGAACTGAATTATTAAAAGATTCTTAAATTGAAAAAAAAATCATAATGAACCTATTTTACAAGCGACTCATTTTATTGCTTCTGATATTTGCACATGTTTCTTTAAGTGCACAGGACTATTATTTTGAAGCCTACAAACCTTTTAACAGTGAGATTCCCAGCCCGGAGGATTATCTGGGTTATCCTGTGGGGGAATACCACACCAGGCATGACCTGGTCGTTGCCTATCTGCACAAGCTTGCCGAATTGTCTGATCGAGCTTCGGTTACCGTGTACGGTAAGACGCATGAAAACCGTAAACTGATCATTCTCAATATTGGCAGTCCTGAACATATTGAGGACCTTGAGGCCATTCGTGAAAATCACTTGAAGGTAGTTGAAGAGAATTCTGAAGTAAGCAATTTTGACCAGCTCCCCTTGTTCATCAACCTGGCCTATGGCGTACACGGAAATGAACCTTCAAGCACCGAAGCCGCCCTTTTAACGGCCTATACCCTCGTTGCCTCGGAAAGCGAGGCCGTTAAGGAATATTTAAAGCAGGCCATTATCTTTTTGGATCCTACCATCAATCCGGATGGAAGGGATCGTCATACAAATTGGGTCAACAACTTCAGGGGTGATCCATTGATCGCCGACAGATTTGATATTGAACACAACGAAACCTGGCCGAGGGGAAGAACGAATCATTATTGGTTCGATTTGAACAGGGACCTCATTCTCGGGGTGCATCCTGAAACAAATGGAAGGCTGAAATGGTACCATGACTGGTATCCCAACGTAGTTACTGATTTTCACGAAATGGGGACGAACAGCACCTATTTTTTTGAACCAAAGAACAAATCCGCATCGCTGAACCCTATAACTCCGGCTGAGAACCGGGATGTACTCAATAAGGTGTTTGCGGCTCAGTATGCCGAAGATCTTGATAAAATAGGCTCATTGTACTTTTCTGATGAGGTTTACGATTCCACTTATCCGGGTTATGGATCGACCTACATGGACCTGCAGGGTTCACTCGCGCTTCTTTTTGAACAGGCCAGTTCTAGGGGGCATTTGCAGGAAACCCCGACAGGGCCCATTTCTTTTTCCTTCACCATCAGGAATCAATTTGTATCGAGTTTCGCAACGATCAAGGCCGCGGTTGCTAACAAAGACCTGCTTTATGACTATCAGAATAGATTCTTTAATGAATCTGTGAGAAAGGCAGGTGCCAGTGACGTGAAAGGCTATGTTTTTGGCACGCCTAATGACAAAAACAGGAACAAGGCCTTTGTGGATATGCTGCTGAAACACCAGATAAAAGTGTATCCGTTGAAGGATGACCTGAATGTTGAGGGCAAGTCATTTTCGGCCGGTTCATCCTATGTTGTGCCAACAAGGCAAAAGCAGTATTATATGGTCCAGTCTTTTTTTGAAACTTACAGCAAATACAGAGACAGTGTTTTTTACGACACATCAGCCTGGTCACTTGTCAATTTTTACAATATGAAGTATTCCGGACTTAAAAAGTTGCCTGCTTTGGAGGAGAGACTGGATGCCGAGAATAATGAGATTTCACTGGCAGCTTTGCCCCTTAGTGATTATGCTTATATCATCCCTTATGATGATTATTATGCACCCGCTTTATTATATTATCTTCAGGATCGAGGAGCCATCATAAAAACCTCGGTTAAAGAATTTTCTGCCGTAACCGGTAACGAGACCCGCGAGTTTAACAGGGGATCCTTGCTTGTAGCTTTGGGGGATCAGATAGACCTGTCTAAGGAAGCCCTTTACGATTTGATTCAAAAGGGGCAGGAAAAATATAAGGTACAGGCCTATGCAGTGCAATCAGGGGCTACCGTTAAAGGCAATGGACTGGGAAGCGGAAGTTTTCTCACCCTCGAAAAACCCAGGGTGATGATGGTGGTAGAAGGTACTGTTTCAAGTTATGAAGCCGGAGAGGTATGGCATCTGTTCGAACAAAGAATGAACATGCCCCTGACAAAAGTACCCGAGAGACTTTTCTACAGGACAGATCTCGATCGGTACAACGTGATTATTATGGTCTCAGGAACTTACAGGTTGCTGAACAAAAAGGAAAAAACCCGACTCAGTTCGTGGATATCAAAGGGCAATACCCTAATTACCACGGCAAGAGGCAGTGATTGGGCGGTTAAACAAAAAATTGTGGATGAATCTTTGGTTTCTAACGGGATAGACAGCACATCAGCGGCTGACAGAATGAATTATGATGATGCCCGCGGAAGTATTGGTAAACAAAATTTAGGAGGGGCCATATTCGGCGTAGACCTCGATATAACACATCCTATTGGTTTTGGATACAGCAACAGAGAACTGCCCGTGTATAAAAACAACAGGGTTTGGCTCGCACCGAGCAGGAATCGTTTTTCAACTGTGGCCAGATACAGGTCATCACCTCATATAGATGGTTATATAACCCAGGAAAACCTGGAAATCATGAAGCAGTCCGCATCTGTTATTGTCAGTAAAAAGGGAAGTGGCAGGGTAGTGCTGTTTGCTGATAATCCAAATTTCAGAGGGGCCTGGTATGGTACAAACAAATTATTTTTGAATGCTGTGTTCTTCGGGTCCCTGATCAGGGTACCGCAATAAGTTCAAGGCATTTTAAATAAAAAACTCCGGATTTAAATCCGGAGTTTTTTATTTTATGGTAAAAACACTGTTTAGTTATTTAAGGCCTCGGCACCACCAACGATCTCAAGAATCTCATTTGTAATGGCTGCCTGACGTGCCTTGTTATAAGCCAATAGCAAATCATCTCTCAACTCAGTCGCGTTATCAGTTGCCTTGTGCATGGCGGTCATTCGTGCCCCGTGCTCAGCAGCGTAAGAATCTCTTAAAGCTTTGAACAATTGCATTTTCAAAGATTTTGGGATCAGTCCCTGAACGATCTCTGCCTTGTTTGGCTCAAAAATATAATCCGTACTGTTGTCGCTGACCTCATCAGAAGACACAATAGGAAGGAATTGCTCTGTGGTCATGATCTGAGTTGCGGCATTCTTAAATCGGTTATAAACCAGATCAATCTGATCGTAGGATCCCTTTTCGAATTCTTCCATCAGGATTTGTGCAAAAGGAGCAGTATTTTCAAAGGTAAGATGATCAAACAATTCGCTTTCAAACTGAAAGATGTCAAATTCCTTGCTCAAAAGGTCATTTCCTTTTTTTCCTATGCTAAAAACAGATACATCTTTTCTGGCATATTTCGTTTTGGCAAGATGCATCACTTCTTTGACCACGGCAGAATTGAATCCTCCGCATAAACCCCTGTTTGAAGTGATGGCGACGATCAAAACCTTTTTCACATCTCTTTCCACGGTATAAACCCCTCCGTCATCACTGTCAAGCGTGGCGCTCAGATTTTGCAATAACTCAGTTAATTTATTAGAATATGGACGCATTTGCACAATCGCGTCAGAGGCCTTTTTCAACTTGGCAGCAGATACCATTTTCATGGCACTGGTGATCTTCATGGTTGACCCGATAGACGAGATTCTGTTACGTATTTCTTTTAAATTTGCCATTCTTTATATAAAATTAGATTCGGAAAAGACTTTGAACCGATAATCCGAAACTTTTATTCAAATTTTGCTGCTACTTCTTTGGCTGCTTTTTCCAAGGTATCAGTAACCTCATCTGTCAATTTACCAGCTTTTAAAGTTTCAAGAACATCTTCATGTTTCGCACGCAGGTAAACCAAATAATCTTTTTCAAATTCCTTGACACTTTCCACGGGTACGCTTCTCAAAAGGTCTTTGGAACCGGCATAAATAATAGCCACCTGATCCTCAACAGCAAGTGGATCATTCTGAGCCTGTTTAAGGATTTCCACGTTCCTTTTCCCTTTTTCAATGACATTCATTGTGGCCGCATCCAAATCAGAACCGAATTTCGAAAAGGCCTCCAGTTCACGGAATTGAGCCTGGTCTAATTTCAGGGTACCTGATACTTTTTTCATTGATTTGATCTGGGCATTACCCCCAACACGTGATACAGAGATACCAACATTGATCGCGGGTCTCACACCTGAGTTGAAAAGATCCGATTCAAGGAAGATCTGTCCATCTGTAATAGAAATTACGTTTGTTGGAATATAAGCCGATACATCACCTGCCTGAGTTTCAATAATAGGCAAGGCGGTCAGTGATCCACCACCTTTAACTTTCCCTACCAAAGAGGGAGGAATATCATTCATTTTTGCAGCAATGGTATCATCATTGATTATTTTTGCCGCTCTTTCCAGCAATCTTGAATGAAGGTAGAATACATCACCAGGATAAGCCTCACGACCCGGAGGTCTTCTTAAAAGCAAAGATACTTCACGATAAGCCACCGCTTGTTTTGAAAGGTCATCATAAATGATCAAAGCTGGTCTTCCCGTATCTCTGAAATACTCTCCGATGGCAGCTCCTGCAAATGGCGCATAAAACTGCATTGGAGCAGCATCAGAAGCGTTGGCCGCAACAATTGTTGTATAAGCCAGGGCTCCTTTTTCCTCAAGCATTTTCGCAATACCAGCAATGGTCGATCCTTTTTGCCCAATGGCAACATAGATACAGTATACTGGCTCCCCTGCATCATAAAATTCTTTCTGATTGATGATCGTATCAAGTGCAACAGTTGATTTACCTGTCTGACGGTCACCAATGATCAGCTCACGCTGACCCCTTCCGATAGGGATCATGGCATCAACGGCTTTCAATCCTGTTTGAAGCGGTTCCGTTACGGGTTCACGAAAGATTACCCCGGGAGCTCTTCTTTCAAGTGGCATCTCGAAAGTTTCACCTTCAATGGGTCCTTTACCGTCAATGGGTTCTCCAAGGGTATTTACCACCCGGCCAAGAATACCTTCTCCAACATTAATAGAGGCAATTCTATTTGAACGTTTTACAGTTGCACCCTCTCTGATCGCAGTTGAATCTCCCAACAATACGACTCCTACATTGTCTTCCTCCAGGTTAAGTACGATTCCTTCCAATCCGCCTTCAAATTCAACTAGTTCTCCGTACTGAACATTCGAAAGTCCAAAGATTCTGGCAATACCATCACCAATTTGTAATACGGTTCCTATTTCAGTCAATGAAGCCTTTCCTTCAAATCCTATAAGTTGTTCTTTTAAAATTGCTGAAACTTCAGCTGGTTTTATTGTTGCCATTTTATGCGTTATTATCTTGTGTTATAATTTAGATATATACTGATTATCTTCAAATTGAGAAAGCAGGTCATTCAGCCTGTATGATACACTTGAATCATATTGTTTGTCGCCTACTCTCAATACAAATCCCCCGATGATCGAAGGATCCACGATGTTTTTTAAAGTTACTTTGTTGTCTATAGATTCCTGAACTCTTTTGAGTATCGCTTTTTCAAGTTCTTTGGTCAGTGGAACAGCCGAAGTGACCTGAGCTACTTCAACCCCTTGAAGGAAATCGTAGATTACGATGTATTCCTTTGCAACCAGGGCAAGAATATCCAACCTCCTGTTCTCAATCAACAAATTGAGTAGGCCCATGGTAATGTCATTCACCTTTTTTTCGAAAATCGACGTCAAAATTGATTTTTTGACGGTCGCTTTGATAATGGGGCTCTTTAACATCATTTCAAGGTCATGATTTTCCACGATCGTGGCATCGATGAGTTTCATGTCTTCATTCACTGCATCTGCAAAACCATTTTCTTTTGCAAGATTCAATGTTGCCTTGGCGTATCTTAATGCTGCTCTCGTTCCTACCATGCTGTTACTTTAACTTAGCTTCGTCCAACATCTTTTCAATCAACTTCACCTGCTTGTCCTTGTTCGACAACTCCTCTTTCATGATCTTCTCAGCGATCCCGATGGAAAGCTCAGCAACCTGATTTTTCAATTCAGTGATGGCTGCCAGTTTTTCGTTCTCTATGGTTTGCTTTGCCTGTTCAATGATCTTATTCGATTGAGCCTTGGCCTCGTCTTTTGCTTCGGTGATCATTTTATCTTTGATCATTCTCGCGTCTTTCAACAGGGTATCCCTTTCAATTCTCGCTTCTTTGAGGATCTTCTCATTGCTGGATTTGAGATCAAGCATTTCCTGACGCGCCTTGTCGGCTTCGTCAAGTGCATTCTTTATTCCTTCTTCTCTGCTGTTCAAAGCATCTAAAATAGGCTTCCAGGCAAATTTTTTCAGTAAAAAAAGCAACAGAATAAAAAGAATCGATTGCCAGAAAAACAGTCCAAATGAAAAATCGTTGATTAATTTCTCCATGTGTTAATTATGATGTAAATATTAATATCGTTTTTGAAAACAATAGCTATAACCAACCGTTATAGCTATTGTTTATGTTTTAGATTAAACTGCAAACAAGGCAGCAAATCCAATACCTTCAATAAGCGCCGCTGCAATCAGCATCGCTGTTTGAATTTTTCCTGTAGCTTCAGGTTGACGAGCAATAGCGTCCATTGCTGAACCACCAATTCTACCGATACCGATACCGGCACCAATTACAACCAATCCTGCACCTACAATAGCTGGAATCTCCATAATATATATAATTAAAAATTAAACATTCAAAATTTAATGGGCCTCGTCATGCTCATGTTCCTCAACCGCAAATCCGAAATATAAAGCAGAAAGCATGGTGAAGATATAAGCCTGTAACAGGGCAACTAATAATTCAATCATCGAAATCGCAAAGGCAAGCACAAAAGACAAGCCACTGCCGATCCAGTTTTGAAATACAAAGATCAAACCGACCAGACTCATCAGAACGATGTGTCCCGCCATAATGTTCGCATACAAACGAATCATCAGGGCAAAGGGTTTGATGAATACTCCCAGTAATTCAATGGGAGCCAATATGATTTTCATGGGTACCGGTACCCCCGGCATCCAGAATATGTGTTTCCAATAGTTTTTATTTCCTGAAAATTGCGTAATCAGAAAAGTAAGCAGCGCAAGGGCAAAGGTAACTGCAATATTTCCAGTCACGTTGATCCCGAGCGGGGTTAATCCGAAAAGGTTTAAAAACCATACAAAAAAGAATACCGTCAATAAAAAACTCATGTATTTTTTGTAGTGTTTTTCACCGATATTCGGGATGGCGATCTCATCGCGAATGTAAACGACAATCGGTTCAAAGAATCTTCCGGCTCCCTTTGCGATGGGTCCCTTGCCAAAAGATTTGGCAAGTCCCGAAAACAATAGCAGCATCAATATCCCTGTGATGATGATCATCAAAACACTTTTGGTGATCGAAAAATCCCATGGTTTATAATTGGTCGGGTGATGGTGATCGTCAAGGGTTAGGCTACCTTCGGCATCTGTTCTGTAGATCTTATTGTGGTATAGTTTGTAAAAATTTCCTTTGCTTTCGGCAACCGTTTCACCATGGTGAAATTTTGATGATGAGAAAACATGAAGTCCTTCATCTATAAGGATTACGGGTAATGGAAACCCGTAATGAATGTTTTTTTCTGTGTCGCTAAAGAAAACAAAGTCGTAAGCGTCCTGGATATGGTGATCGATACTTTCTTTGATTTCGGTCTTTATGTCTCTTTCTTCTTTGCTTCCTTCATGCGCTTCTTGCTGGGCATTAAGATTCAAGCTAAAAACTAAAACTGTGATTGTAAGGAATTTCACTAAAAACTTACTTTGCATCTTTAACAAATTATATTGGCTTAAAAAATCGGTGCAAATGTAATATTTTTATTTGGATAGATTATAATGAAAAATTTATTTTTTTAGAAAATTAATGACGCCCAGTGTTTCAAAAATCAGGCAGAAAACATAAGGAATAAAGAAGGCTCCAAATTCAAGCGAGCTAAGCGTTCCGTCCATTTTGTAAGCCGGATAAAAGAAGATAAAAAAGAAAATAAATTTGACAAAACTGCCTCCCATATACAGAAAACCCAAATGAGCTGTCATTTTCTCCTTAAGAAGGTAAAGCATCAAATAAATGAAGATGGCTAAAAAGTAATTTATAAGGTAGGCGGCAAGGATTTTGTTGTCAAACAGAGGTTTTTCAAGCAGGTAGAGCAGCCCCAGATGAATCCCGAAAACTGCAAGAAGAACAGCGAGAAGAGCCAATGAAAATTTCGGAAAAGTGTTCATTGGCTGTTAATTTTCAATGTTTTTGATTTGACGCAGCAGGCTGTAGAAAGAGAGCACAACCCCCAGCAGCGTTAAAATAATCGTGTAGGTATTGTTATCGGTATATTTGGCATCAAGCCATTTTCCAAACCAGGCAGCCAGATAGATGGTGACGCCCATTTGGAGTCCGATACCGGTGAGAACAATATATTTATTAAGCCGTTTTTTTGGTTTTTTCTCCGTCATTTTGAATTACTTTGACCGAACCTTTCATGGCACAGGTGGCATTGAATACAGCACCCGGTTCTACAGATAATTTACCCATAACCACATCTCCGCTGATGTCAGCCGTATTTTTGAGCGACAATATCTGGTCAACTATTAATTTTCCGGCGAAAGTTCCTTCTATGTCGGCGTTGACACAATCAATGGTTCCTGTAACAGTTCCTTCTTTACCTATAACAACCCTGCCAGTGGTTTTAATGGTGCCTTCTATTTTTCCATCCACTCTGAAATCACCATCCGAATTGATATCCCCTACGAGAGAGGTGTTTTTAGCAATCGTATTACGTTCTCCAATCTGATGCGGGCTTTCTTTTTTTTCGTTGAACATAGTTTCTTGGTTTTTAGTTTTACATTTATTCTGATTCAGGGGATATTTCTTTCATTTTTTCCAAAACTTCTTCTGCATGATCGCTTTCTTCAGTGTTGGGATAATTGACAATTATTGAATTCAACTTTTCAATAAATTGTTTTTCTCCTTCTGTTTTCAGCAGCAGGTAAGCTTTGAGCAATTCGAATTTGGCTTCGATCTCCAGGCCTCTGAAACGATCCAGCCCTTCATTTACAGTCGATAAAGCATAATCAAAATCTTCTTCTTCATAGCAAACGAAGGCAAGTTTATACATATATTCCGGACCGTTTTCATCATTCGCATTGTCCAAAACATTGTTCGGGTTCAGGATCATTTGCGCATAACGCGATTCCGGATTATCTGTAACGATTTGATCTCTGTATTTATTGCTCAGTTCCGTATTAAAATGTGCATAAGTTTTGAACAAGTGATACTTGACCGGAACGATGAGATTCTCTACCGGGTCATTCGCCAGGAATTTTTCAAAATTCATTGCAGCAATCTCATATTCTTTGAACTGCTCTTTATAAATGAGCCCCAGATTATAAAAGGCATCATTTCTTTGCAGCGATATACTGTCAAGGGCCTCCTGCTTTTTTGGGATTCTTTCTGTATAGTAGTTCACGTCAAACATCAGGCTCGTATCGAGCGCCACTTCTGTTTCCTTGCTGAGTGATTCGGTGTTCAAACCTGTATTTTGCGCGATGAGCCAAAAATCGCCCATGGGTCTGTTTCCGTATTTATTTCTGAATTGCTGTTTGCCAATACCGACCACCTGCGTATTGTAAAAGTAAAATTTACCCTCATCATCGTAGTTGTTGGTGGTCTGTGCAAATTCTCCAAGTCCTGCGCTGGCACTGAATTCCTCTTCTTTGCGTTTTTCAGCGAGCATTCTTTCTTTTAACTTTTCAATATGATCCTCAAAATAGGCCTTCTGATCTGTTTCACTCATGCCTGCAAGCATCAGGATACTGTCATTTCTTTTGGCAATATTTTCATAGAAGATCACGTCATTCAAACTCTCTCTTTTTCGGATGAGCCTGCGAATGCGTTTGGTATTCTGGTCAATTGGTGTTTGCAGCACACTGTCGTAATAAGCCCCTGCCAGCTCAAAACTTGTTCTGTCAAAATAAAGTTCCCCCAATTGTTCGTAGGACAAACTTTTTTGAAAGGGTTTTTTGGTATTGTGAATCACAGACAGCTCAAAGAGTTCACGTGCTTTTTCAGGGTCCTCCTGTTTTAAAGCCAATAGTCCCGCCTGATAATACAACTCATCGAGATAGGGCCTGTTGTCTCTGTCTTCAATAAGGTCTTGCAGGGTATATACAATCAAACTTGTACTGTCTGCCGAAGAATAGTTCTTGGCTCGTTCAAGTACGGCATGGACCTTATACTTTCGAGGGATGTCTTTCATATAAGACAGGGATTCAAAAACCATATTGGAGGAATCGACTTTTTCCATCTCTCTGTAGATCTGTCCCAGAATAAAAAGATTCCTGGCTCCCTGCTTTTTATCTGTAAAATAATAGGTTGATTTTTTGAGGTGGTCCACAACCAGATGTGTACTGTCCATCTGCGTATAGGCCATGGCCATGGCAGTATGGGTCTTTTCATATTCTTCTTCGGTGATCTCGAAATTTCTCAATACGGTATTGAGGGTTTCAATGGCCAGCTTTTCATTTTGAAGCCTGACATGTGTCTTTGCCTTCCAAATTTTCATCTCCCTGTACAGGTTGGCGTCAGGATAATTTTCAATACCGAAAGTAAAAGCCTCAAGAGCCGGAATGAACCGTTGAAGGTAATAACGTGATTTACCCAACAAAAGGTAGGCATCATCTATCTGACTGTTCTTTTCAAAACCATCGATGACCATCGAATGCTTTTGTACTGCTTTTACAGCTTTCTCCTCTGCTTTGTCAAAGCCCTGCGCTTCCTCGTCTTTTTTCATGCTTTGACCCGGAAAGGGAATGACATCTTCCTCAATTTTTAAAGGTTCGATCGGAAGTCTTTCCCAAAAATTATCTTCATAAGAATCATCAAGTTCTTTTTTAGCTTCCTCAAAAGCCAGATGGCCATTATAGAGCACATTGAATTTGGCAGACATGGAATGTCCCGTTCGGTTCAAAAAAGTATCTTTTTTGGTGGAACAACTCATTGCCAGCCCGATTGCTGCGAGTGAAATAATAATACGTTTGATGCCTTTTTTCAAAATTTGAGCATGAGCTTAACTTAAAAAATGTTTTAACCAGAGGGAAAGGGTAAAAGTACAAATTAATGATAAATCTTTTACTTAACTGATGGTTTATCCGAACATTTTAACAGATCATCTTTACCGGCAGATTGGTTCAGTTTTGAACCTGAGCCGGTAATTAATTAAAATCAAGCCGAAAAGAACTGCTCCAGTTCTTTTAAAGTTGCTTCAGAGGTCTGAAGATCTTTGATCACGTCACCTTTGTTCAATACAACAATTCTTTCGCATACCTCGGTGATGTGGCCAAGGTCATGACTCGAAATCAAGAGCGTTGAGCTGGATTCCCCGTTTATCTTTTTAAGTGTTTTCTTTAATCTTATCTGCGTTGTCGGATCGAGGTTGGCAAAAGGTTCATCCAGTATGATTACCTCCGGAGTGCCGATCAGCGCCCCTACTATTCCTGCCTTTTTTTGATTCCCTTTTGACAAGTCTCTCAGATATTTTTTTTGGCCAAGAATTTCACCGTTAAAAAGTTCTTCAAATTGTTCCAGAAATTCGGAAAGGTCTGCCTCACTCACTCCTCTCAGCTTTGCAATGAAATTAAAATATTCCTCAGGTGTCAAATAACCCACCAGAAAACTTTCATCAATGAAGGCAGAAGTAAATGGTTTCCAGTCTTCGCTCTGATCTACCTGAATTTCCTGGTTTACAATGTTGCCGGTAGTGGGTTTGATCAAGTCGAGCAAAAGGTTAAAAAATGTAGTTTTACCAGCTCCATTATTCCCGACAAGCCCGAAGGATTCTCCCCTTTTGATCTCAAGAGACGGAAGGTTTAAAACTGTATCTCCTCCATATTTTTTGCTAAGTTCAGTTGCTTTTATCATAAGTTGTTAGTTATCCTGATCAAAGGCGCTGATCATTTTATATTTAGAGTCTATATATTTTTTTGTGATAAATTTCATGAGTTTGTCATGAAACAGAATTCCGGCGATCCCGATAACAATAAGTATTGAAATCCCGCTTTCAAAATTGAGCAATTTGTAAGGAAGATAGAAGATTCCTATAGGAAATAATAACAATGGGATTCCAACGAGCCATTGAACGGCACCTGTACCTTGATAATTGAAAGCCGCGCGCTGAGACAGGTCGATTTTTTTTCGATTGAAAGAACCGGCATAGAGCAAAACATGAGAGTTGATCCCTATATTGTAAATCATTGCGGCAAAGTGGATCAGTAATATCTCCCATCCGAAATAAACATACGGAATACTTAGCACAAACATCAGTAAAGCACTACCAGCCATCAGCAAAAATTTTGACTGGAGATAATCTTTGTAGGGTATGTTCTGGCTCATCAGCATTTTATAATAACCGCTGTCCCATGCCGGAATGAACTGACCGAAATTGATCAGAAAGATCCCTGTGACAAAGATGCCTACAAATACAAACATGGCCTGCATGGATTGATATGTTGAATTTGGATAAATGATCAGCCCGTAGAGAAGTCCGAATAAAACGATAAAAATTGTTGAGCGAGGCCTCTTGTTTCGCCATAACATCCTAAGATCAAGTTGTAAAAAAGGAGCACTTGCACCAAAGCGGTCGGTCCAGGAAAGGTCAGAGGCAGATACCTCTGTATGCTTTGATTGAAGGCTTTTATCAATATAGAGTTGAGCGTTCAGGAGCCTGAAATTTACAAAGTAGCACAGCCCAAGTAGCATGAAAGGTATAGTCAGTAATAGTGAATCGGATATGATCCATTTTATGGCATGATATAAAAATTCATTAAATGCGACCAGCTCAAAATGGTTCAGCAGATAAAGCCCTCCAACCAGGATCAATATCGGAAGCATCGAAAGCTCGGTCTGTGCTGATTTATTTTCGATGATAAAATTCAAAAAATTGATGATCAGCGTGGCGATCACCATGAAAAGGATCCAATTCATTATATGTACAGTGGAATAATCGTTTGATATCAGCATGATGCCAAATGGAATAACGGCACATAAGGGCAGAAAATTAAAAAAGGAAATGACCGATTTTCCGAGAACATAATGAACTATTTTACTTTTTCTCAATGGAAGTGTCAATAAGGGTTTTATGCTCATGACCGGTAATTTTTGAAAAAAGAAACGCATCAGCAAGTCAACCAGGAACCAATAAAATATAAATTGATTTACAAGTTGAAAAGGATCTTTTTCGGGAAACTGTTTTTTAAGAATGGGGTAGAGTCCTAATCCCAGCCCTAAGAATACAACAATAAAATAGAGGGCGATAAATACAAGAAAAATATTGAGGGCAACGCTTTTTTGCCAGTAGGAAGACCGAATGAACTGTTTCCATTCCAATCTTATAAAATCAGATACCATCAGGATTGGTTTTTGCTATTGGTATCGCTAAAATAAAATAAGTTACACGAAAAACTTAATTATATTCGAAATTTCCATATTCACTGCTGATGCTCAATTTTTTGGTTTCAGATTTCTCTACACGACCTATGATGCGTGCATCTACTCCAAAAGATTGAGAAATGGAGATCAGGCTTTCTGCAATCTCCTCTGGTACATACAATTCCATACGGTGTCCGCAATTGAAAACCTGGTACATTTCTCTCCAGTTTGTGCCAGATTGCTCTTGTATCAATTTGAACAGTGGAGGAACCTCAAACATATTGTCTTTTATGATGTGCAGATTGTCCACGAAATGAAGAATCTTGGTCTGTGCACCACCACTGCAGTGAACCATTCCATGGATTTCATCTCTGTGTTTTTCAAGCATTTTTATGATGATCGGAGCATAGGTACGGGTTGGAGACAAAACCAGTTTTCCTGCGTCTAAAGATACACCCTCAACAGTGTCAGTCAGTTTGATATTACCAGAGTATACAAGGTCCGATGGAACTGCATGATCAAAGCTTTCGGGATATTTCTTGGCAAGGTATTTCTCGAAAACATCATGTCGTGCACTCGTCAGGCCGTTGCTGCCCATACCTCCGTTGTATTCTTTTTCATAAGTGGCCTGACCAGATGAGGCAAGACCGACGATCACGTCACCATCGCCAATTTTTGCATTGTCAATAACGTCTTTTCTTTTTAATCGGGCCGTCACCGTAGAATCTACAATGATAGTTCTCACAAGGTCTCCGACATCTGCCGTTTCTCCCCCCGTGGAATGGATTTTTACACCGAATTCATTTAATTCTGACAGTAATTCTTCGGTTCCGTTAATGATGGCCGAAATGACTTCCCCGGGAATCAGATTTTTGTTTCTGCCTATGGTCGATGATAAAATAATATTGTCTGTGGCCCCGACGCACAGGAGGTCATCAATATTCATGATCAGGGCATCCTGAGCAATTCCTTTCCATACCTCCAGATCACCTGTTTCTTTCCAATACATATAGGCCAGTGAAGATTTTGTCCCGGCCCCGTCTGCATGCATTACAAGACAATAATTTTCATCCTGGGTCAGGTAGTCCGGAACGATCTTGCAAAATGCTTTAGGGAACAAGCCCTTGTCTACATTTTTGATCGCTTTGTGTACGTCTTCCTTCTGTGCCGAAACACCCCTCAGGTTATATCTGTTGTCTGAAGTGCTCATTTTGATTTTTTTTTGTTCAATAAATAGAGATACTTTTTGTTGTAATCAATGATCGCCTTTCCCTTGTGCAGGATATCAGCCCCGAGTATACCCTGAATTGGCTCAACATCCTGTTTTTCAAGGGCATTATTGATATGTTTTAGATCGATCAGGATCAACATGATATTCTTTAATTTGAATTTACCGATCGACACATGATTTTTTGAAGAGATCAGCGTGTCAATCTCGTCACGTCCCGCACCACTTGCCTTGTGATCCGATTCCTCTGTTTTTAACTCGAAAAGATTAATATCTTCAACGCCCACACATGATTTTGAGGCTCCTGTGTCTAAAATGAATCGTCCCTTGGTGCCGTTGATCGATGCCTTGATCTCAAAATGGTTGGTGGCCGTCCTTTTTAGTTTAATTCTTTGGTAACCTCTTTCAATTAAAAATTCCTTTAGATCCTGCATTCGTTAAATTACCGATTTAAATTGTTCCAGGAACCTGATGTCATTTTCATAGAACATCCTGATATCCGGAATTTGATAAAGAAGCATGGCGATACGTTCAATACCCATTCCAAAAGCATATCCGGTATGGGTCTCAGGGTCGATATTGGCATTTTTCAACACATTGGGGTCAACCATTCCGCAGCCCATAATCTCGAGCCATCCTGTTCCCTTGGTTATTTTATGGTCGGTTTCAGTTTCCAGTCCCCAGTAGATGTCTACTTCTGCACTGGGCTCTGTAAATGGAAAATACGAGGGTCTCAGCCTGATCTTTGATTTCCCAAACATCTCCTTGGTAAAGTAGAGCAGGGTTTGTTTCAGGTCAGCAAAAGAAACATCGGTATCAATATAAAGTCCTTCAACCTGGTGGAAGATGCAATGTGCTCTGGCCGAGATATCCTCATTTCTAAAAACCCTTCCCGGCGATATTGTTCTGATGGGAGGCTTGTGATTTTCCATATACCGTACCTGTACCGATGAAGTATGTGTTCGCAATAAGATGTCAGGGTCTGTTTCGATAAAAAAAGTGTCCTGCATATCTCTTGCCGGATGGTATTCAGGAAGGTTCAAGGCTGTAAAATTATGCCAGTCATCTTCAATTTCGGGTCCTTCGGATACATTGAAGCCTATCCTGGAAAATACGTCCAGAATTTGATTTTTCACAATGGAAATGGGATGCCTTGCTCCAAGTTCCACAGGTTCTCCCGGCCTTGTCAGGTCCCCATAAACTTTTTTATCGTTGCCAGTTACTTCCTGGGCAGCTTTAAGTTCATTGATTTTATCATTGGCGGCATTGCGCAATTCATTGAGAGACTGGCCTATCTCTTTTTTAAGAGCAGGATCTACATCTTTAAAGGCTGCAAAAAGTTGTTTTAAAATTCCTTTACTGCCCAAATACTTGATTCTAAATGCTTCGATCTCTTCAGAACTATTTGCCCTAAAATCTTGGATATCATTTAAATGCTCATTTATTTTTTGCTTCATTCCTCCAAATAAATTTAGATGGCAAATTTACATTTTTTTGTCGGAATCTGAATTTTTGTTGCTGCAATTTTTGGCCCGGTTGTCAGACTTGGATTCAGATGAAAAAATTACTTAAAATAGATGGAAATAAAACAGTTATTCTGATCGTATATATTAGGAATTTAATTATTTTTGCTATGCAAAAATCAAATTTTAATAATTTAAGCCTTATAAAATTATGAAGTCAAAAATAAATGCCTTTATGAAAGAAGTAGAGGAGCGAAATGGTCATGAGCCGGAATTCATGCAAGCAGTGCAGGAAGTTGCTGAAACTGTGATTCCGTATATCGTTGGTCAGGATATTTATCATGGGAAGAATATTTTGATGCGTATGGTAGAGCCTGAAAGGGCTGTGACCTTCCGTGTGGCCTGGGTTGATGACCAGGGTGAGATCCAGGTGAACAGAGGTTACCGGATCCAGATGAACTCGGCTATCGGTCCTTACAAGGGAGGACTTCGTTTTCACCCAACGGTAAACATGAGTATTTTGAAGTTTCTCGCTTTTGAGCAGGTCTTTAAAAATAGTCTTACGACCCTTCCTATGGGTGGAGGTAAGGGTGGTTCGGATTTTGATCCTAAAGGAAAATCCGACAGCGAGATCATGAGATTCTGTCAAAGCTTTATGACAGAGCTATACCGCCACATCGGCCCCAATACGGATGTCCCTGCAGGTGATATTGGAGTAGGGGGAAGAGAGATCGGCTACTTATATGGTATGTACAAGCGACTTAAAAATGAATTTACCGGGGTGCTTACAGGTAAGGGCATGTCATGGGGTGGTTCCTTGATAAGACCTGAAGCTACGGGGTACGGAACTGTATATTTTGCAGAGAATATGCTTAAGACCAGAGATGATTCTATCAAGGGAAAAACAGTCCTTATTTCAGGCTCAGGTAACGTGGCTCAGTACGCTACTGAGAAAGCTACCCAGTTAGGGGCTAAGGTTGTGACCTTGTCAGATTCTGCTGGTTACATCCATGATGCTGATGGTATTGATGCTGAAAAACTGGCCTTCGTTATGGAATTGAAAAATGTCAAAAGAGGAAGAATTAAAGAATACGTTAAAAAATACCCATCTGCGAAATACGTTGCCGGGAAGACGCCCTGGAGTGAAAAATGTGATGTTGCGCTTCCTTGTGCCACACAAAATGAAGTGAACGGGGAAGACGCTAAAATGTTATTGTCGAACGGGTGTTTCGTTGTCAGTGAGGGGGCCAACATGCCTTCTGATCTAGATGCCGTTCACGAGTTTCTCAATGCGAAAATATTATACGCTCCGGGTAAAGCATCAAATGCAGGTGGTGTTGCTACTTCCGGACTTGAAATGAGTCAGAATTCACTTCGCATGAATTGGACCAGAGAAGAAGTTGATTCGAAATTAAAAGAGATCATGGCCAATATCCATGCTGCCTGTATTCAGTATGGAAACGATGGGAATGGTTATATTGACTACGTCAAAGGCGCGAATATAGCCGGTTTTGTCAAGGTTGCCGATGCCATGTTGGCACAAGGGGTCGTGTAAATCAAGTTTAAATGGACACCATAAAAAAACCTTCAGTCATTTGACTGAAGGTTTTTTAATTTCTTTTAAAAAAGATATTATTCAGCACTTTTCATGTAAGCTGCAAGTGCTTTGAGTTCTTCCTCTTTCAAATCTTTGACAAAACCGTCAAGATTTGCCTTCATGATCGCTACCTGACCTGGGTCGGTATCTACGATGGCTTCCTGATTTCCCTTTAAAAATTCAACAATATCACCGTTTTTATCGTCATAAACCTTTACGATGTCTTTAATTGAAGGTCCGACAATTTTCGCATCCAGCTGATGACAGGATACGCAGGTTTTGTCTGTAAATAGTTTTTCACCCATGGCCAACAGGTCATCAGCAGATGCAGCTGCTTCTTTAGGCTCTTCCTTGACAGATTCAACTTCTTTTTTAACTTCTTCTTTTTTAGTCTCTCCGCAACTGACGATGACTAAGGAAAAAATGGCAAATACAAAAAGTATTTTTTTCATGATTCAAATATTTCAGGTTAAATTTATCGTACAAATTTATTATAAAAAAGCCAAAAAAAAGCATGTAACAGCGATATATTTAAGCCAGGGGAAACTTATGTAACACATCAGTTAAAAAGTAGTAAATTTGTGCAATAATATATAGATGATGATTGAAAAATTGCGAATAGTAAAACAAAGATTTGATGAGGTGGCCGATCTGATTATCCAACCGGATATCATAATGGATCAGAAGCGTTATGTCAGATTGAATAAAGAATATAAGGACCTGCAAAAAATTGTTCAAAAGGGGAAAGAATATGAACGTGTCCTTTCCAATCTTGAAGAGGCCAAAGAAATAATTTCTGATGGGAGTGACGCTGAAATGGTTGAAATGGCAAAAATGGAGTTAGAAGCTGCCAATGAAAAATTACCCGGACTTGAAGAGGATATTAAGTTTTTACTGATTCCCCAGGACCCCGAGGACGAAAAGAATGTGATCATGGAGATCCGAGCCGGAACCGGTGGAGACGAGGCCAGTATTTTTGCCGGGGACCTTTACAGGATGTATACCAAATTTGCGAGTGATAAAGGTTGGAAAGTGGAACTTGAAGATCTGAGCGAAGGAACCTCGGGAGGATTCAAGGAAATTATATTTAGCATTTCCGGCGAAGAGGTCTATGGGACGCTTAAGTTTGAGTCAGGTGTGCACCGTGTTCAACGCGTGCCGCAAACGGAAACCCAGGGGAGGGTCCATACATCAGCTGCTACGGTCATGGTTTTGCCGGAGGCTGAAGAATTCGACATTGACCTTAAAATGAGTGATGTTCGCGTTGATTATTTTTGTGCTTCAGGACCCGGTGGTCAATCTGTGAATACAACTTATTCGGCGGTTCGTTTGACCCATGTCCCCACCGGTATCGTGGCCCAGTGCCAGGACCAGAAGTCACAGCACAAAAACAAGGACAAGGCATTCAAAGTCTTACGCTCACGTATCTATGAAGTGGAGCTTGAGAAAAAATTGCAGGAGGATTCGGCAAAGCGCAAGACCCTGGTGGCAAGTGGAGACAGGTCTGCAAAGGTGAGAACCTATAATTACCCTCAGGGCAGGGTCACAGAGCACAGAATTGGACTTACATTGTATGATCTGAGCAATGTGATGAATGGCGATCTTCACAAGATCATTGAAGAACTCAAGCTGGCTGAGAACGCTGAGAAATTAAAGGCTACGGAATCAGAATTCTGACCTGGGATGCAGTGTTGATTCAGCATATTGAATCATCCCTTTCTATAACACAAAAAAACCTGAGGCGCGCCTCAGGTTTTTTTATTATAAGCAAGAATTAATCTTTATTTAATTTTATCTACAATTGCTTTAAAAGCTGATGGGTTATTCATCGCCAGATCGGCAAGAACCTTTCTGTTCAAGTCGATATTGTTGGCTTTGATTTTTCCCATGAATTGTGAATAGGATAAACCGTGTTCGCGGGCTCCTGCGTTGATACGCTGGATCCATAAACCACGGAAGTTTCTTTTGTTTTGCTTTCTGTCGCGGTAAGCATATACCATTGCTTTTTCAACGGCATTCTTTGCAACGGTGTATACGTTTTTACGTCTTCCAAAGTATCCTTTGGCTTGTTTTAAAATCTTTTTTCTACGAGCCCTTTTGGCTACTGAATTTACTGATCTTGGCATGTTTTAAATTTTTTTGTATCAGGCAGTCCTTTATTTTAACAGAACATTTTTTTTGGCACTAATACATGGTTATTAATTAATTACCTTTAAACCCTATGGTTTATTTCAAAGTTAATTGTTGCTTGATGTTCGCTTCATCTGCTTTGTGTACCAGACCGGCGTGCGTCAACTTCAACTTTCGCTTCTTACTTTTCTTCGTCAAAATATGACTCTTAAAAGCGTGTTTCCTTTTGATCTTACCAGTACCCGTCAATTTAAAACGTTTTTTAGCACTGGATTTTGTCTTCATTTTAGGCATCTGCTTCCTATTTATTTACTTGCTTATAATTTTTTTTACTTCTTCTTTTTGGAAGCGATGAACATGGTCATTCTTTTCCCTTCCAATCTCGGCATTTGCTCAACGGTACCATAATCTTCCAATTCCTGAGCAAGCCTCAGCAACAAAATTTGTCCCTGATCTTTAAATACAATCGACCTTCCTTTAAAAAAGACATAAGCTTTCAGCTTGGCACCACTTTCCAAAAATTTGATAGCGTGCTTCTTTTTAAATTCAAAATCGTGTTCATCGGTATTCGGACCGAATCTAATTTCTTTTACAACGACCTTACTGGCCTTAGACTTTAAAGCTTTTTCCCTTTTCTTTTGCTCATACAGAAACTTTTTGTATTCAATAATCTTACAAACAGGTGGTTTGGCCTTTGGGGAAATCTCAACCAGGTCCAAGCCCAGTTCGGCAGCTATTTCCCTGGCTTTTCTGGTGGGGTAGATCCCTGTTTCAACATTATCACCAACAAGGCGTACCTCGGGTGCATCAATATTTTCATTTATCTTGTGTAAATCTTCTTTGATAATTCTCCAAGGCTTTCTGGCTCCTCTGTTTCTTCTTATTGCTATAGCTCTAAATTTTTTAATCCGTTAGGATGGGTTAAACTTTAAAATTGTTGTAATGTTTTATCAATTTCTTCTTGAATAAGACCTGAAAATGCATTTATTGAAAATGTCCCTAGGTCTCCTTCACTATGTTTTCTTACCGAAACTGTACCATCTTTTTCCTCATTCTCACCTATGATCAGCATAAATGGTATCTTGTTCATTTCAGCATCTCGAATCTTCCTGCCAATCTTTTCATTGCGGTCGTCAACGAGGGCGCGAATTTCGTAATTTTCTAGCAAATGTAAAACTTTTTTGGTATAATTTTCGTATTTCTCACTGATTGGCAGTAAAATTACCTGTTCGGGGGTAAGCCAAAGTGGGAAATTACCTCCGGTATGTTCAATAAGTATTGCAATGAACCTTTCCATAGATCCAAATGGCGCACGATGGATCATCACGGGCCTGTGCAGTTGGTTGTCGGATCCCTTGTAGTTCAGATCAAACCTTTCCGGAAGGTTATAATCGACCTGAATCGTTCCGAGCTGCCAACTTCTTCCCAGCACATCTTTTACCATAAAATCGAGTTTGGGGCCGTAAAAGGCTGCTTCTCCATACTCGATAACGGTTTGAAGGCCTTTCTCCTTCGCCGATTTCATAATGGCGGCTTCCGCTTTTTCCCAATTTTCATCGCTGCCAATATATTTTTCTTTGTTGTCAGGATCTCTCAGTGATATCTGTGTAGTAAAATCTTTGAAGCCGAGAGCGCCGAACACATAAAGTACAATATCAATAACCGCATTGAACTCATCGTTCAATTGCTCAGGCGTACAGAATATGTGCGCATCATCCTGAGTGAATCCTCTTACACGTGTCAGACCGTGCAATTCACCGCTTTGCTCATAACGGTAGACGGTGCCAAATTCAGCAAACCTTTTCGGAAGGTCCTTGTATGAATAAGGCTTGGTGTTATAGATTTCACAGTGGTGAGGACAATTCATGGGTTTTAGCAGGAACTCTTCATTGTCTTTAGGGGTATGAATGGGCTGAAAACTATCTGCCCCGTATTTTTCATAGTGCCCTGAAGTGACATAAAGTTCTTTTTGACCTATATGAGGTGAAATAACCATTTCGTAGCCGGCTTTTTTCTGGGCTTTTTTCAGGAAATTTTCGAGTCTTTCACGTAGTGCGGCTCCCTTCGGAAGCCAAAGTGGAAGACCCTGTCCTACTTTTGTGGAGAATGTAAATAACTCCAGTTCCTTGCCCAGTTTTCTGTGGTCTCTTTTCTTGGCTTCTTCAAGCAGGGCGAGGTATTCTTTTAATTCTTTTTGTTTCGGAAAGGAGATGCCGTAAACCCTTGTTAACTGAGGCTTGTTCTCGTCGCCTCTCCAATAGGCTCCGGCCACGCTCATGATCTTGACAGCTTTGATGATGCCTGTGTTCGGAATGTGACCGCCCCTGCACAGGTCGGTAAAATCGCTGTGGTCACAAAAGGTAATATCTCCGTCATTCAGGTTTTCAATGAGTTCTACCTTGAATTGGTTTCCTTCCTTTTTGTAAAAGTCAAGGGCATCTGCTTTGGAGACTTCCCTCATGTGAAATTCAAATTTCTCACGTGCGAATTCCAGCATTTTGTCTTCGAGTTTCTTGAAGTCTGATTCTGAAACAGACTGATCTCCGAAGTCCACGTCATAATAAAACCCGTTTTCAATGGCAGGTCCTATCGTGAGTTTCGCCTCCGGATAAAAATGCAGTATGGTCTGAGCCAGCAAATGGGCAGAGGAATGCCAGAATGCTTTTTTGCCTTCAGGATTATTCCATGTGAAAAGGGTAAGGGTCCCATTTGAGGTCAGTGGTGTTTTTGTTTCAACAATAGTGCCGTTGAACTCAGCGGAAATTACATTTCTCGCCAACCCATCACTGATGCTTTTGGCCACATCCATAGGTGTTGTGTTTTTAGGGAATTCCTTGACGCTTTCGTCAGGTAAAACAATCTTGATCATACTTTATACTTTATAAGGCTGCAAAGATACATATCAGAATTTAAATAGAGAATAGAATGGGAGCGTAAAATTGGAACGTGAGATGATAAAAACGCGTGTATATTATTATGGTGTAGGTAAAGACCTAAACCAATGGGGTTCCTTTCAACATGAAAAATTAATTTGATTTTTTTTCGCCTTAGAAAGAGCACATTATCAATGTATTGCAATATGAGGAAAAAAAATCAAGAAAAAAGTAACAAAAATATTAGGTTGGTATTAATAATTGGTTGTATTTTTGCAGCCGCTTAAAAACAGTAATCATGCTGTTATGAAAGCCAAGTTCAAGCGTAAAACGCAAGCCATAATCAAGAGTAAAATATTTTATCAAATTTTATTTGGTGGTTATAAAAAATGGTTTTAGTTTTGCACCCGCTTTCGGGGTTAGGATTTGATGATTAGGGAAGAGAGCGCGAAAGAGAATTAAGTAGTTCATTG
>JAHEHF010000124.1 GCA_024644745.1 Flavobacteriaceae bacterium
AATGCGCTGACTGCCCTTATTGATTATTCAAGAATAACAGGATCAGAGGAGTACCTGGATGTCATTGAAAATTCTTTTGAGATTTGCAAAGAATTTGAGGTCCAGATGCCTGATCCCAAAGATAATTGGATATGCCGAAATTTTATCAATGACTATTATGATGATGAAGGATGGTGGATATTGGCATGGATCGAAGCCTATGAACTTACAAAAGACGACAAGTACCTTAAAATGGCACGTCTCACTTTTGCCGATATGGCTACAGGTTGGGATGCGGTATGCGACGGTGGCGTTTATTGGAAAAAACCGAAGATCGGGAAATCGGCCGTTCAAAACGAACTGTTTATGCTGGCTGCGATACGATTGCATCAAAGAGGTGGAGGAGAGACCCTTGGGAAAAGTTATCTGGAATGGGCCGAAGACACTTTGGAATGGTTTATGAATTCGGGAATGCTCAATGAAGAATACCTTGTGGAAAATGGTTTGAATGATCAATGTGAAGTAAATATTGGAAGTTACCATACCTATAATCAAGGCATGATCTTAAGTGCATTGGTCGAATTATATCACGAGAAGCAGGATGCCTCACTTTTAGACCTGGCTCATAAAATTGCAGAGGCCACCATGACCAATCTGATCGATGAAAATGGGATCTTGAAAGATCCGAATGAGCCAGATCTCAATGGCGACGCCACCCAGTTCAAGGGCATTTTCATGAGGCATCTGGGATTTTTGTATGCGGAGTCGCCAAGAGAGGCCTACAAAAATTTTATCCTGAAAAATGCCGATGCTATCTGGTCTGTTGCCAGAGATCAAACGAATAATGAAATAGGCAGCATTTGGTATGCCCCACCCCAGAAAACAGATGCCTCTTGCCAAAGTTCAGCACTGGATGCTTTTAATGCCGCAATGATCGTAAGTGCTGAGAATGAATGAATTGTTGGTTGTGACTGGTACAGGTACTCGCCTCCCTCAGAGGTGAGGAAATGAACTGCTGAATTAACTCAAATGAATCTTGAAAATGCCAATGTCAGTGCCTGACCGAAAAGCAGTAACTTAAAACCTGCAAAGGGAGGTTTTGTATCACGGTTACTTACATAACAAATGCTTTAATGGAAGTAATAAGCACAATTATCAGTAAATTTAGGCAATTGATCATTTTTGGTAAAGGAATTGACTAAAAATTCAAACGGAGAAATAATCATTTAAATATTGAATTATGATGAAGAAAATATTATTGGGGATTTTGATCGTGATATCGTCATTTTTAAAAGCTCAGGAAAAACCTTTTGTCATTCAAAAATTTGATTCAAAAGCAAGAATTTCTTCACATCCTGTTGTCAGTAACAATCACATCTACTTTGGAAATGATGAGGGTGTTTTTTTTGCTCTTGATGCCAGTACGCTGGGAAATAAATGGTCGTTCAAAACAGCATCAAAGATTCGTTCAAAACCTGTTGTGAGGGAAAATTTTATTTATTTCAAAAGCGGATATGATGTTTACGCGGTTCATAGGGAAACTGGAGAGAAAATTTGGTCATATTCAAAACAAACCAGTAAAGAGGCTACACAACAAGATTTTTGGGATTATCATTCTGGTGTTCCGGTAATACATAAAAATCATATTTACTTTGGGTTCGAAGACGGCACAATTTTAGGATTTGATCTGAACACCGGAGAAATCAAAGCTGAGCTTAAAGCAGACCAGTCGGCTTCAATTAAATCAGGACTTTCTGTTGACAAGGATATTCTATACTTTGGCGATTGGAATGGTAAGCTTTACGCTTACGACTTGAATAAAAACGAACGCCTGTGGAAATTCGACACCTACCAAAAACAATTATATCCCACATTCGGGCAAATTAACACGGAATTGACTATTTATAAGGATTTATTGTTTTTTGGAGCAAGAAATCCGGAGTTTCAGGTTGTTGATATTGAATCTGCTGAAAAAAAATGGAGCTTTGTAGAAAAAGAAGGCGGTTGGATATCGGGGGATCCGTTAATTCATGATGATACCCTTTTTATTGGCGGATCAGACAACCATAAAATGTTAGCTTTAGACCCTGTTTCCGGGGATAAATTTTGGGAATATGAATTCTTGTTCAATAACTTTTCAAAACCCGTTATTTATAAAGACTTTATTCTCTTTACTACGGGTGATGCTTATTCAGTTTACGGTAAAGGGATAGGGTTCGGATATTTATATGCTTTAAACAGGAAAGACGGGAGTATTGTAAATTTTTCATTAATAGGGGGGAACCTTAACGCAACTCCGGCCATACAGGGTGAAAATCTTTTTTTAGCTTGTGAAGACGGCTACCTGTATAAAATTGATATCAATATTTTCTTAAAAGAATCAGAAAAATTATCAGAAAATGGATATAGGGCATTTGAGAATGTTGAAGCGGATTCTCAACTGGATGTCAATTCTGTAATAATTGATTATACAGTCCATTATAAAACTGAGTTAAAAATAAGGATCACAGATCTGTCAGGCAATGAGATTAAAAAGCTGAATGATGATATGAGAGCCGCAGGAGATTACAATGTTGTCTGGGATAAAACAGACAATGATAACAAGAAGGCCGAGCCGGGTTATTATTTTGTTGAGATGCAGGCAGGGGACACTGTGGTGAAAACATTTTTTAAAATTGAGTAAGCAGCCGGCTTATATTACAATTTCCTGTATAGATTTAAAGTAGCTATAAGGTTTATTGACAATAGGAAAAGACTTCGGCTAGAACTGAAAAGTCCTGTGCAGAATATAAACCGAAAAGTACAGCGATACTTGTCTTAAAGAAATACCAATCTTTATTTCATCTCTTTTTGAGCAGTTTTTTCATTTACCTGATCAAATTTTGGCCTCCCCGCATAATATCCGACCCTGATCGTGGTCTTTACATAATAAATATTACCTTCTTCAACGTTCAGCGTAATGGCGTCTTCCCTGAAGACCTTTGAATAGAAAGTGTGCTCTCCGGGATCAACACTGATATGCAGTACGTCTCCATTTTTGAGCTCCCCATAAACCCTCTCCGCGTCCTGGATGTTGAATTTGATTGCGGCGCCTGACATTTTTTTCTTGCGATAAAAAACAATTGTCGCCTTGCCTTTTTCGGGTGGTGGAATTTGTGCAACCGAATCGACTTTGAAGATCATACAAAAGAAAATGCTCAGTGAAATGACTTGTAACCTGCACATATGATGAATTTTAGATCAGTCTTTAAAACTAAGCATAAATTTTCACGAAATGAATTGTGCAAGAGGATTTGTTTTGATCCAGGATTTTCTGTGTTTCTGGAAATGAACTTTAAAATCTGTCACTTTTTGTTTGGTTGGAGACCCATTCATTCCTTGCAGCATTGCATCAAATCTTTATTTTTGTTCGAAACCGCTTTTGGAATTTAAAAATATTTTACTCTTTCTGTTGAGCAGTTCAAGGAGTTCAATTTCATGGCCATAATTCAACAGATCAAAATCAAAGCTGTCGTCCTCTACATATCGGATAAATTCTTCAACACGATGCTCCG
>JAHEHF010000032.1 GCA_024644745.1 Flavobacteriaceae bacterium
GAAATTGCCTTTCCATCAGCCTTTCCTGCCAATTCCTTTGATGCCATGCCCATGACCTTTCCCATGTCTTTCATCGAACTTGCACCTGTTTGGGCTATAATGGCTTCAATGGCTGTTTTCAATTCGTCTTCTCCCATCTGATCGGGAAGGAACTGCTCCAATATTTTTGCCTGTGCAATCTCAGGTTCAGCAAGATCTTCTCTGCCCTGCTCCTGAAATATTGCTGCACTGTCTTTTCTTTGTTTCACAAGTTTTTGAACAATCCTTATCTCGTCCGCTTCGGTTAATTCAACATTGCCTCCACTAGTATTTTCCAATAAAAATGCCGACTTCAACGCTCTTAATGCTTCCAAAGCAACTTTGTCTTTAGATTTCATGGCGGCTTTCATCTGATCCATTACCTGGCTCTGTAAACTCATAATTTCATCAATTTGGGCCACAAATATACTAAAAACTATCAGTGTTTTTTCTTTCAGATCACGAATTATTTTCGCGTTCCAGAGACAAAAGTAATTCATAAACCTTGTGGCTCTCATAACCCTTTCTCAACAAAAAATCAGCAACCTTTTTTCGTTTCTTGAAGGTATTGTTTTCCCGAACACTTTCAAACCGCTTTCTTCCAATTTCTTGCAGGGTATTTTCATATTCCTCGGGGTCGATCTCGCTTAATGCAGCTGCAATATTGTATGCTGAGACCTCCCGCTGTTTGAGCTCATTTATTATCCTTTTCTTTCCCCATTTTTTGATCTTGAACTTTCCGCGGGCGAAACTTCTGGCAAATCGCTCCTCATTGACGAAATCGTGCTCCATCAAATGCAACTGAATCACCTCACTGGCCTCCCGGATCATTCCCATTTCACGCAATTTTTGCATTATCTCCTGATGACACCGATCCTGATAAACACAATATTTTTCCAGTTTACGTTTTGCCTCCTCAACGGTATATGTTGACTTTTTTCTTTGCATGGGATAAATTCAATGACAGTCCAAATGTACTCGCAACAAGTAATTTTTCCAAAACTAATCTGTTTTATCATGCTGAAGTACTACCTGAGCCTTTATCTTTTACTCTATCTGATCAACACTTTTTCACAGTCCACAATAATTTCCTCTTATGGATTTGAAGAGAATGAAGACAACTGGTCTGATCCGCTGTTTTCAACACCTCCCTGCACCAGCGAAGGCGACACCTGGAATTTTCATTCCACTCTTGGGAAAATCAACCCAAGTGAAGGTGATTATTTTTGGGGGATTCAGGACCTTAACGGCAACTGTGGTTCATCCGGCTTTGAAACTATTGAATGGCCAGATATCGACATATCGGGATTCAGAAATGTGGTTCTCTCCTTTGATGTTCAGGTACTGGGATATGACAACGGAGACGACATGAAGTACCAGGTATGGTTTGACTCAGAGGCGCAACCTGAGGTTGTTTTTATAGACGGGGCCAATGATCTGAACACGAATGGATGGATGGAAATAAAGATCAGCATACCGAACAATACAAAGAGGGTAAAACTGATGATCAGCGTTAAACAAAACGGATCGGATATTGCAGGAATTGACAATATAAGGCTTCAGGGAGACGTGCTTGTTGCCTGCAGCCAGCTCATGATCTCAGAATATCTTGAGGGCAGATCCAGTTCAAATACAAGAAACAACTATATCGAACTGTACAACCCGACCGGCAATCCTGTCGATCTTGGGGCTTATGAACTGTATAAATATACGGGGTCCAATACTGAAGTATCATCGGGACTCTCTCTATCCGGGGTCATACCGGCGTATGGAACCTATCTTATTGAAGATGACCAGGAGATTTTGGATGTCCAGGCTGATCTGAGCACGAACAGCGCTGTGATGAACTTCAATGGTGATGACAAAATAGCTCTGGCTCATGACAAAAGTATTATCGATATCATCGGAGTGATCGGGGATTCCCTTCCTTTTGCCAGGGACCTGACCCTGAGAAGAAAAAGCAATGTTCAAAATGCAAACAATCAATATGACCCCGGGGAATGGGATATTTTTAAACTGGAAGACACCGGCAACCTGAACCGCCATGTTTCCAGATGTGAAGGTGAGATTCCCGAGATCCATCTCGAAGCCCGGGGTTACCCTCTTACGGACGGCAGTGAGGAAACCACCTTGCTCAACAATACTTACTTTGGGTCGATCCCCTTCAAGTTAGACAGTTCAATCACAAGATCCTATACCATTAAAAACCTTGGCGATCGTGATCTTGACATCATCAGCATCACTTTCTCAGGACCGGATGCAAATGAATTTAAAACAGCTTTTCGCGGTCCTGCTTTGATTGCCCCTCATGACAGCCTGTCTTTCTCAGTAATCTATAAGCCTTTTGACCAGGGTCTCAGCACGGCCAGGGTTGAGATCACCAACAGCGATGACTCAGAAAATCCCTTTGATTTCACAATTCACGCAGAGTCAACAGGTCCGACAAAAGATCCTTTGATGATCACCCAGTACTATGAAGGCTCGGGAAACAACAAATGGATTGAAATTACGAATGTCGGAACGGAGACAATTCAGGAGAACACCTATTATCTGGCCCTGTTCTGGAATGATGATACCCAATCGCCCATCGGTATCAATCCGAGCCGAAAAAAACTGATTCCACCTCTTGCTCCTGGAGAATCTCTTACGTTCAGTGCCACCTTAAATGTAGATTCACCAGCTTACGCGCTAAACGGAAAAGAAATCAGGTCAACGGTCTGCAGTTTTACAGGAGATGACATCCTGGTGATATCAACCACGAGTGATACAAGCTGCTGGGAGAACCGAACTGATATCATCGGGCATTCGGGCAACTGGGGAACTGACATCAGCATGTTAAGAAAATACGGTTGCCTTGCAGCAGGGCCCAATACCGGATTTGATCTCAGTCAATGGCTGGTTCATTCATTCCAGGAAGTGGACCTGGCAACTCCCGGGACAAATCTCAGGCTTGGTGAGTTCTATTCGGGTCCGGCCCATTTTTTTATGGGATCCTGGCAAAATGGTCTGCCTGATTTGTACAGGGAAGCCCAGATCACAACAGATTACAGTACTGTTTTAAATGGCAATTTTACAGCCTGCGAACTGCTTGTCGCGAGTGGTGCAAACCTGAAGATATCGGCAGGAAACTACGTCAGGATACAAAATAATCTCAAGGTAAAAGGCGCATTGGAAATATTGCATGAAGGGTCGCTCATCATGATCAACGACAGCGGAAGTGTTAGCAACATGGGAACGATCAAGGTACATAAAAAAACAACCGAAATAAAGCCCTATGATTATACATTTTGGTCCAGCCCTGTCAAAACTTCAAGGCTCGAGGAAGTTTTCCCGGATTCGCCGAAAAATTCTTTTTATACGTTTGACACGGAACGCTTTGAAGATCTTGATCAGAATGGTACCGATGACAACAATGATGCCTGGGTGCGTGCTTCAGGAGTTATGGACATCGCGAGGGGATATGCCTCCATGGCTCCCGGCGCACCTTTTGCAAGACAGCAGGAAGTCGTATTTACAGGTGAGATCAATAATGGATTCATTGAAATTCCCATCGCCTTACAAAACACCGACACGTATCCCCTGACCGACTGGAACCTTATTGGGAACCCTTATCCGTCAGCCATAGATGCGGAAGCCTTGTTAAATGATCCAGCAAACGCCTCTCTCCTGACAAGTACCCTCTATTTCTGGACGCACAATACCCCTGCTGAAGCAACCGGAAAAGGTACCATGATTTATACCACAGACGACTATGCCATGTACACATTGGGCACAGGAGGCATTAAAGCCAATTCAGAAGGAGAGCGTCCCACAAAATTCATCGCCAGCGGACAGGGCTTTTTCGTCGAAGCACAGCGCGAAGGTACGTTGCTTTTTAAAAACGCTTTCAGAAGCCTGGCAGGCAATGACAATTTCTTTAAAGAAAGACCATGGAAAGAAAACAAGGAAGCAGACAGGATATGGGTCAACCTGTCTAACCAGCTCGGAGTTTTCAGCCAGATTCTCATTGGATTCATGAAGGGTGCAAGCCATGATTATGACCCCCATTATGATGGCCTTCGCCTAAGCGCAAACAGATCCGCAAGCCTGTATATGAATTTAGACGAGCTGCGACTTGCCATTCAGGGAATTCCTGATTTTAAAGGGGATGAGGTGATTCCCCTGGGTATTGACAATCATATTGAAGAACCTGTTAGTTTAAAAATAGAAATCGATCAGGCTCTGGGAAAATTGCGGCATAGACATGTTTATCTTCATGATAAGGAACTTAATGTGATGCACAACCTTAAAAAACAAGCCTATTCATTTCAGTTGAAAGGAGCTGGTGTATATAGAGACAGGTTTGAACTGAGGTTTTTTGAAAGCATGCCAGTCCCCAAGACGGACCCCGATGCATTATCGCGTATCATCTGGTATACTGAGAACAATTATTTGCATATAAGAACAAATAACAATGAGAAGATGACCAATTTGAAGATCTATGACCTCAACGGACGCATCATCAGAAATATCGATATCAATGATGCTTTGGTTCAGTTGAAATGGGAAGGAATGCCTTCAAGAGTCATGTTTATTTTACGTGTAAAACTGGAAAATTCGCGAATTCTTACAACAAGAATATTGCCCTGAATCAAAAAAAAAGCCCCGCTTTTGCGGGGCTTTGTGATATATAATTACCTTATTAACTTATCGTTACTATCGTAAAACTCATATTTTAAATATGGAAAAGCATCTCTAGGGACAACTTTGATCCATTTTTTATACTTGAGAAACCATTTCAACTGAATCGATTTTAATCCGTGGGAAAGATAGGAAGCTACGAATGAATGCACATGAAGTGCAATTCCTTTTTTATTTTCTTCCATAATCTTCATTAACTGGGCTTCAATTCTATCAATTAAAACAATGGGTGCTTCAACTTCACCATTCCTGTTGGGGTTTTCCTCATTGGTCTTGATATTTCTTTCGGGTCTCACTCTTTGGCGGGTAATCTGCACAAGGCCAAATTTACTTGGCGGTAAAACTTTGTGTTTCGTGCGTGAATCCTTCATTGCATCTCTTAAATGGTCATAGAGTTTTTTACGGTGGTCTGCAATATGCATGTCGATAAAATCAATTACTATGATTCCTCCCATATCACGGAGCTGCAATTGTCTTGCTATTTCAGTGGCAGCTATCAAATTGACCTCAAGGGCCGTGTCTGCCTGTGAATTTGCTTTATTGGAACGATTACCTGAATTTACGTCTATTACATGAAGTGCTTCTGTGTGCTCGATAACAAGATAAGCACCTTTTCGCATGGAAACAGTTCGACCAAAGGCCGATTTGATCTGCTTTTCAATACCATAATGATCAAAAATCGGAATTCTTGATTTGTAATGCTTTGCTATTGCTGTCTTCTCAGGAGCGATTCTTTCTAAATAATCGACTATTTCCTGTTGTAAGGATAAATCGTCTGTAATGATCTTTGTGAAAGACTCATTAAAAACATCCCGTAAAATTGAGGAAGCTCTGTTCAATTCTGACAAAACCTTCTGAGGCGCGTTTGCTCTTGGAATCTGTTTGCACATATTCACCCATCTCTGGAGTGAATTCTGCAGATCTCTGTCAAGCTCTGCCACTTTTATATCCTGAGCCACTGTGCGTAAAATGACGCCAAATCCTTTTGGCTTAATGCTTTTTGCCAATCTTTTCAAACGCTCTTTTTCCTTATTGTTCGTGATCTTCTGCGATACAGAAACCCGATCAGAAAAAGGCACTAAAACCATATACCTTCCTGCAATAGACAATTCAGAACTGATACGCGGTCCTTTTGTGGAAATTGGTTCTTTAACTACCTGAACCAGCATATTCTGACCTGCCTTTATGGCATCATCAATTTTACCATTCTTATCAATATCCTTTTCGAAACGAAAATTCTTTAAGGTGAAATCCTTTCTTTTACCTGTACTTACCTGTTGTGTGAATTTTTTTAAAGATGATAATTGTGGACCCAAATCATGATAATGTAAAAAAGCATCTTTGTCACTTCCTACATTTACAAAAGCTGCATTCAGTCCGGATAATGTTTTTTTGACTTTAGCTAAAAAAATATCTCCTACAGAGAAATTATTATCTAAAGTTTCATTGTGTAACTCAACAAGTTTTCCATCCTTTAATAAGGCAAAATCTATATCAGAGGAACTCGATCTTATTATTAATTCTGTTTTCACTCTGTTATATTTTTGCATCTATTCTGTATTGATCAATTGAATCAATTATCAGAACAGATTGATTAATAAATGTGTTTGGTTATTCTTGATAACCTTCATATTTGCCTAAACAAATTTTATGTCAATGAACTTACTAAACTGAAAATTTAAAACAAATAGGTGATTGCTCACCTATTTGTTATTTTTTCTTTTTATGTCTGTTTTGTCTGCTTCTCTTTTTTCGCTTATGCGTAGAGATTTTGCTACGTTTTCTTTTTTTACCACTTGGCATAATAAACTGAATTAAAAGATTTTTATTATTTTACTGCAACATTTTTTTTCACACTCTCAACAAAAACTTTTGCCGGTTTGAAAGATGGAATATTGTGTGCAGGTATTTTAATTGTCGTATTCTTTGAAATATTTCTTCCAGTTTTCTCAGCCCTTTCTTTTACGATGAAGCTTCCAAATCCTCTTAAGTAAACATTATTTCCTTGATTCAATGAATCTTTCACCTCGACCATAAAATCCTCTACTACTCTTAAAACATCAGCTTTTTCAATACCAGATTTTTCTGAAATGTTAGCTACGATCTCTGCTTTTGTCATTTTAAATTATTTATACGTTATTTAATTGCTTATTTGAGTCGGCAAATATAACACAATAAATCAATTTCAGAAAGCTAAATGATTAAAATTTAATTAGATAAAAAAATTGTACTATTGCAAAATGAGCGATATTCTCAATTTTTCTAACACATTAAAAATGTGGTATTTAATGAATAAACGGGATTTGCCCTGGAGAAAATCCAAAGATCCTTATTTGATATGGTTGTCCGAAATAATTATGCAACAGACCAGGATAGCTCAGGGGACCTCATATTTTGAAAAATTTTCTGAAGAATACCAAGATGTTTTTGCCCTCGCCAGGGCTGATGAAAAACAGGTTTTAAATCATTGGCAGGGTCTGGGCTATTATTCAAGAGCCCGAAATCTGCTCTATACTGCCAGGCTCATTGTGGATCATCACGACGGTAAATTTCCTGATCAGTACAAAGAACTGATCAAATTAAAAGGTATAGGAGATTATACAGCCTCAGCCATCGCATCCATTGCTTTTGATCAACCCCATGCCACAGTAGATGGAAATGTTTACCGTGTGCTTTCCAGATTTTTTGGCTTGTCTACACCTATTAATAATTCAAAAGGACCCAAAGAGTTCAAAGCACTTGCCCAGCAATTAATAGACAAGGAAGATCCGGGAACCCACAACCAGGCCTTGATGGAATTTGGCGCTTTGGTATGTGTCCCTAAAAACCCCGATTGCAACACCTGCGTATTGAATGAATCCTGCTACGCCTTGCAGCATAAAAGGGTCAACCAACTTCCGGTCAAGCTCAAGAAATTGAAAATAAAAAAACGCAATTTTAATTTCATTGTCCTGAATGTAAAAGGCGAATCCACTTTCATCCGTCAAAGAAAAAACAAAGATATCTGGCAGCACTTGTATGAATTTCCACTTTATGAGACCAGCCAGACGCTAACGGATGATGTAGCAATTAAAAATATGGCTGCAAAAGAATTTGACCTTCAGGGTTCTTACAGCATCAAAAAAATGAATCATGATCCGGTGGTTCATAAATTAACACATCAAACGCTATACACATCTTTCTGGATCATTGAAACGGATGAAAATCTTCCAAATACAGTACCTTGGACGGATCTTGACCGATATGCGATGCCGGTATTGTTGCAGAATTTTGTTGATAAATACCGAGGTTGAAAATAAGCCAAGCGCTTTAAATTTTACTATAAATTGTACTATCTTTGAATATTAATTCACAATTATGGCAAATTCATTAAATAAAGTAATGTTGATCGGGCACCTGGGAGATGAAGTTAAGATGCACTACTTTGAAGGAGGTAATTGCATTGGAAGATTTCCCGTTGCCACGAATGAAACATTTACCAACAAGCAGACCGGAGAAAAAGTGACCACCACTGAATGGCACAATGTCGTGGTCAGAAATAAATTGGCGGAAATCTGTGAAAAATTTCTGAGCAAAGGAGATCGTGTTTTTATCGAAGGAAGGATTAAAACAAGACAATGGGAGCAGGAAGGTGTAAAGCGGTATACCACAGAAATTCATGCCCTTGACATGACTTTTTTGAATACAAAAAAAGACTTGAACAACCCTGAAACACCCCAAACCAAGGAAAATGTTCACAGTAAAAAGGCCGATGAAACCCTTTCGGGCGATCCCACAGACGATCTTCCCTTTTAGTTTCATTGAAATTATGAATTAAAAAATTATTCCTTGGATCCTGAACCCGCAAGTTTTTTTTTCGTTTTTGACATAGATTGGCAAGTCATGGCAGGTATACTGTCTTTGGTTGGTCTACTCGTTATTTCTGCTATCATTTCGGGTACTGAAGTTGCATTTTTCTCTCTTTCTAGAACAGATCTTGATCAAGAAACCGACCCTAATGCAAAGCTGGTCATAGAGTTACTCGAAGACCCGAAGCGTTTGCTGGCGACCATCCTGATATCTAATAATTTTATCAACATCCTGTTTATCCTTCTCTTTGCCTATGTAGGCGATTATTTCTTTGGCAGTATTGTATCACCTGTGATCAAGTTCATGCTCGAGATCGTTTTTGTCACGTTTCTGATCCTGCTTTTCGGAGAGGTGCTCCCAAAGGTTTATGCCAGCCGAAATGCTTACAGGTTCGCATCATTCATGGTGAAACCCATGACCCTTTTGAATGCGCTGCTATATGTGATCAGCAAACCTCTGTTGAACCTGACCGGAATTGTCGAGAACAAACTGAACAAAAAACAAACTGATTTTTCTGTTGAAGTGTTGTCTCAGGCACTTGAACTAACTTCCAAAGGGGCCACTACCAAAGAAGAAAAGAAGATCCTGCAGGGCATTATCAATTTTGGGAATACCGAAACCTCACAAATCATGTGTCCGAGAATGGATATATTTGCATTGTCTTCGGATGAGGATTTCGCTGTGATCACTGAGAAGATCATCAAAAATGGTCATTCCAGAATCCCGGTTTACGAAGACAATATAGATAAGATTATTGGCATATTGTATACAAAGGACCTTATCCCCCACATCAATAAAACCTCTTTTCAATGGAAGAAAATCATAAGGGAAACATTTTTTGTTCCGGAAAACAAAAAACTGGATGACCTGCTCAAGGAGTTTCAGGAAATGAAAAATCACCTGGCCATTGTGGTAGACGAATATGGCGGGACATCAGGACTGATCACTCTTGAGGATATCATTGAAGAGATTGTAGGGGACATTTCCGACGAATTTGACCAATACGATCTGTCTTATTCCAAACTTGATGAACATTCTTATGTGTTTGAAGGAAAAACAACCCTCAAAGACTTTTACAAGATCCTGCAAATTGAAGAAATAAAATTTGAAGAGAACAAGTTTGAAGCTGAAACACTTGCTGGATTTATTCTTGAACTCACCGGGAAATTCCCAAAAAAGAAAGATTCAATCAAATACAAGGGATATACCTTTGACATTGAAGCCATTGATAAAAAAAGAATAAAACAAGTTAAAGTAAATTTACCCGTAAAGAAGAAATGATAAAGCTTAAAAAAATATTGACACATTGCTTTATGGTTTTGGCTTTCACAGTTGCAGTAACATCCTGCAAGGAGGAAACCCTGCCAAAGCCTAAGGCACAGCTGCGTCTTGAATACCCTGCTCCTACCTATGGTTTTTTAGGTACAAGCTGCCCATATACCTTTGAAAAATCAAATTATGCCATGGTTATAGTGAATGATAAATGCTGGGTCAATATGGATTATCACGAATTAAATGCCTCTGTAAACATGACCTACAGGCCTGTAAACCAAAATTTAAAAGAGCTTTTTTTAGAAGCAGAAAAACTTACCTTTAACCATGCGATAAAAGCAGATGGGATCAGTTCAGTTCCATATGCCAACAGGGATAAAAAAGTTTATGGCTCAGTTTTCGAGGTTACGGGCAATGCAGCTTCCCCCATTCAGTTTCATGTGACTGACAGCAGCAAACATTTTATTACCGGAGCTGTATATTTTAATGTACAGCCGAATTATGATTCGATCAAACCAGCAATCAACTATCTGCATAAGGATATCATCCGAATGATTGAATCGATGGAATGGAAAGATTAAATATTTAAGGCACTATTGATTTGAAGAAAAAGTATCTATACAACAAAACCATCCGAGCCTGGCTGTTTGTAGGGCTGATCATGCTTATCGGTCAGGTCATTTTGGGAGGAATCACACGTTTAACAGGATCCGGTCTTTCCATTACCAGCTGGGACATCATTACGGGCGTTGTTCCGCCCATGAACAAACAACAGTGGGTTGAGCTGTTTGAATTGTACAAGCAAACCCCTCAGTACCAAAAGATCAATTCCGATTTCACCTTAAAAGATTTTAAATTCATTTATTTTTGGGAATACCTGCATCGCCTGTGGGTAAGGAGTCTGGGGATCATATTTTTAATTCCCTTCATCATTTTTCTGCTGAGAAAACAAATTGACTTTTTCCTGATCAAAAGACTGGCCCTGGTCATCATTCTTGCTGCACTTACAGCCTCTGCCGGCTGGATCATGGTACAAAGCGGACTGGTCAACAAACCCTGGGTTAATGCCTATAAACTTACCCTGCACTTTATGCTGGCCATCTTTACAATTGGGGCCATGGTCAAATGCATCGCTGATGTATACCTTATGGAAAACAAACCTAAAAAGGGACATACGCGCTTCGTAATGACGCTTTTGACCTTTACATTCTTGCAGTTGATATTTGCCGGATTAATGGCAGGAATGAGAGCAGGATTACATTATCCCACATGGCCTTCGATGAATGGATCCTTTATTCCAGAAGTACTGCTTGACGGCAGCAACTGGACCTTGCACAACCTCACAAACTATGATCGTTTTGCTTTTGCACCGGCCTTGGTACAATTTGTGCACAGAATGCTGGCCTACGTTTTGTTGGTTCTAACCTTTTACTTTTACCACAAAAAACGAAATCATGTACACACCAGCGCGATAAAATGGCTTACGATTTCTTATCTGCTGGTCGTATTTCAGGTTTTTCTGGGGATCATGACCCTGCTTAAAATTAAGACAGGTATTCCCTTGTTTTACGGAACACTGCACCAGCTTGTTGGCGTATTATATACCATCAGTCTTTTATTTCTCTACTATTCTCTGCGTAAAAAAATCTCAATCTGGAGCAAAAAAAAGCTACCCCTTGGGTAGCTTTCAGTATTCTATAGCGTGAAACAGTTAAGCCTTGCAGCTTCCGTCACATGATTTTCCGTCCTTAGAACATTTTCCATCACATTTTTTTGCCACTCCTTCTGCCATAGCTTTAGCTGAGTCAATTACCTCTTCAGCATCAGCACTTACTGAATCAATTACTTGTTCTGCGGCTTCAGCAGTTTCCTCTACAGCCTCAGCAGCAGCTTCCGTAGCTTCTTCAGTTGCTTCTACAGCTGTTTCTATTGCGTCAGTTGCAGATTCTTTTTTTGCCTGGTCACATGAAAATGTTAGTGTGCTCATCACAGCGATTACTAAGATTCCTTTGATCAATTTCATAGTTGTTAATTTTAAGTTAATATTTAAGGGCGCTAATATAGCAAAACAATTATGAAGAAATTCTGAAGTTGCCCTTCCGTTTTCATTTAAAACAAAAAAAATCCTGATTTCGCATCAGGATTTTTTATTTTCTTGTTTTCTCCCTAATCCTCTACCTTAAAATTCAGAGGAAGTACAAATTGTACCGCGACCGGCTCACCACCTTTCGTAGCAGCGGTCATTTGAGGAAGTTTATTGATCACCCGCCCCATTTCTTTTCCTAAAGCATCATTCGGGGCCATAACCTGAAGTTGCGAACATTTTCCGTTTTCATCAATTTTGACCATGCTCCTGATCATATGATCCCCAGGATCAAGGTTCCAATCCTTTGCCAAACCAACGTTGAATTCATCCTTTAAGAAAGCGATGAATTTCTCTTTGGAGCAGGCTCTGATTTCATCAGTAGTTCCTCCACTGCATCCAGGATAAATCACTGGAGTGTCGGCCATAACTTCTGTCAAAACACCTTCTGCCACCGGCATTTCTTCAACCCCCTTGGTAGCACCTTCGATGGCTTTTGATTCCTCGTTTGCAGCTTCCTCACTCGCCTCACTTTCGGCAGCCTCAATCGATTTATCAGCTTCTGACTGTTCAGCGGCCTCTCCTCCTTCTTCCGTCATTTCAACAGCAGCGTCATCTTGAACTTCTTCTTTTTTTGTTTCTTTACAAGAAATAGCGATCATACTTATAAAAACAAATATGAACAATACTTTAATAATTTTCATTTCTTTGAGATTTAGGTTAATTAAGTTACAAAATTAGTGTTTTTTTCAAAATCTGTATCTAAATTAGATACATAAAAGGACAAAAAAATGGGTGCCAGGCACCCATTTCATAATTTTAGCAAGGATAATTCATTAATTAATACCGGGCGTGTATTTAAAGCTTTGACCCCCTACGGAAGCCTCGGCCATTAATCCGCCAATTGTTTTTGTAAAAATGGCCACGCCATCCTGATAGTCAATATCTGCAGATGCACCATCTTTCAATGCAACTGCGGATGCTTGTCCTGAAAATTTAACTTTACCAGAGGTAAACCTGTCCAGGGCCGGCTGGTCTTCAAACAATATGATTTCCATGTATTGCTGACCTCCGGCCTGCAATCCAAAGGTTGCCTGCGCCAATCTCGATTCTCCAATAACGGTTTTGTTGTCAAACACCAATCCTTTACCGCCAGCTCCACCTATTCCCAAACCTCCTTTGGTGATTTTAGGGAAAAAGGCAAAGCCATAAGCCTTGTGCAAGTGTGACTCAACTTCGGGGTTTGACTTGGCAAATTCAAGCAGGGAGGCCTTTACTTCGTTTTGCAATTTAGTATCCTTAGGAAAAACAACTGTGATCCTTTTTTCTGTAACAGCCTCTGATACTTCCTCAACAGCTTCTTCTACTTCCTCTGCAGCTTCTTCTACTTCCTCTGCAGCTTCTTCTGCATCTTCAGCAGCTTCCTCCATAGCTTCACCTCCTTCATCCGCAGCTGCTTCAACGGTATCTGTCACTTCATCCGCGGCTTTCTTTTTATCTGTTTTGCAAGAAAATGCCAGGGCACTGATGACCACTAGGCTTAAAATAATTTTCATTAGTTTCATAATATTAATTGATTTAGGGTTAAGTTATTAGTTAAAGTGCTCCCTCATAGAGCTTTTCTTGAATTCTGAAAAAAAAATGATCTTACTACTGTATTTCAACAGAATTTTCAACGGCATCAATCTTTTGAATGCCTACCACAGTATAAATATCTCCACCGGCCGTCTTCTCAATGATCTCACTGAGCTGTTCTTTAGTGATTTTGTTCTCATCAAAACTAACCACACCCGAACTGTCTGCAAAACTGATACGCGCAAAGGTAACTCCATCTGCCTTGTACAGTTTGGATTGAATGAGCTTTGCACAGCCAATCTCGCAGGTCATTCCTTTGATATCAACCTGCACATGCTGAAGTTTTTGGTCTTCAGCTTTCTCTTTGACCACAGGAGATTTGCTAATTTTTGAACCTTGTCCCTGCTCACATGAAACAAAAAACAAAACGAATATCAGGACAGGAACGATTTTATTAATTACTTTCACTTGCTTAAAATTTCATTTCACCAACAAAAATAAGGATAATATTCTGAAAACTGAGTAATTAAATTATAATGAACCAAAATCAAATAAGATGGCTTCTCTTGATCGTTCTTGCCCTGATATGGGGTAGTTCATTTATTTTAATGAAAAAAGCGCTGATTGGTCTGAGTCCTGTGCAGGTGGGTGCACTCAGAATTATTTTTACTGCATTGACGCTGTTCATTGTAGGATTGAAAAACATCCTTGCCATTACAAAAAAACAATGGTTTTACATCAGTGTTACCGCATTTTTGGGCACATTTTTTCCGGCCTTTCTGTTTGCTTATGCCGTTGACAGTATTGACAGTTCAATCGTATCGATCCTCAATTCCCTCACCCCGCTGAATACCCTTTTGATCGGTGCGATGTTTTTTCAATATAGCTTTTTAAGGAAACAATTTTTAGGTGTGATCATAGGATTGATAGGAGCTTCGCTGCTGATTTTAAAAGGATCGGATCTCAACCCGGATCAAAATTATTTTTACGCCCTGTTCATTGTATTGGCCTCTGTGGGATACGCCTTTAATGTAAACATCCTGAAAAAGCACCTTGACGATCTCAGTGCCCTGACCATTACCACAGGAAACTTTATTGTAATTTTTATTCCGGCACTGATCGTTTTGTTTACCACAGATTTTTTTGATTGGGAATACATTGAGAGCGCCCGTTCATCTTTGTTCTATCTTCTCTTACTCGCCGTTTTTGGAACGGCAACAGCCAAAACTTTTTTTAACAAACTGGTGCAGGTCTCCTCTCCCATTTTTTCCAGCTCAGTGACCTATCTCATTCCTGTGGTGGCCATTTTCTGGGGTGTGATGGACGGTGAAAGCATCCATTTGGATCAATTTTTAGCAGGAAGTCTCATCCTACTTGGCGTATACCTCACGAATAAAGGGAAGAAGTCATGATTTGCCTTTTTTGATATCTATTTTTTTCCATAAAATTATGGCTTGAAAATATTTTTCGCATTTAATAAAAAGATGTATATTTGCACCCGCCTAATTGAAAAGGGCAAAATTTTTTTAGTATTAAAAAAGCAAAAACATTAATCCATGTATGCAATTGTAGAGATAGCAGGGCAGCAATTCAAAGTTGCTAAAGACCAAAAGGTTTTTGTTCATCGCTTGGAGGAAAAAGAAGGGTCAAAACTTACCTTTGACAAAGTTCTTTTACTCGATGATGGAAAAGTTACCATTGGCGCCCCGGTTATAAAAGATGCAGTAGTAACTGCAAAGGTTTTGAGTCACTTAAAAGGTGATAAAGTAATCGTTTTCAAAAAGAAAAGAAGAAAAGGATTTAAGAAAAAGAACGGGCATCGTCAATATTTGTCCGAAATTCAGATTGAAGGAATTTCAATAAAGGCTCCTGCGAAAAAAGCAGCGGCAAAAACTGAAAAAGCCCCGGCTGAAGCAAAACCGGCTGCTAAAAAAGCAGCTCCTGCCAAAAAGGCGGCAAGTAAAGAAAAAGAGGCTGTTAAAGCTCCGGCAAAAAAAGCAGCACCCAAAAAAGCGGCTCCTAAAAAAGCAGCTCCCAAGAAGGCGGCAGCTCAAAAAGAAAGCCCTAAAAAATAAATTAACCCAATAAAATATTAGATCATGGCTCATAAAAAAGGTGTAGGTAGTTCTAAGAACGGTAGAGAATCAGAATCGAAACGATTAGGGGTAAAAATCTTTGGTGGCCAAGGTGCTGTTGCAGGTAACATCCTGATCCGTCAGAGAGGCACCAAACATCATCCAGGTGAAAATGTATATATGGGTAAAGACCATACATTACATGCTCAGGTTGATGGTATCGTAAAGTTCACTAAGAAAAAAGACAACAGGTCTTATGTTTCCATTGTACCGATGGAATCGTAATTCTTAGCAAGTGATTACAAAAAGCCCCTGCAAATGCAGGGGCTTTTTTTATGTCAAAAGATTTTTGGCATAATTGAGCATTTGTACTTCATAAATTTTATTTTTGTTTGGATATATCACAAAAATTCAACCTTGAGCACATTAAAACGGTTTTTCAGAGATACAATCATTTACGGAATCGCCGCCGTTTTGCCAAGAGCCATCAACATTATCCTTGTAAAACTGCATACCAATACCCTGGCATCTGAAAAATATGCCGAAAGCACCATTTATTTCGTTTACGCTGCTTATTTTAACGCCTTGCTGACCTATGGCATGGAAACAGCCTTCTTCAGGTTCTTTACAAAAGAGCAACAAAAGGGAAAGGTAATTTCAACGGCTTTTGTAAGCCTGTTCCTGACCACAATGATGTTTATGATGCTCATGCTCGTTTACAGTGATGCCATAGCGGGCTATCTCGGGTTTTCAAGTGCCCTCCCTTTTCAAATTCTGATACTTGTGACGACTTTTGACACACTCGTAGTGATTCCTTATGCTTTTTTAAGGGTGAACAACAAACCCTTCAGGTTTACTTTTTTCAAGGTGCTCAACGTATTGATTTTTGCCGTATTTAACCTTTACTTTCTGATGTACGTCCCCTTTGCCCTTGAAAATGATGGTTATGTTCCGGGCTTCATAGCCAACAGTTTTTACGAGCATCCCCTGGTTTTGTATATTTTTGTTGCCAATTTTATTGCAAGCCTTTTCACTTTTCTGGTGCTGTTCCCGATTGTATTCAAATTCAAATTTTCTTTTGACAAAAAGATCTTGTACCAAATGCTGGTTTACGGATTACCCATTATGGTCAGCAGTCTGGCCTACGTCACCAACGAAAACCTCGACAAACTATTATTAACCCACTACCTTGGTAAAGAGCAAATGGGAGTATATGCCGCCTGTTACAAGCTGGGGGTGTTCATGTCACTTTATATCATGGCCTTTAAAATGGGAGCAGAACCCTTTTTCTTTAACCAGGCCAAAGAATCCAACGCGAAACAAACCTATGCGAGGATCCTGACCTGGTTCATTATTTTCGGGGCCCTGTTCATGATCATCATTGTCGGTTTTATTGACCAGTTCGCAATGCTCCTTTTAGGAAAAGAAGAATATTTCAGTGCCCTGGTTATTGTGCCCGTCATCCTGCTGGCCAATTTGTTTCTTGGAATCTATTACAACTTCTCTGTCTGGTTTAAATTGACAGACAAAACGAGGTATGGCATGTATTTTTCAATTCTGGGTGCCCTACTCACCATAGGGCTGAATATAATCTTCATACCGATCATTGGGTTTATGGCCTCTGCATGGGCCACCCTGGCCACCTATTCGGCCATGGCAGTGATGAGTTATTTTTATGGAAAAAAATATTATGCGATTCCTTATCCCATGAAAAATATTTTAGTGATTCTGATCATTGCCATTGGACTGTCATTCCTGTCTTTCAATTATTTCAGGGGAAATCATATTGTATCGGTACTGATCACGATCACTTTTTTAGGAACAATCATTTGGAATCAAAAAACAGAAATTAAAAAAATATGGAAAATGTCGTCATAAAGATTATCAATAAGTCAAACCATCCTACTCCTTCATACGAAACAGACGCTTCAGCCGGGATGGATCTCAGGGCCAATATTGAAAATGCGGTTGTGCTCAAACCACTGGAGAGAGCCATCATCAAAACAGGCCTGTTCATCGCCTTGCCAAAAGGTTTTGAGGCCCAGGTGAGGCCACGAAGCGGTCTTGCAGCCAAATTTGGGATCAGTGTTCTGAATTCGCCGGGTACGATCGATGCAGATTACAGGGGTGAGATCGGTGTAATTCTGGTCAATTTGTCGAATGAGATTTTCACGATAAACGATGGTGACAGGATCGCTCAAATGATAATTGCCAGGTACGCGCATACTAAATGGGAGGAAGTAAACGTTCTAGATGAGACCAAACGCGGAAAAGGCGGATTTGGCAGTACCGGAATTTAATCGATTGAGAACCTTTAAAAAATGCCTCTTGTGAATATTATTAAATACATCTTTATATTTTGTTTTGTATTTGGCTATGCCCAGGATAAGGGTAATGAAAAATTTCTCGCCGCATCTAATGAGGCCTGCGAATGTATTTCAAAGATTGCTACAGACAGTGAAGCCAAGAATGAGCAGATCAAAAAATGTATCGGTTTATCTCTTAAAAATTTGGATCAGATTGAGAATGTTTCAGCTGAAAAAAGTGCCGAACTTAACTACAAAAATATTGAGAATTTCCTGGTACAGAACTGTGGTTCCTTAAAAAGCATTGCTTTTAGTGAGAACAGAAAATTCAAGTACGCTTCATCAGATAACGTACTCGCCCAGCTGGCCTATGACGACGGAATGGATTATCTCAATGAGGAGGATTATGAGAATGCCATTATTAAATTCACCAAAGCGGTGACGATTGACGAAAAATTTGCCTTTGCCTGGGATAACCTGGGTATCAGCCACAGAAAAAACCAACAATATGACAAGGCTATTGATGCCTATCTCAAATCATTGGAAATTTATCCTGAAGGAAGACTTCCCTTGTTGAATATTGCTATCGCATATAATCTGAACAAGGACTACCCTGAGGCCATTCATTATTATAAAAGATTTATCAGCATCTATGCTGAAGATCCCGAAGGATATTACGGGCTTGGCCTGATCCTATACACACAGGATCAGCAAGAGGAAGGCCTGGATAATCTCATCAGGGCCTATACCATTTATACGGCTCAAAATTCACCTTACCGTGCTGATGCCGCGAAAAAAATCGGTTATATGTACAAGGACCTCAAGAACCAGGATAAGTTAGAGGTTTTCAATAAGGTAGCCGATAAATACAATCTGAAGGTTCAGAACAATTAACGATCTCGGTGTTCAAAAACGTTGTCAATTTTATCCTTGGTCTTTTCAGGCAGATAACGCTTGGTGGCAAGAATGATTCCGAAAAGGATAAAAAATATACCTAAAGCATTTCTTATTTTTCTCAGCACAACCGGCGTCAACTTTTTTTTGAGTTGCTTTGCGGCCACAATTTTGATCAAATCCGTAATCAGGAAGGCAATCACAACGAGCAGGAAATAATTGAATATCTTTCCTGAATCCATCTGAAAATTCGAACTTACTGCGATCACAACGGCGAGCCAGAAGGCAAGAACACCAAAATTGATCGAGTTCAACAGAAAACCCTTAAAGAAGAGTCCTACATAATTATTGCTTTCAACAACAACCAGATCCTCATCGGTTATGATCTTCTTTGTTTTTTTGTAGAAGATGGTATAGAGCCCATAGGCAACAAGTATCAATCCTCCGATCATGAACACCCTCGGATCATCCTGTATTTTTCTTAGAATCTTGAGACTTCCATAATAGGAAATTGAAATAAACATGATATCTGCAAGTACGACCCCGAAATCAAAGATCAGCGCAGCACGAACGCCTTTGGTAATGCTGGTTTCGATCAATGTAAAAAAAACGGGACCCACCATAAAGGCCAGTCCGAATCCTAATAATATTGCATTGATGTATTCACTGATCATGGTACACGTTTTAGATTGATCAAAACAACTTATACGTCATCATAATCAATTTTAAGCGTTGGTGTGGTCGGATGCGCCTGGCAGGTCAAAATCAGGCCCTCCGCAATTTCATCTTCATCTAAGATAGTATTTTTTTCCATCACAGCCGTTCCCTCAGTCACTCTGGCAAGACAACTGCTGCATACCCCGCCCTGACATGAATAAGGAGCATCCAGTCCTTTGGCCAGCGCAGCATCAAGAATCAGTTCATCCATTCTCATTTCAAAACTCGTCTCCTCATCATCTAAAACAATACTGATCAAGGAATTTCCATGAAGGGATTTTTTAATTTCCTTTTTATAAGAAGTGCTGGTAAACAGTTCAAACTTGATCTGATCCTCTTTTACTCCCCTCTTTACAAGAATTTTCTGAACATTGTTGATCATCTCCTCCGGTCCGCATAAGAAATACTCGTCAAAGGAAGTCTTTGCATATTGCTTCTTGAACAGACCTTTTACAAGACTTGAATCAATCCTGCCAAACATAGCCTTGTCACTGATGATCTGGCTGAAAACATAATGAACCGTCAGTCTGTTGCCAAAAGCGGAAACAAGGTCATCAAGCTCACCTTTAAAAATTGTTTTGCCGCTCGATTTGCTTCCGTAAACCAGCACGAAACGACTGTCTTTTTCTTCTTCAAGCACCGCCTTTATCATCGAAATCACGGGCGTAATGCCACTCCCTGCAGCAAAAGCCATGTAATTCTTTTTGTTCCCTGGCGACGTCTCCAGTACAAATCGGCCCTCGGGGGCTGCTACCTCCAAAGTACTGCCGATTTTCAATTCACGATTGGCATAATGGGAGAATCTTCCTTTGTCTACCTCCTTGATGGCAACTCTCAACTCTCCGTTTGAGGGAGATGAACATATCGAATAGGACCTTCTGAGCAGACTGCCCTGCAATTCGGCCTCAATAGTGATGTACTGACCCGGTATAAAACGGAATTCCTTTTTTAAATGCTCGGGAATCTCAAATGCGACCGAAACCGCATCAATGGTTTCCTTTCTGATCTCCTTTACCTGGAGTTTGTAAAATATTGACATTAAAGCGAATTAATTTCTGCAAAAATACAAAATTGTTTGACCAAAAAAGAAGGATTTAAATCCTAATGGTGCTTGGATATCTGATCCGAAAGTTCGTTACCGTCTTTGTCTTCGTAGGGAAAGAATTCTTTTAGTTTTTCCCCGGCATGAAGAATCCCCTTGACCAATCCTTCATCATGGTTTCCTTTTATAAATTCATCGAGTACTTCGGCCTTGATACTCTCCCAGAAATCGACGGGAACTACTTTATCTATGCCTTCATCTCCAATGATGGCGAAGCGATGGTCATCTACCGCAACATAAAAAAGGACTCCGTTTTTAAATTTGGTCTTGTTCATACCCAATAAAAAGAATACTTCCTCAGCCCTTTCCATCGGGTCCTTCTTCAGGTTTTTTTCCAAATGTACCCGAATCTCTCCTGAAGTATTCAATTCAGCTTCACAAATGGCATCAACCACCCGCTGCTCCTGCTCGTCATTTAAAAAATTTTCTACTTGCATGACTATGTTTAGATCAAAAATCAGCCAGGGCTAAAGGCCCGAACCATTTAGTTAAAATCAACAGTAGGCGCCTGCTCACTGCCTTCGGCAGCCTGAAACAGGGCCATGGGATCAAAGTTCAGGAATCCTGCCACAAAGGATGCAGGAAACTTTCTAATGTACACATTGTAGTCTTTTGCGGTCATGTTGAATCGGTTTCTTTCAACATTGATTCTGTTTTCAGTGCCTTCGAGCTGGCTTTGTAATTCAAGAAAATTCTGATTGGCTTTCAGGTCAGGATACCTTTCAACCACCACCATCAATCTGCTGAGTGCCCCCGAAAGATTGTTTTGTGATTCCTGAAACGCCGCCATCTGCTCTGGGGTTATATTGCTCGGATCGATGGTTGTCTTGGTAGCATTTGCCCTGGCCTGTATTACACTTTCCAGCGTCTCTTTTTCAAAATCAGCATATCCCTTCACAGTGTTGACCAGATTGGGAATAAGATCAGACCTTCTCTGATATGCACTCTCAACATTGGCCCATTGGGTCTTTGCTGTTTCCTGCTTTTCAACCATGGTATTGTTCAATCCAACACCCCATCTAAAAATTCCTATAACAATAACGACAATAACAATTAAGGGAAGCCATTTTTTCATGATGTTCTATTTTAAAGTTGATTTTTAATTTCTATAAGTTCATTTTTAATCTCTTCGAGCCTCATGATAATCTTGTGCTTGGAAAATACCTCATCGGGTTTTTCCTTCAGCTTGTTCTTGGCTCCTTCAAGGGTAAATCCTTTTTCCTTCACCAGAAAATAGATCATTTTCAGGTTTTCAAGATCCTCCGGGGTAAACAGCCTGTTGCCCTTTTTATTCTTTTTGGGCTTGAGAATGTCAAATTCATTTTCCCAAAACCTGATCAGAGATGTATTGACACCAAATGCCTTGGCAACTTCTCCAATTTTATAATATCGTTTATCCGGCAGGTTTATTTGCATTAGTCTAGAGATTGTCCTTCTTGTGAAGCCATTTTTAACATTTCCTGAAATTCTCTGGGTGACAGATCTCCGTAATAAAAATTGATCGGATTTACTGGTTGCCCGTTATAGTGTACCTCGTAATGAAGATGGGGTGCCTGTGACCTGCCAGAGCTTCCTACGTATCCAATTAGGTCTCCCCTTTTGACCTTTCTGCCTCTCTTGACATTGTATTTCGACAGGTGGGCATAAAGGGTCACGTACCCAAAACCATGGTCGATCCTGATGTGTCTTCCGAAGCCGGAAGCATTACTGTCTGCCCTGATCACCTTTCCATTGCCCGTTGCGTAAACAGGAGTCCCCTGGGGTGAGGTAAAATCCATCCCTTTATGTCTTTTTCTGGCCTTGGTAAAAGGATCGAGCCTCCAACCAAAACCGGAAGCCATTCTTGTCAGGTCCTGCTTGCTCACCGGCTGAATGGCCGGTATCGAGGCCAGCAGTTCTTCTTTGTCTTTAGCCAGATTGATGATCTCATCCAGTGACTTCGACTGCACATAAAGTTGCTTTGAAAGAATGTCAAGGTTCCTGGTGGCATCAATGATCATTTGGGAATTATCAAAACCTTCCATTGATTTGTAACGGTTGACCCCTCCAAAACCTGCCTTCCTCTGTTCATCCGGAATCGGATTTGCTTCAAAATAAGTGCGGTAAATATTGTTATCCCGTCTTTGAATACCTTCCAACACCTCCTGGGTCCGGGCAATTTTCTTATTGAGCAATTCATAGTGCAATTTCATGTTCTCAAGCTCTCTATTCAGCACTTTCTGCTTAGGAGACTCGACAAACTGGTACATCATGAAAACCATCAAACCACCCATCATTGCCGAAGCTACAAGAAAAACCACGGTCTGCCTGAATTTATCTCTTTTTCTAAGCTCTATTTTCCGGTAAGATAAGGTATCTGAATCGTAATAATATTTTACCTTCGCCATAATTATAATTATACTATTTTTGCAACCAAACAAAGCCTGTATCAGTTGCACGAAAAACAAATTTACAATTTTTTTTTATCACTGATATATATCTTTCAGATATCGCTTTTAATTATTTTTTTATGACTTCACAGGAAATCAGAAAACAATTCTTGGACTTTTTTGCTTCAAAAAAGCATGAAATAGTTCAATCGGCTCCGCTGGTCAATAAAAATGATCCGACTTTGATGTTTGTCAATGCCGGCATGAACCCTTTCAAAGAATTTTTTTTAGGTCAAAAAGAGCCTGTTCATCCAAGGGTAGCCGACACACAAAAATGCTTAAGGGTATCGGGTAAACACAACGATCTTGAGGAAGTGGGCATGGACACCTACCACCATACCATGTTTGAGATGCTGGGGAACTGGAGTTTTGGCAATTATTTTAAAAAGGAGGCCATTTCATGGGCATGGGAATTGCTGACCAAAGTATACGGTATTGACAAAGACAGCCTGTACGTAACAGTTTTCGAGGGGGATGCTGAAGACGGACTTGGTTTTGATCAGGAAGCCTTTGAATTCTGGAAGGAACATATTTCACCTGACAGGATCCTTAAGGGAAGCAAAAAAGATAACTTTTGGGAGATGGGTGCCCAGGGCCCATGCGGTCCCTGCAGTGAAATTCACGTGGATATCAGATCAGAAGAAGACAAGCGCCTGGTTGATGGTAAAGACCTGGTGAACCAGGACCATCCGCTGGTCATTGAGATATGGAACCTCGTTTTTATGGAATTTAACCGAAAAGCCAACGGGTCCCTGGAGAAATTACCCGAAAAACACGTGGATACCGGAATGGGTTTTGAGCGCCTGTGCATGGTGATCCAGAAGGTACAGTCCAATTATGACACAGATGTCTTTATGCCGATCATCAGAGAAATAGAGACCATTACCGACAACACATACGGAAAAGATAAAAAGATCGATGTGGCGATCAGGGTGGTTGCTGATCATATCAGGGCTGTGGCATTTGCCATCGCCGATGGCCAGTTACCTTCAAATACCGGGGCAGGTTATGTCATCAGAAGGATCCTGAGAAGGGCGATTCGCTATGGTTTCACCTTCCTCGACATGAAGGAACCTTTTATTTACAAACTGGCTGACATCCTAGAAAAACAAATGGGAGAAAATTTCCCTGAGATCATCGCACAGAAGAACCTCATCCACAGTGTGATCAAAGAAGAGGAACACTCTTTTTTAAGGACCCTTGACCAGGGGCTGGTCCTGCTTGACAACATCATTTCCAATGCAAAGAACAAGACCATTTCGGGTAAAAAAGCCTTTGAACTATATGACACTTATGGCTTCCCGAAGGACCTTACCTCACTGATACTTCGCGAAAACGAAATGAGCTTTGACGAAGCTGAGTTCGATGCCGAAATGGAAAAACAGAAATCACGATCAAGAGCAGCCGCAGCCGTGGATACAGATGACTGGATCATTCTTGAGGATAACAAAGAGCAGGAGTTTATCGGATATGACCATCTTCAGACGGATGTCAGGATCACACGATACAGAAAAATATCTTCTAAAAAAGAAGGCGACATGTACCAGCTTGTATTCAATATGACCCCCTTCTATCCGGAAGGAGGAGGACAGGTGGGTGACAAAGGATATCTTGAAACCCCTAACGGGAACGTGATTTATATTTTCAATACCAAAAAAGAAAACAACCTCATCCTCCATTATACCAAAAATCTGCCGAATGATCCGTCACAGACGATCAAAGCGGTTGTGGATGACAAAAACCGTTTCAGGACCATGTGCAACCACACGGCAACACACCTTTTGCACCAGGCACTGAGGAAGATACTTGGCAGCCATGTGGAGCAGAAAGGATCTGCAGTGCACGCCAAAAACCTGCGTTTTGACTTTTCTCATTTCTCTAAACTGTCGGAAGAAGAAATTAAGCAGATCGAACAGTTTGTGAATGCCAGAATTCAGGACAGGATTCCGTTAAAGGAAAACAGGAACGTCCCTCTGAAAATTGCTCAGGAATCAGGTGCCATCATGCTTTTTGGAGAGAAATATGGAGATACCGTTCGAACGATCAACTTTGGTAAATCGACCGAATTATGCGGGGGTACCCACGTCAAAAATACCGCTGAAATCTGGCATTTCAAGATCTTGAGTGAAAGCGCGATAGCTTCGGGCATCAGAAGGATCGAGGCCATTACCAATGATGCGTTGAGAGATTATTATTTTGAACTTGATGAGAGCTATTCCAAAATAAGGTCGGTGCTTAAAAATCCTGGGGATACACTTAAAACAGTGCAAGGCCTGCAAGAGGATAATGCAAAACTCAGAAAGGAAATTGAACAACTCAATAAACTCAAGGCGGCTTCCTTCAAGGATGAGCTCATTAAGAAAAAAGAGCAGGTCAATGGCGTCAACCTGATTACCGCCCTGCTCGACACTGATGCGTCTTCGATGAAGAACATTGCCTTTGAAATAGCAGGCGAACTCGACAACCTGTTCTTTGTGGGAGGATCAGACATGAATGGAAAGGCTTTGCTTACCGTTTATATTGCGAAAAATCTCGTTGAAGAAAAAGGTCTGAATGCAGGAAATATCGTTCGCGAACTGGGTAAATTCATCCAGGGCGGTGGCGGTGGTCAGCCCTTCTTTGCCACGGCAGGTGGTAAAAATCCGGCCGGTCTCCAAAATGCTCTGGAAGCAGCAAAGAAATATATTTCCTGATGGAATCAAATCTGATGCAACGATTCGCCATCCTGATCATATTGCTTTTTTCGCTCCCTGTGATGGCCCAACTTTCTCAGGAATTGAAAAAGAAGACCTTTGTTTACAAGGATACCCTGAAACTCGATTACTATTCACTCAGCAATGACTTTAAAGCAGAAAGGCCGTTGCTGGTATTGATGCACGGTGGCGGATTCGCCTCCGACAATCACGATCGCCAACAGGAAGTAGACTTTTGCCGTCAGATGGCCTCTCACGGTTATGCCATTGCATCAATCAATTACAGGCTTACAAGAAAATACGACCCCTTCAGCTGCGACTGCAGCAGTGATGAAAAAATGAAGAGTTTTGTCATGGGAAGTGAAGACCTTGCAGCTGCCATAACTTTTTTGATCGGCAGAGATGATCTTTACTTCAATCGACAGAGAATTGTACTCGTTGGCAGCAGCGCCGGAGCCGAGACGGCCCTGCACCTGGCCTTTATGAAAGACCATTACCTTTTTAAGCACATTCAGCAGATCGCCATCGCGGGAGTCGTTTCATTTTCCGGAGCCATGGTGAACAGCGCCTATATCACAGCCAAAAATGCTGTTCCGGTATTGCTGATCCATGGAAAAAAAGACCTTCTGGTCCCGACAGGTACTGCACCCCATCATTATTGCAGCGAAGACAAGCCGGGATATCTGATGCTGGATGGCCCTGAAACTGTTGTGCATAAAATGAAAGATCTGAATACTTCTTATATTTATGCTTTTGATCCGGAAGGAGGGCATGAAGTTGCAGATGAGGCCTTTCTCGAAACCTCATGGGTCAAAAAATTCGTCGACCAGGTCGTGACTGATAACGAGTTCACGCAATTAACCATTGAATTGCCTTAAGGCGCAGAACATACATTCATGAAATTCAGGACTGAAATAAAAGTAAAGCCGGAGCAAAACAGGATTGACCACAATTCACCTGTAGTTTTGATCGGTTCCTGTTTTACAGAACACATGGAGCAAAAGCTGGATCATTATAAATTTGATCATTTCACCAACCCCTTCGGAATTGTTTTTCACCCAAAGGCCATTGAAAAATCCATTGGCAACTGTGTTGATCAAAAAGAATATCACCTGAAAGATCTGATACAGAAAGGAGAATTATGGCTCAGTCTGGACCATCACAGCAGGTTCAGCGGAACGGACCCCGAAATTGTACTGCATGGCATCAATCAAAAAATTGCTCAGGGTCATAGCGCATTAAAAAAGGCCAGCCATCTGATCATCACCCTGGGTACTTCATGGGCCTATCGATGGGCAAATACGGGTGCTTTTGTGGCCAATTGCCATAAAATCCCTCAAAGCAATTTTGAAAAGGTGCTGTTGTCAAGCGAAGAAATTGTACTCAGTCTCAAAAATACGGTAAACAAAATTAGGGAGATCAATCAGGAAATTGAATTCATTTTTACCCTGAGCCCGGTAAGACACCTCAAAGACGGGTTTGTGCAGAACAATCACAGCAAAGCTTTGTTGCATGCTGCCATACAGAAAATGTCCCAAGAGGAGAAAATCCATTACTTTCCGGCCTATGAAATCATGATGGACGACCTCCGGGATTATCGTTTTTATAAAAGCGACATGATCCACCCAAGTGATGAAGCCATTGCCTATATCTGGGAGAAATTTGCAGATTCCTGGATCAGTGATGAGTCAAGGCAGCTGATGACTGAAATAGAAGAAATTCAGCGCGCCTTGCAGCACAAGCCTTTTGAACCTGGATCAGAGGCCCATCAGGCTTTTAAGGAAAAATTGGATAAAAAGATCCAGATACTGAGGCTCAGGCATCCTCAAATTATGTTCAACAAAAAAAGGAAGTAAAAATACTTCCTCTTTAACTGTTGACCTGCATTTTGTATTACATGCAGTTCACTACGCTTCCCCAGGGTCCGCCATTGATGGCATCAACCCCGTGTTGTTTTAAAATTGTAGCGGCCGAACCACTTCTGGCCCCGCTTCGGCAGCAGGTAATAACCGGCTTGCCAAGTTTTATAATTTCGTCTATATGTCCGCTGATGACCTGCAAAGGGATGTTTTTTGATCCCTGAACATGACCTTCTTGAAATTCTTCCGGAGTTCTTACATCAATAACAACTGCTCCATTTTTCAAATATTGTTCAATGGAAGCTACACTTGTACTGCTCCCGAATAAATTGAATAAACCCATATTTTATTATTTACTTATTTTTTGCAAATGTCCAAAAATTATATAAATAATATGTAACGTCAGTTACAATTTGATTATAAACTTCTGTGAACACCTGCTTCTTTCAACATTTAATTTTAATTAACATCTATCTGGTAAACAGCATTTCACGATATTTTACCAGGGGCCACAATTCATCGTCGATCATGAGCTCCAGCTTGTCGCAATGGTACCTGATCTTCTCAAAATAAGGTTTTACCTTTTCACAATACAAGGTGGCCTTCTTGGCTTCATCTCTGGTCACATTCGCCTTTTTCCTTTCCTCGACCATGGCATTCGTGTTTTGAGTGATTCCTGAGATGTGCTCTGATATTTTTTTGATCAGATCCAGTTGCTCCCTGGCAATAGACTCAAATTCCTTGCCAAAAACTTCTTTCAGGCCTTTTACATTTTTGATCAGGGTATTCTGATAATTGACCGCTGTGGGGATTACGTGATTCAGCGCTACATCACCCAGCACACGTCCTTCAATCTGGATTCTTAAGGAATAGGCTTCGAGTTCTATTTCATGCCTGGCCCTCAATTCCTTTTCGTTCATGACCTCCATCTCGGCATAGAGCCCAATGGCCCTTTCACTCACCTTGGCCCTGATGGCTTCAGGGGTTGTTTTATTGTTGCTGAGACCTCTGCGGGCTGCTTCTTCCTCCCATTCCTTGCTGTAACCATTGCCTTCAAAAAGAATATCTCTCGAATCTTTGATGTATTCTCTGAGCACATTGAAAATGGCCTCATCTTTCTTTAATTCCTTTTTATCGATCAATTTGTCTACCGCCACTTTAAAGTCCTTGAGCTGCTTGGCTACTATGGTGTTGAGAACGGTCATCGGGGTAGCACAATTGGCCATGGATCCCACTGCCCTGAATTCAAATTTATTACCCGTAAAAGCAAAGGGGGAAGTTCGGTTCCTGTCTGTATTGTCTAACAGGATCTCAGGGATCTTTCCAACCACGTTGAGTTTGAGATCGGTTTTTTCTTCCGGTGATAATTTTCCGTCGGTCACATTTTCCAATTCTCCCAAAACAGAGGTTAACTGGGCTCCGATAAAAACAGACATGATGGCCGGAGGAGCTTCATTGGCCCCGAGTCTGTGATCGTTGCTGGCCGAAGCCACCTCTGCGCGCATCAAGGCTTCATACTGATGAATCGCTTTGATGGTGTTAACAAAAAATGTGAGAAACTGCAGGTTTCGCATAGGTGTCTTTCCGGGGCTCAACAAGTTTACCCCGTGATCAGTGCTCAAAGACCAGTTGTTGTGCTTACCTGAACCGTTGATGCCGGCAAATGGCTTTTCATGCAGCAGCACTTTCAACTGATGATTAGAAGCCACTTTCCCCATGATATCCATCAGGAGTGCATTGTGATCTACTGCAAGATTAGCCTCTTCGTAAATCGGTGCCAGCTCAAACTGATTTGGTGCCACTTCATTATGTCTAGTTTTTACGGGTATGCCCAGTTTCATGCATTCGGATTCAAGCTCTATCATAAAACTCAGCACACGCTGGGGAATGCTTCCGAAATAATGATCATCGAGCTGCTGCCCTTTTGCCGAAGAGTGCCCCAGTAAGGTTCTGCCCGTAAGCACAATGTCGGGTCTGGAATAGGCCAGCGCCTTATCAATCAGGAAGTATTCCTGTTCCCAGCCCAGGGAAGCGTTTACTTTCGATACGGTCTTGTCAAAGTATTTGGCCACTGCCGTGGCGTGTTTGTCAACGGCTTGAAGCGCCCTCAGTAAAGGGGTCTTGTTGTCAAGGGCCTCTCCCGTATAAGCCACAAAAATAGTGGGTATGCACAAGGTTGTACCGTAAACAAAGGCCGGAGAGGTTGGGTCCCAGGCTGTATATCCTCTGGCCTCAAAGGTGTTTCTGATGCCCCCGCTCGGAAAACTGGAAGCATCAGGCTCTTGTTGTACCAGCTCATTTCCTCCAAATTTCTCCATCGGGCTGCCATCATCGAGAAGTTCAAAAAAAGCATCATGCTTCTCTGCGGTACCTCCTGTCAAAGGCTGAAACCAATGAGTGTAATGTGTAACTCCCTTTGTCAGGGCCCAGTTCTTCATTGAAGTGGCGACCTGATCTGCTATCTTCCGGTCAATTCTTGAACCGTGTTTGATGGCATTGACCACTCCTTTATACGCTTCCTTTGTAAGGTATTGTCGCATGTTTTTGTCATTAAAAACATGACTGGCAAAATATTCTGATCGAATTTTTGCTTCAGGCACATGAACCGAGCTACGATTCAAAGTTTCCTGCAAAGCACGGGATCTAAAAGTACTCATACATCAAAAATTAAATTTTAACACCGTAAAAATAGCAATTTTTTAAATGTACCCCATATAAAATTGGGTATTCATAAAAATAATAGCAACTTTCGCATATTTACCCCCATTATTATTGATGTTATCGAAATATAATTATATTTGCCTAAAAAATATTAATCCATAAATAATATGAGTAAAGCAAAATTAGAGTACATATGGTTAGATGGTCATCAGCCAACTCAGGAGTTGAGAAGTAAAACCAAGATTGAAGATGATTTTAGTGGTAAACTGGAAGATTGTAAAATTTGGTCATTTGACGGTTCGTCAACCGAGCAGGCAGAAGGAGGATCTTCAGACTGTTTATTGAAACCTGTAGCCATTTATCCTGATCCTGTAAGAGACAACGGATGGTTGGTCATGAGCGAGGTTTTGACTGCTGATGGTAAACCTCATCCTTCGAATGCAAGGGCTAAAATTGATGATGATGATAATGATTTTTGGTTTGGTTTTGAACAGGAATATTTCTTAATGGATAATGAAACTGATTTACCACTTGGGTTCCCAAGGGGTGGATTTCCAGGCCCGCAGGGTAAATACTACTGTTCAGTAGGAGGAAGATACACTTGGGGAAGAGAATTTGTTGAAGAGCATGCCGATCTTTGCATTGCAGCCGGATTGAACTTTGAAGGGATCAATCAGGAAGTTGCACCAGGACAGTGGGAATTCCAGCTTTTTGCCAAGGGTGCTAAAAAAGCAGGTGATGAGATTTGGGTAGCTCGTTATTTATTGAACAGATTGACTGAAAGTTATGGTTACTACATTGAATTGCACCCAAAGCCTGTCAAAGGTGACTGGAACGGTTCAGGTATGCACGCAAATTTCTCGAATACAACTTTGAGAACCTGTGGTTCAAGAGAAATTTACGAAAAAATATGTGAAGCCTTCAGGCCGGTAACTGATGAGCACATCGGCGTTTACGGAGCATATAATGATGAAAGACTTACAGGATTACACGAAACGGCTCACGTTTCTGACTTTAGCTATGGTATTTCAGACAGAGGCGCCTCTATCCGTATTCCTATTATAACAGTAGAGAATGGATGGAAAGGATGGTTGGAAGACCGCAGGCCTGCTTCTAACGGTGATCCTTATAAAATTGCGGGAAGAATCATCGAAACAGTCAAATCTGCAAAGCTTTAATATACGTTTTAAACTAAAATTGGTAAATATTGAAAAATGTCTTTTCTCCCGAGAAGGCATTTTTTTATATCACCATGGCAAGAAAAATAATATAGGATCCGAAAAGGATCAAGCCCTCCCCCCATGACAATCTCATCTTCCCCGGAGCAAAGACCAGGGGAAAGATGCTGAAGGCAAAGGCAAGCATCCAGATGATGTCAAAACTCATCAGGCGCGGATCATTAGCCTTGATCGGGCTTATCATTGCGGTGATGCCCAGAACCGCAAATATATTAAAGACATTAGATCCCAAAAGGTTCCCCAGGGAAATTGCCTTTTCCTTTCGGGTTATGGCTACCAAAGATGCTGCCAGCTCGGGTATGCTGGTTCCTACCGAGATGACAGTAACTCCTATGACCCTTTTGCTTACACCAAAGTGCTCTGCAAGATTTACGGCGCCTTCAATGAGCAATTCAGATCCCGCCCAGAGACTCACACCTCCGAGCAAAAGAAAAACCAAGGATTTTCCAATGGTATATTCAACATCATCCTCGGGCATTTCATCAACTACAGCGACCTTTTGAAACTTGAGCAGATAGATCAAAACCAAAAGCAGGCAAACAAAAAGTACGAGCCCTTCCCATCTTTGCAATTCACCGTCAACAGCCAGAAACAAATACAACATGCCGGAGGCAAACATCATCACGGGCCAGTCTGTGATATAAAAGCTTCTTTCCACTTGTATCGTACCCACCATAATAACAATGCCCAGCACAAAACCCAAATTGGCTATATTGGAACCAATAACGTTCCCAAGGGCAATATCGGGATGGCCCTCTAAGGCCGATTTTAAACTAACGATCAGTTCTGGAGCCGAGGTGGCGAAGGAAACAACCGTCATCCCAATAATGATCTTGGGAATATCGAGTCTTAACGAAAGTGAGACAGCAGCCTTGAGTAACCAGTGACCCCCGATAATTAGAATACCAAACCCTACCAGTATAAACAAGTAATTCATAAAGGCCTTTTATACAAAGATAGAAGAATAAAAACTTTTAAAACAGCAGGGTGAGCATATAAAAGTCTCTCACTTGATATCGGTGAATTGGCTGATTTATTAATTTTATGTTAAAAACTACTTTTTTAGTTATACAACTAAAATAATAGTTTATATTTGATGCGATAAAAACAATAGAATGGAAAAACTGACGAATAAAGAAGAGGAAATCATGCGGGTTCTCTGGAACCTAAAAAAAGCCTTTGTCAAGGAGGTGGTCGCCGAATTACCGCATCCCCGACCTCATTACAATACCATTTCGACCATTATCAGGAATATGGAAGAGAAGGGTTTTATCGGGCATCTTGCCTTCGGAAAATCTCATCAGTATTACCCGATCATCAGTCAGGAGGAATACAAAAAGAGCTTTATGCACAAAACCATTCAGCACTATTTTGGCAATTCTTATAAGAATGTTGTTTCCTTTTTTGCCAAAGAGGAGAAGATCAGCATAAGCGAGTTAAAAGAGATCATATCAATCATTGAAAACAATCAAAAATAAAAAAGGTTATGATTATGGAATATTTTCTAAAATTCTCGGCTATTCTTGGTTTGTTTTATGTTTTTTACAAACTGCTTCTGGAAAAAGAAACATTTTTCAATTCAATCAGAGGCTATTTCATCATCGGTATCCTGACCGCTCTGGTAATACCCCTGATCGTCATACCCGAATACGTTTATATTGAAGATCTTTTTGCGGGACAAACCATCACATCAGAAGCAGCAGAAACGACTTTCTCCGAACCTGGTCAGTTGGATCTCATGAGCATACTGCTGACCCTTTACCTAGTAGGGATCATATGTTTTGCCATCAGGTTTTTGATCCAGCTTGCCTCCCTGGCGCGCTTTATCCTTAAGTTGCCCAAAAAGAAAATAGGACGCTTTATCTTTATTTCAACTGAAGAGGCCATAAGTCCCTTTTCATTCTTCAACTATATCATTTATCCGAACAACGGATTTGATAAAAATGAACTGGATCAGATCATAGCGCATGAAAAAGTGCACGCAACACAATTCCATACCCTGGATATTCTTTTGTCACAACTACTGATCATCTTTAACTGGTTCAATCCGATAGCATGGCTCTACCACAAGGAAATTCAAAAGAACCTGGAGTTCATAGCTGATGACGGTGCACAGCGCGGGCATGGGCAAAAAGAATCATACCAGTATTTATTATTAAAAACGGTTTCTCCCAATTACCCAATGGCTATCACAAGCAATTTTTATAATTCAATCATTAAAAAAAGAATCAACATGTTACAGAAAAACAAATCAGGTAAAATGATGTACGCAAAATTTATTTTGATCATACCCATCCTTGTCGCTTTCGTATTTACTTTTAACACAAAAGTAATTGCACAGCAAAAATCAGAAGACAAAGTTGTATGGACCTCAGAAAACAAAGTTAAATGGCAGACCAATCTGGAAATTGAAGTGATCACCAAGGATTTTCAAAAAAGCGATCTGGAAGCCCTAAAAGCGAGTTTACTGAAAAAAGGGATCACCCTGAACTATAAAAAACTAAAATACAATGATCAAAATGAGATCAC
>JAHEHF010000033.1:0-1266 GCA_024644745.1 Flavobacteriaceae bacterium
ATGGCAAACGGAACATCAAGCATCTTTGCAATTGTTTTTGCGATCAAGGTTTTACCAGTCCCTGTTTCTCCAACCAAAACAATGTTACTCTTCTCTATCTCAATATCATCATCTTTTGATGAGGGCTTCTGCAACAACCTTTTATAATGATTGTAAACGGCCACTGACATGACCTTTTTTGATTCGTTTTGCCCGATGATGTACTGGTCCAGAAAGGCTTTGATCTCCTTTGGTTTTTTAACCATAAAATCAGCACCCGAATTCTTTTTTTCATTGACCGATTCTTCCAGAACAATCCCGTGAGCCTGCTCAATACACTTGTCACATATATGCGAATCCACACCGGCGATCAATAAATTGGTCTCCTCCTTCTTTCGTTTACAAAACGAACATTCTAATTCTTCTTTTTTCGCCATATCTTCTTAATTTATGCAGGACCTGCAATTGTTTGGCAACCCGGCTTATTTACCTCTTGTTAATATCTCATCAATCATGCCATAATCCTTGGCCTCCTCAGCTTTCATCCAATAATCCCTGTCAGAATCATCATGGACCTTTTTCACTTTTTGCCCTGAGTGCTTCGCAATGATGGCATAGAGCTCATCCTTCAATTTCAGAATCTCACGCGCTGTGATTTCAATATCAGAAGCCTGACCCTGTGCACCTCCCAAAGGCTGATGGATCATTATTCTGGAATGTGGCAAGGCCGATCTCTTTCCTTTTTCTCCTGCACACATCAATACAGCTCCCATGGAAGCCGCCATTCCAGTACAGATGGTGGCCACCTGAGGTTTGATGAACTGCATGGTGTCATAAATACCCAAACCGGCATAGACACCTCCTCCAGGAGAATTTATGTAAATCGAAATATCCTTGGAGGAATCTACACTTTCCAAGAACAATAATTGTGCCTGAATGATATTGGCAACCTGGTCATTGATCCCTGTGCCCAAAAAAATGATCCTGTCCATCATAAGACGTGAGAATACATCCATCTGTGCAACATTTAATTGCCTTTCCTCAATGATATATGGGGTAACGCTACTTACAATCTGATCAACGTACAAACTGTTTATACCCTGATCCTTAACAGCGAATTTTTTAAACTCATTTCCAATATTCATATAATTTTTTTTAATCTTTTAGACTGTAAATATACTAATTAATTGGCATCAAAAATGAATTTGACACAAAAGGCCCCATTGCAGGAGTTGAGGTATTTTGATCTCATGTAAAAGGCCTCCCGGAATTCCTTGGCCATGCCAT
>JAHEHF010000033.1:1366-33564 GCA_024644745.1 Flavobacteriaceae bacterium
TTCTTAAGGAATTCAGCAGGAAGATCAAATTTCGTATTCTCAATTAAATTCTCGGTAACTGCATTCAGCAATTGCTGGTCTGATTGAGAGGCAAATTGTTTTTCAGCATCCACCTTTAATCTGCTTTTCAATTCTTCTTCACTTTTAACCAGGTCCGCACCGAAAAGCTTGTCAAATAATTCCTGATTCAACTCGGCCAATTCTGTTTGTGTGATTTCTTCAACTGAGAAAAGTAAGGTTGCATCAAATTCATGCGCCTCATCATGTGAGATTCCTAAAATATTCATCAGCATGTGGTCGTCAGTGAACAATCCTTTGGATTTTAGCTCAACACTGTCTCCAACGGCAAGTCCTGCCAGTTTCTTTTGATTTGCCTTTGTCTTGATCTTTTCAAATTTGAAGGTCGATTTTTTCTCGATTTCCTTTTCCTCATTCACAAAAGTACCTGTGATATTTGAATTTTCCTCAATTTTTGACTGAGTGATCAATTTACCATACTGCTCTCTTATATTGTTGATCTGGTTATCGATCATTTTATCATCTGCGATGATTTTATAAGCAGTGATTGATTTTTTTGGTTTCAAATTTACTTCGAACTCAGGTGCCAGCCCCAATTCAAATTCAAAGGTGAACTGATCACCTTCCCAAGAAAATCCTTCCTGCATTTTTGGAAGCGGATTTCCAAGTACATCCAATTTTTCCTCTACCAAAAATTTATTCAATGATTCCTGAAGAAGCTTGTTCACTTCGTCAATCATAACAGACTTTCCGTACTGTTTTTTCACCAGACTCATAGGTACATGCCCTTTTCTGAATCCCGGGATATTTGCTTTTCTTCTGTAGTCATTCAGTTGGGTTTCAACTTTTTCCTGATAATCATTAGCTGTAATATCTATTTTCACAACTGAATTCAGCGCATCAATGTCTTCTTTCGTAATCTTCATTATAAATAAATTTATCTCTTTTTAAAAAATTGAGGGTGCAAAAATAACAATTTTAGATCAATTTATAGCAATGATTATTCCATTTGAAGGGAAATTTGACTAATCTTATGTTAAAATTTAATGCTCCGGAGGTTTTCAACCGGGAAGAAGTTAATCCTTATCGATAAGTTTGTGCAAAACTGATTCGAATAAAGAAAGTAAAATACTGAAAAGAAGCGCCGTCCAGAATCCGGCAACACTGAAGCCGTCGATCCAGCTGTTGGCCAAAAGAATCATGGCGGCATTGATGACGAACAGAAAGAGGCCCAGGGTAAGGATGGTCACCGGCAAGGTAAGCACCACCAAAATAGGTTTTAAAATGGAAAACAGAATCCCGACCACAAAAGCTACCCAGATAGCCGTTACGTAATTGTCTACCTCAACGCCCGGAAGAATATATGCGATAAACAAGACTGCCATGGCAGTGAGCAAGATTTTAAAAATATAGTTCATCTGAATTGTTTTACAATTTCCTCGACAAGCAAATTAGTCATTTTCAAGGAACCTCACAACATTATTAAAGAAATCAATCGGGTTTTCTGCATGAAGCCAATGGCTTGCATTCGTTATGGTTAAGATTTGACTATTCGGAAAATGCGCCCTGATCAGTGCCTCATCATCATTGGTGATATATCCAGAATTTGCACCCTTCAGAAATAACACAGGTTTTTCGAAAATCGTTCTTGGAGGCAGCGCCACCCCAATTTCATGAATTTGTTCCTTGAGCACCTCAAGGTTAAACCGGTAAGCAAATTGATCTTTTTCCTTGCGATATACGTTTTTTAATAAAAACTGCCTGATCCCTATTTCTGAAATATGCCTTTTTAAGACCTCATCAATTTCATTTCTGGACTTCACCTTGTTAAGATCAACCGCGCTCAGTGCGTCCAGGATGTATTGATGATGCGGCGGATAAAATTTAGGTGCAATGTCTGCAACAACAAGCTTATTGACAAGATCCGGATATTCCACTGCAAAAAGCATAGCGGTCTTCCCTCCCATGGAGTGTCCTATAATATTCACCCTCTGCAAATCGTGATGAACCAGATAATTGTGCAGGTCCTGCACCATATCCTCATAGGAAAACTCTTCAGCCTGAAAACTCCTGCCGTGATTTCTCTGGTCGATCAGATGCACCTGGTAATGATTTGAAAACTGAACCGCAAGTGATTTCCAATTGTCCCCCATGCCCAAAAATCCGTGAAGAATGATCAGGGGTTCTCCCTTTCCAGAAATGGTCGAGTGTAATAATTCCATCATATCAATTTTTGGCGATACATGCCTACGACGTTCTGCAGTCCAAAATACAAGGCCTCAGAAATAAGGGCATGTCCTATGGAAACTTCAAGAATTCCCGGCACTTCCTTTACAAAGAAATTCAGGTTTTTAAGATTCAGGTCATGTCCGGCATTGATTCCCAAACCCAATTCTAAAGCTGCCTGAGCTCCAAGAACATATGGCCTTACAGCCTCGGTATTCCCCTTTTCATAGTTCACCGCATAAGACTCTGTATACAATTCAATTCTGTCTGTTCCGGTTTTTGCTGCCCCTTCAATCAGAGAAACGACCGGGTCCATAAATATCGATGTGCGTATTTCATTGCGATGAAACTCGGACACGATTTCCTTTAAAAAATCAAAATTTCGCAGGGTGTCCCATCCGGCATTCGAAGTAATGGCATCTACGGCGTCCGGCACCAGGGTAACCTGCTCCGGTTTGATCTTGAGCACAAGGTCGACAAACTCAGGAATTGGATTTCCTTCTATATTGAATTCAGTATGCACCACCTGCTTCAGCTCGTGGGCGTCTTTGTACCTGATATGTCTTTCATCAGGTCGAGGGTGAATTGTAATTCCCTGGGCACCAAAATTCTGAATATCAATAGCCGCCTGTAAAAGATCAGGAACATTTCCTCCTCTGGCATTTCTTAAAGTGGCTATTTTATTAATATTGACGCTTAATTTTGTCATTCGCTTCTTATTTATATTTTTAATAAAAAAGATGTTATATCTTTACATAAATTTAGGATAAATCAATGGGCAAAATTACAATATTATCTTAAGTAAGTCACCTCTTTTCATGCAAACAATAAATTACATACTAAAAGATATTCAACCCTTCGGGCTCAAAGATGATGTCGATCAAATAAAGAAGGTATTTAAGAAATATCCCTATTCCCATTTACCGGTAGTTGAGGAGAAATTATTTTATGGGGCCGTTTCGAAAAGGGAGATTGAACTGAGCCCTTCAGATAAAGTAAAACTAAACGAGCTCAGACACCTCATTGAGCCATTTTATGCCAGTGAGAATATGAACTGGTTTGAAGTGTTGCAGTATTTTGCCACCCATAATACAAATCTAATGCCCGTTTTAAGCAGCAAAAAAGAATACATCGGCTATTACGAGCTCAATGATTTTCTCAACATATTCAAATGTACCCCGTTTTTGCATGAAGAAGGTGTTATTCTGGTGATCTCTAAAAATATCAATGATTACTCATTCAGTGAGATTTCTCAGATCGTTGAGTCGAATAATGCCACCCTTTTTGGCGCCTTTGTGTCAAAAATTGAGAATGACACAGCCCACATCACCTTAAAATTGAGCCTCCACGACATCAATAATACCTTGCACTCCTTCAGGAGATATAATTATGAGATACTCAATGAATTTGAAAAGGATAAATACCTTGAAGAATTAAATGAAAGATCGAATTATTTGCAGAAATATTTGAATATTTAAGTGTCCACACATCCATGAAAGTAGGAATTTACGGCCAATCCAATAACGAGATTACCATAAAATATGTGAATTACCTCGTTGAATTATGCCTCAAAAACAAAGTAAACATTGTTTTTGAGGATAATTTTTATCAGGGATATAAGATGGTGCACAAGGATCACGTTTTCGAAACCTTTTCTGAATATGATGATATGGATCCCGATCTGTCTTTCTTCTTCACTGTAGGAGGAGACGGTACTTTTTTGAGGTCCGTAACTTTTATAAGGGATCTCAATACGCCCATCATTGGGATTAATACGGGAAGACTGGGTTTTTTGGCAACGATTCAAAAAGAGGATATTGAATCAACTTTTTATCAGCTTCTTGAAAATAAATTCATCATTCAGAACAGGTCTCTGCTCACTGTGCGCACAGGAGATGCCATGGATGATTTCAACAACCTTAATTTTGCCCTGAACGAAATCACCATCACGAGAAAAAACACAGCATCCATGATTAAGGTAAATGCGAACTTAGATGGTGAGTTTTTAAATACCTACTGGAGCGATGGTCTCATCATTTCAACCCCAACGGGTTCTACCGGATACTCTTTAAGCTGCGGCGGCCCGATCATTTCCCCTACATCCAAAAATATAGTGCTTACCCCCATTGCACCACACAGTCTTGCTGTTCGCCCCCTGGTGATCCCTGAAGACACTGAGATCATGCTTAAAATAGACAGCAGGGCCGATGAAGTACTGCTCACGCTTGATTCAAGAATGTACACCCTGAAAAACAATTCAACAATCGAAATCAGAAAGTGTTCCTTCTCCATAAAAACGGTGCAACTCCACAACCAAAGTTTTATAAAAACACTTCGGGAAAAACTATTGTGGGGAGAAGACAAACGCAATTAAAACAAAGGATATAATACAATTTTACGCTTAAAAATCTGTTAATCAAAAAAGAGCATTCATTTCAAGCAAATGCAAATGTATTTTTTTATATTTGCAAACTATTTTTTATGATGAAAAAAATTGTAATTCTATTGTGTTTTTTCTGTTGTTCAGGGCCTTTATTTTCTCAAATTAATGAGATCGGGATCTTTGCCGGCGGCAGCAATTATATCGGAGATATTGGAAGAACGACTTTTATATATCCGAACAGTTTCGCAATAGGTGGGATTTATAAATGGAACATGCATCCTCAGTTTTCTTTGAGGGCAAGTTACACATATTCTCAAATAGAAGGGAATGATGCTGATTCAGGCAATTCTTTTCGAGAAAGCAGGAACCTGAATTTTACAAATGATGTACACGAGCTCGTTGCGGGAATTGAATACCATTTTTTCAAGTACAACTTATCCAAAACGGGCCATACCCATACCCCCTACATTTTTGTAGAAGCGGGAACCGTAAACTATGCAACCAATAGCAATGGGCGGACCTTTAATTTCACCATGCCCGTTGGCGCAGGATTCAAAACGATTTTGGCTCCGAATATCGGAATCGGCTTCGAAACAGGATTTAGGTACACCTTTAAAGATGATATCGACGGATATCCCTATGATCCCCAAAGTATTAATGTTCAAATCAATCCTAATAATAATGACTGGTATGTGTTTACCGGCATCACTTTGGTTTTTGCTTTCGGCCGGGAAGGATGTTATACAGGAAGTTTTTAAGTTATATGGATTTAGCCCTACAGATAGATAAAGATTTTATTCCAAAACACGTTGCAGTGATCATGGATGGAAATGGCAGGTGGGCCAGAAAACAAGGCCTGAAAAGAGTGATGGGCCATAAAAAAGGTGTTGATGCGGTTCGGGAAACGGTTGAAAGTGCTGCCGAGATGGGAATCCAGGCACTGACCTTATATGCTTTCTCCACAGAAAATTGGAAAAGACCAAAAATTGAAGTTGACACCTTAATGAGCATTCTGGTCCGTTCCTTGAAAAAGGAGATCAAAACCCTCCAAAAGAACAACATCAAACTGCAGGCCATTGGGAATTTGGAAAAATTACCGCCGCTGGCACAATCCCAACTCAGGGAAGTCATGAAAATGACGGCCGATAATGACCACATGATCTTAACACTGGCCCTCAATTACGGGGCAAAAGAGGAATTGATAAATGCGGTAAAATCAATTTCTAAAAAAATTGTTAATAATGAACTTAAAATAGAAGAAATTGATGAAAAAATTATAAATAGTCATTTATATACAGTTACTTTGCCCGTCGTTGATTTTTTGATTCGAACGAGTGGCGAAATGCGCATCAGCAATTTTTTATTATGGCAAATAGCTTATGCAGAATTGTATTTTACTGATATATTGTGGCCCGATTTTAGGAAGAAAGACTTTTACGAAGCGATACTGAATTATCAAAGAAGAGAAAGACGATTTGGAAAAACAAGTGAACAAATTGAAAACAGTCATAAATAATCTGAAATACGCATTCCTGCTTTTATTTTTTATCTTATTTAATGTTTCTGTGAATGGGCAGGTGACTGCACAAAATAACACCACTGCAAAAGATTCAGTTCAGGTTGGTCAAAAAAGCCTGGACACCATTCCTGATACAATCAAAAGAATTGATTCTGTCAATTCAATACAGCGGTCTGATACAATTCTTCCTGTCGGACAGGCCCAGGATACCATCAAAAAAAAGAAAGCAGAGCCTATTGTTCTCGACAGAACCAAAAAGTACCTTCTTGGAGGAATTACAGTCGCGGGAAATGAAACCATTTCAGAGCAATCCATACTGATCTTTTCAGGATTAAACCCCGGGCAAAGATTGAAAATTCCGGGTGATAAGCTTTCTTCTGCCATTAAGAAATTATGGACCTCAAAACTGTTCTCAAATGTAGATGTCTATGTCACGCAAATGGACGGAGACGCCATTTACCTTGAAATAAATGTTAGGGAGCTTGATAAAGTGGGTAAGGTCACTATTACCGGTCTGAAAAAGAATAAACTTGAAGACCTTGAAAAGGAAATTGAATTCCAGACAGGTTCGATGCTCACTGAAAACCTGATCACGACCACCAAGAACTTCATCAAAGACAAATACCGTGAAAAAGGTTACCTGAAGACCAAGGTCACCATTGATACCCGAAGGGATACCGCACAACCCAATACTCAGGATGCACTTATCGCTATTGACAAAGGCAACAGGATCAAGATCAAGAACATCACTTTTCATGGAAATACGGCCCTGACCGACAAAAAACTCAGGAAAACCATGAAGAAAACGAGGCAGAAGGGAATCATGCAAATCTTCTCTCCCTCTAAATTTGTGGAGGACCTTTATGAGGAAGACCTGGACAAGGTTGTTGAACTTTTTCAGGAAAAAGGATTCAGGGATGCGCTGGTCATCAAGGATTCTATGTCATGGAACGAAGACAATACCATCAATCTTGATATATTTCTCACCCAGGGGGACAGGTACAAATTCGGCGACATCAATTTCCTTGGAAATACGGTATTTACCGATCAGCAGCTACAGAGTATTTTGAAAATAGAGAAAGGCGTCACTTATAATGGTAAGGCCTTGAACGAAAGGGTTTATGGCGATGGGACTCCTGAATCTCAGGATCTTACAAACACCTATCTTGATAATGGGTATTTATTTTCCAGGGTTAATGCCGTTGAAACCAGCGCTGAAAATAACACCATTGATCTGGAGATCCGGATCATAGAAGATGAACCCGCAACCATCAGAAAGGTGAGCATCAAAGGTAATGATGTGACCAATGACCACGTTCTTTACCGGGAAATAAGGACAAAACCAGGCGACCTGTTTAGTAAAAGTGATATCGTAAGAACAATCCGTGAACTGGGTCAGTTGGGCTACATTGACCCTGAAAATATTGTTCCTGATGTACAACCGAATTTTGCAGACAAAACTGCAGACATAGAATATTCATTGTCAGAAAAAGGATCGAGTCAGATCGAGCTTCAGGGAGGTTACGGAGGTGGAACCTTTGTAGGAACACTTGGACTGTCGTTTAACAACTTTTCTGTCAGGAACCTCTTCAATTTAAGTGAATACAAACCTGTTCCAAGAGGTGATGGCCAGAACATTGCCCTCAGATTGCAGATCAGTAAATTTTACAGAACCTATAGTATCTCTTTTTCTGAGCCATGGATGGGCGGGAAAAAACCAAAAGGATTCAATTTCTCAATTTATAACTCCAGTCAGTATGGTTATGACCCCTTTTCCAACAGTGTGGATAAAGATCAGTTGCTGGATATCCTAGGAGCCTCTGTCGGTATAAGTCAAAGACTGAAATGGCCTGATGATTTTTTCACCTTGTCAACCTCTTTGAATTACCAGCGTTATAAACTTAAAAATTACACGATATCTTCTTTTGATTTCGACAATGGTGTTTCGAACAACTTTAACTTTGCCGTAAACTTTGGAAGAAGCTCAGCAGGTCCAAATCCGATCTTTCCTTCAGGAGGGTCACAATTTAACATCCTGCTGAAATTAACCCCACCCTATTCCTTATTCGACGACAAGGATTATACGGACCTTCCGGACGAAGAAAAATACAAATGGATCGAGTTTTACAAGATCGTATTCTCCGGCAAATGGTATACGCCGGTTGTAGGAAAAATGGTGCTGATGTCAAATGCTGAACTCGGGTTTCTCGGTCACTATAATGATGAAATCGGAGCCCCGCCATTTGAGCGATTTTACGTAGGGGGTGACGGTCTCCAAACCGGAAGATTTGACGGAAGAACGACGATTGCATTAAGAGGTTATCCCAATTCGAGTTTGTCATCTGTAACGGGAGGAACCATTTACAATAAAGTGAATTTTGAATTGAGATATCCGATCACCTTGAAACCATCTGCTTCAATTTATGCCTTGTCATTTCTTGAGGCTGGTAATTCATGGAATGAATTCAGTGAATACAGACCTTTTAATTTGAAAAGGTCAGCTGGTGGAGGGATCAGGGTTTTCATGCCGGCATTCGGATTGCTCGGAGTTGATTTTGGATACGGATTTGACACCATACCCGGATCAAATGAAATTTCCGGATGGCAAACACATTTCATCATAGGACAACAATTTTAAGCTAAATTGCTATATTTGCCTGATTGAAGAAATGGCATGGTTTTTTCTTGAATATTAATTGAATGAAAGTAAATAGGGTTTTAATAATTGTTATCATATTATTCAACTTTGCCGTTCATGCCCAAAAGCCGCAAAAAGTTGGATACATTGATATGAATTACATTCTGGAAAATGTTCCTGAATATGTAAATGCCCAGTCACAACTGGATTCCAAAGTTAAAACCTGGCAGCAAAAATTAGATGTTCTTTCAAAAGAGATCGAACAATTGAAAACGGATCTGAGCAATGAAAAATCCTTGCTAACCAAGGAATTGATCACCGAAAGAGAAGAAGATATTGTGATTAAGGAACAGGAATTAATGAGATTGCAGCAGGCTTATTTCGGTCCTACCGGAGATCTGTTCCAAATGAGAAAGCAACTCGTCAAACCAGTTCAGGATCAGGTTTACAATGCGGTTCAGGACATTGCACAAAAAAAGCGGTATGACTTTATACTTGACAAATCAAGTGATTTGATCATGTTGTACAGCAATAACAAATATGACATAAGTGAGCTGGTCTTAAATGCCATTGTAAAAAACAGGAAAAGACAAGCGGTTCAGGATAAAAAAGCAGAACGACTTGCAAAAGCCGGGGTGATCAGCGCACCAACAGCTCTTGAAAATGAAGATGAAGATGAAGAAGCCGTAGATGTTGCAACTGAACAGACCGAAGAAAGCCAGGGAGAGGAAGAAGTTGAAAAAACCGAAGAACAGCTGAGAATAGAAGAAAAGATTAGAAAAAGAGAGGAATTAAAAGAACGCATTAAGGCCCAACAGGAGGCACGGGCCAAATTGCGTGACTCCTTGAAGACAGTAGCGGAAGAGAAAAGAGCCGCAAAACTGAAAGAGATCGAAGACAGAAAAAAAGAGAGACAAGAAGCAATAGATAATAAGAATTAAGAAGAGAAGTAAAAACAAAAAAATTATTAATAACAAATTATTTGAAAAATGAAATTATTTAGAAATTTATTCGTGGCTTTTGCACTTTTGATGGCTTTCAATACAGTTCAAGCCCAAAATGTAGCTCATATTGACAGTGAGCAATTGTTGATGGCCATGCCTGAAACGAAAGCAATGGAGACTGAATTGAAAAAGGTGCAGCAAACCTATGCTGATGAGTATAATGCCCAGGCTACTGCATTGCAGGCAAAGTTACAGAAATATGATGCCGAAGCACCGACCCAGACCGATGCAAAAAATGAAGAAAGAAGGGTTGAAGTAGAAGGCTTAAAACAGAAAATTCAGAAGTATGCCCAAACGGCAGACCAGGAAATTCAAAAGAAAAGATTTGACCTTTTAAAACCTATTGTAGAGAAAGCTCAAAAAGCTGTTTCTGATGTAGCAACAGAGAAAGGTGTCAAATATGTTTTGGATTCATCTCCGGGTAAAGGATTGATCGTATTTGAAGGAGAAGATCTGATGCCATTGGTAAAAGTAAAACTTGGAATTCAGTAAACAACAATTCCAAAATATAACAAAAAAACATCCTTGCTTCTAGGATGTTTTTTTGTTTTAGGTCAAAGCCAGTATTCTTTATTTATACCAGCCGGCATATTTTATATAATTGTCGGCAATCCTGTTGATCTCACCCGAAATCAGGTCCTGGTCAATATCTTTGATTTTTTTTGCCGGCATTCCTGCAAAAACTGTTCCCGACGGCACAATACTGCCCTTGGTCAATACGGCACCTGCTGCAATAATACTGTTGCTCTCAACCACACAGTCATCCATCACAATGGCTCCCATTCCAATCAGCACATTATCTTTGATCGTACAGCCATGTACCAGCGCGTTGTGCCCGATAGAGACATTGTTTCCGATATTAGTGGGTGATTTCTGATAGGTGGCATGTATGACGGCACCATCCTGAATGTTCACCTTGTTTCCTATTTTGATATAATGTACGTCTCCCCTGATCACCGCGTTGTACCAAACGCTGCATTGCTCACCCAGGGTTACATCCCCGACGATCACCGAATTTTCAGCAAAAAAACAATCCTTGCCAAACTGAGGATCCTTCCCATTGAGTTCTTTAATTATCATTCTTCCTTTTTTGATCTTTTAACAATTCATCAAAAGTATGAAAAAATACTTTCGTAAATTTGCAAACTCAATCAATAAAGATATGTCGAAAGTAAATATAGAACACACCACAAATCCTGCCGTCATTAAATATGTCTTTGACAAAATTATCACAGAAAGCAGTTTTGAATACAATTCCATAGACGATGCAAAAAATTCATCATTGGTACAACAATTGTTTCACCTTCCCTTTGTCAAAAAGGTATACATCACGGCAAATTTTATTGCCGTAGAAAAATTTGACATTTTGGAATGGAAGGAAGTGGAAGCTGAACTAAAAGAAATCTTCGAAGCCTATATGGAACAGAACGATTCTCTTTTTACAGAGGCCAAGGCCCAGCAACTTGTTGAAGTTTATGCCGAAAGCACACCCAACCCCAACGTACAGAAATTCGTCACAAACAGACTTCTGAGCAATCAGCACATCGAATTGAGTGTACAATCAGAAGCTGTGAATGTGCCGCTGGCTCATGAACTTTTTGATTTTCCATTTGTCAAGGAGATCTTTATTTCAGACAATTATGTGTCCATTCAAAAAAGCAAGGACCTCGAATGGTTTGAAATCAATAATACCATAAGAGATTTTATAAAAGAGTACCTTCAAAGTGAAAGAAGGATCGTGGGAGAGAATTTTTCACCGGAGAAAAAGGAAACACCCGACAATGATCAGAAATACGTAACGACCAATGATGATATTTCCAAGGAGATCATTGCCGTACTTGAAGAATACATCAAACCTGCTGTGGCAGGTGATGGAGGGAACATTCAATTTCTGTCTTATCTGCCGGAAACCAAAGAGGTAAATGTCATCCTTCAGGGTGCCTGCAACGGTTGTCCTTCATCAACGATCACATTAAAAAATGGCATTGAAGCCACCTTAAAACAATTGCTTCCAGGCAAAATAGGAACCGTTAATGCCTTGAATTAAGTTTGTCATTGATCCAAACAAACTTCGAGACGAGCCTCAAGTAATATTTTCAAAATTTCACTCTTGGGTTTTGCTGCCCACTTTAAGCATTACAAAGCACAACTATGAAATTAAAATATCCCAAAACAAGAAAGGGGAAGGTAGCTGAAACATTTTTTGGAACAGAGGTTAAGGATCCCTTCAGGTGGCTGGAAGATGACAGGTCAAAAGAAACAGAAGCATGGGTAAGGTCACAAAATAAATTCACTTTTGATTATTTGGATGAAATTCCATTCAGGAATGAGATCAAAGACAGATTGACTGAACTTTGGGATTATGACAAATACTCAGCTCCTGCCAGACACGGTGATTACAATTATTTCTACAAAAATGACGGCCTGCAAAACCAGTATGTGCTCTACAGAGAAAAAAATGGGAAGCAGGAAGTATTTTTAGACCCCAATACATTTTCAAAAGATGGTTCGACTTCTCTGAGCCAGGTGTCTTTTAGTAAAAATGGCAAATTGGTGGCATATGCCATCTCAGAAAGAGGATCTGACTGGCGAAAGGTCATTGTCATGGATGCGGTTCACAAAGAAGTTATGGGCGATACGCTCATTGATGTAAAATTCAGTGGCATATCCTGGTATAAAAATGAAGGCTTCTTTTATTCAAGTTACGACAAACCTGATGGAAGTGAATTGTCGGCCAGGACCGATCAGCACAAACTATTTTATCACAAGCTCGGTACCGCTCAAAACGAAGATAAGATCATATTTGGAGATAATGTCAAAAGGAGGTATGTCGGAGGATCAGTTACGGAAGATCAAAAATACCTGGTTGTCAGCGCAGCCAATTCAACATCGGGAAACGAACTTTATATCAAAGATCTCAGCTCCCCTGAAAATAAATTGATCACAGTGGTCGATAATTTCGACAATGACCATTACGTCATTGACAGCGAAGGGGAGACAATTTTCATTGTCACCAACTTGAAAGCCCCCAATAAAAAAGTAATCAAAACATCATTTGCAAACCTGAAGCAAAACCATTGGCAGGATTTTATTCCTGAAACGGATCATGTGCTGCGCATGACCAAGGGTGGCGGATATTTTTTCGCTGAATACATGAAAGATGCCGTATCCATGGTATTGCAATATGACAGAAAAGGAAAATTACAACGGGAGATTGAACTTCCCGGCCTTGGATCCTCGTCAGGATTCAATGGTAAAAAGGATGACAAGTTGCTCTATTATTCTTTTACCAATTATACCACACCCGGTTCGATTTATGAATTTGATCCTGCAAAGGGAGCATCAAAAGTTTACAAGGCTCCAAAGGTTGCTTTCGTTTCTGACGATTATGAATCCAAACAGGTATTTTATTCCTCCAAGGACGGAACCAAGATTCCAATGATCATCACCTATAAAAAAGGTACTGCCTGGAAGGGTCAAAACCCTACAATACTTTACGGTTATGGCGGGTTTAACGTGAGTCTTACGCCGTCCTTCAATGTTGTAACAGCCACCTGGCTGGAAATGGGTGGTGTTTATGCCGTTGCAAATCTAAGGGGTGGTGGAGAATACGGAAAGAAATGGCATGATGCAGGCACAAAGTTAAAAAAGCAAAATGTATTTGACGATTTTATCGCCGCGGCTGAATACCTCATCAATGAAAAATATACATCAAAAGATTACCTGGCCATAAGCGGGGGGTCGAACGGAGGATTACTTGTTGGAGTAACGATGACCCAAAGACCTGATCTCATAAAAGTTGCTTTACCGGCAGTTGGTGTTCTTGACATGCTTCGTTACCATACTTTTACTTCGGGCGAGGGATGGTCCTATGATTACGGTACAGCAGAAGACAATAAGGAAATGTTTGATTATTTATATGAATATTCACCCGTACACAATGTAAAAAATGGTATGATCTACCCTGCAACAATGATTACAACAGGAGATCACGATGACAGGGTTGTTCCGGCCCATTCTTTTAAATTTGCGGCCCAGTTGCAGGAAAATCAAACTGGTGAATACCCGGTACTCATCAGAATTGAGACCAATGCAGGTCATGGAGCCGGAACACCGGTTTCCAAAATCATTGATCAGTATGGAGATGTTTTTAGTTTTACCTTGTACAATATGGGGGTACGCGATTTGAAGTCTGTACTGAAAAAAATAAGCTAAAGTCTGTTAGACGACCTGTAAAATAGTAATCTTTTTCTCTCCCAGCTGCACGCAGGACCCTTTTTGCTCTCCTAAAAGTAAGGCGCCAACAGGAGAAGATGGTGATACTGCATAATATTCCAACCCTTCCACCCTAATCGAACCGGCACTGATGGATATAAAAAAGTGACCCCCATCGGTCATCACAAGACTGCCAAGTTTGACTTGTACATGTGGTTTTGTCAAGTCGATCTTTTCCAGGAGGGACTTCATTTTCTGGATCACTGCATATTGTTGTGAGGCTTTTTCCATTTCCAGGTGCAGCATGGCCCTGCCGGTTTCATGTTTGTCTCCGGCTGAACTTTTGGACTCACTGTCAAGGTCCTGCTGATAAGACCGCATCAACCCCTCTATATTCAACGACTTTTCTTCAATAAATTGCTGACAGGCCCGGTACAATTCTGTTTTAGTTTTCACCTTTGGAATGATTTCATCCAAAAATAAAAGATTATTATTGAATGATCCTATATAGATAAAACACATTATCTTAGAAAGCCTTTTAAATCCTTTATAAATGACCAAAACAAGATGCCTGTGGTGTGGCGAAGACCCTTTGTATATGGACTATCACGACAAAGAATGGGGAGTTCCGGTTTATGAGGACAGCCTTTTGTTCGAATTTCTGCTTCTTGAAACTTTTCAGGCCGGTTTAAGCTGGATCACCATACTCAGAAAAAGAGAAAATTTCAGAAAAGCCTTTGATCAGTTCGATTATGCAAAAATAGCAGCATACGATGAAGATAAATTCAATGAACTGGTATCCGATAAAGGTATCGTCAGGAACAAACTCAAAATCAGGGGAGCCATCAGTAATGCCAGGGCATTTATCAGCCTTCAAAAAGAATTCGGTTCATTCTCAGATTATATATGGGGCTTTGTTCACAAACAACCCATTGAGAATCAATTCACAACCCATGAACAAATTCCCTCAAATACGATATTGTCAGACAAAATATCCAAAGACCTTAAAAAACATGGCTTTAAATTTGTCGGATCAACAGTTGTTTATGCCTTCATGCAAGCCACGGGTATGGTCAACGATCATGTTACGACCTGCTTCAGACATCATGAAATCAGCGATCAGCATGTAAACCAGAAAAAAAAATAAGATAATGAAATTGTATTTTTTTAATATAAAACATAAAATATGACTTTAAGAGTAATCATTTTTCTGGTATTGAATTTTTCGGCACTCGCCCTTGGCGGCCTGTTTACAGGAAAAGGAGTGCCTTCCGAATGGTATATGCAACTTAGCAAGGCTCCATGGACCCCTCCCGGGTGGGTTTTTGGAACGGCCTGGACAAGCATTATGATCTGTTTTTCTTTTTATATGGCCTATATCTGGCCTTCAGCAGATAACAAATCCTTTTTAACAGGTCTATATATTGTCCAATGGATTCTAAATGTTTCTTGGAATCCTGCTTTTTTCTATTTCCACAATATTCTTGCTGGCCTGCTGATTATAAGTATCCTAACCGTGGTTGTTGGATATTTTTTGTTCCATTATGCCCCACAAGCCAAGTATAAATCTGTTTTGATTTTACCCTACTTCCTATGGCTCCTTATTGCAACCTCGCTTAACGGTTACATTTTTTTAAAAAACTGACGGGTATCATCTTATTCACCTTTTCTAGCCCTTAGCTGAACCGGAATATAAATCTCGGTGATCAGTTCTGCCGGATTGGGTGTGGTATCAGGATTGTTCACAAAGACCTCAAAGGGTTCCCCGGTATGCAATATGGTATAATCACTTAGATCTTCAGCGGCACCATATGCCTCCTGCCATGCCGAAGTTGCATTTTCATAGGAGCCTTTTAAAACAGACTTAGAATATTTTCCTCTTTCCATGAAACCGGTCAGCAAGTCAGATTCCTTTTCAGTGATAATGCGCTCTGCAATCGGATAAGCTACAGAAAACATGGATGTTCCGTTCTCTTCGTCGAATTTATGGTATAAGGTGAAAGGACTTCCTGTGACACGAATCTTATTTGATTCTACAAATTCCTCGACCTTCCTTCGCATTTGAGATGATTTAAGCTCGATTTCACTTATTTTCGAAGCAGTAGAAAGATACAGGTAAAACCCTCCGCTATAATCAACAACCCCCATGTGATCCACGCTGAAAACTCTGAGCTTGCGCTGGATATTCTCATCGAACAACTGCAGTCCTCGTTCCTGCATGGGTCCCATTTGCGTTTCCATTTTACTGGCCATAAATCGGTAAAGGAAAGGCATTTCACCCTTTATTCCCCAGGTAAGATCCGTCCCTTTCTCAGTTTTTTCTAAGATCCAGTATACATCAGAATGCATTTCCCCGAAGGGAGTATTAAAAATTATCTCCTGATCCAGCCGCTTAGAGGGGTCTGTTCTCAGGGTCCGCATGCGCCCTCCTCCATCTTTATCTGAAGTCCAGCTATATCCAGCCTCATCACCAGCGGTTTTGTTTTCATATGCCACCATCAGGGTCGAATCCTCTTCGAACCATGGTCCCCAATCTTTCCAGTTTTTGTAATCATTGAGATCGTTATAAACAACGACCGGATCGGCATTTATCGATCTCGATCTACTGACATCATAATTTCCATCAAGGGTCCCTAGATATAATGCGCCCAACACAATCAGGATCAGCAAAAAAATAAAAATAATTTTTAAAATTTTCATAGTGTACAATTTTGGTCAATCCCACTATCAAAGATAATAATTAAATCTTAAATATTTCAATATGAGCTACTTAATTAATATATATTGTTTGGTAAAACCTCCTCTTTTAGTTAAATTTGAGCCATCTAAAAACAAATTATTTAACCATGAAGCATAAATATATTTTAAGCCTGATCCTGATGTCCGGCCTGCTGTTTTCATGTCAGCAGAAACAACCGGAACCAAAGGTAGAACAGACACAGAAACAAACCGATCAATTTGAATACCTGTCAGAACAATTTGCTGACGTTAAAATATTAAGGTACCAGGTCCCCGGATTTGAACAGCTTAGCCTTGATCAAAAAAAATATGTCTATTACCTTACGCAGGCAGGGCTTGCCGGCAGGGATATCATATATGATCAGAATTACCGCCACAACCTGAAGATCAGAAGGGCCCTTGAAAAAATATATCAAAACTATAAAGGTGATACATCCACAGAAGACTGGAAAAGTTTTGAAACTTATTTAAAAAGGATCTGGTTTGCCAATGGAATACATCACCATTACGCAAATGACAAATTTATCCCCGGATTTTCAAAGGAATACCTCAATTTCCTGCTTAATGAATCGAATGTAAATCTGGAAGGTGAGGCATTAGAAGTCATCTTTAATGACAAGGATCTGAAAAAAGTAAATCTGAATCCTGAAAAAGGACTGGTCAAAGGCTCGGCCACAAATTTTTACGGGCCAGACATTACAGCCGGCGACGTAGATGCCTATTACAAGGCCCTTGAAGTAGATCAGGAACGCCCAATCGAAAAAGGTCTCAATTCAAAATTGGTCCGTGAGAATGGAAAAATATCAGAAAAAGTTTATAAAAGTGGCGGCATGTACGGTGCTTCTATTGACAAAATCATCTTCTGGCTAACAAAAGCCAAAGAAGTTACAGAAAATGAATCTCAGGCGAAAGGACTTGAGCTATTGATCAAATATTATCAGACGGGAGATCTTAAAACATGGGATGAGTACAATATCATTTGGGCCAAGTCAACAGAAGGAGACATTGACTATATCAATGGGTTCATTGAAGTATACAATGATCCAAAAGGATACAAGGGGTCCTATGAATCTGTTGTGCAGATAAATGACTTTGAAATGTCAAAAAAAATGGCTGTACTTGCAAATAATGCCCAATGGTTCGAAGACAATTCCACGCTCGACGAGGCCCACAAAAAGAAAAATGTGGTGGGGGTTTCATACAAAACTGTTATTGTTGCGAGTGAGGCAGGCGATGCTTCTCCTTCAACACCGATTGGGATCAACCTCCCCAATAACAACTGGATCAGAGAGCAACACGGTTCTAAATCAGTTTCTCTGGGCAACATCATACATGCCTATAATAATGCAGGCAGCAGCGGACGCTTGAAAGAGTTTGCCTTTGACGAGGAAGAGGTGAAATATGAAGAAACTTATGGTCAATTGGCTGACAAACTGCACACGGCACTACATGAAGTGATCGGACATGCCAGTGGAAGGCTCAATGAGGGAATAGGAACCCCAAAAGAAACTTTGAAAAACTATGCTTCGACCCTGGAAGAAGCAAGGGCCGACCTTGTCGGGCTTTATTATCTTCCTGATGAAAAACTTGTTGAGATCGGTATTTCTCCTGATGCAAAAGCTATTGGAAAAGCAGCTTATGACGGGTACATCAGAAACGGACTGATGATGCAACTGATCAGGTTAAATCTTGGGGATGACATTGAAGAAGCCCATATGAGAAACAGACAACTGGTTTCTAAATGGGCCATGGAAAAAGGCGCTTCCGATAAGGTCATAGAAAGGATTCAAAAAGATGGTAAAACCTATTTCAAAATCAACGATTATGACAAGTTACGATCGCTGTTCGGTGATCTTCTGAAAGAAATTCAAAGAATAAAATCAGAGGGCGATTTTGAAGCAGGTAAAAACCTTGTTGAGACTTATGGGGTAAAAGTGGATCAGGAGCTTCACAAAGAGATCCTTGAAAGAAACAAACAGTTTGAATCTGCTCCGTATTCAGGATTCATAAACCCTGTCTTGCTTCCCGTAACAGACGAGCAGGGAAATATCACTGACATTGAGGTACATCAACCTGAAAGTTTCGCTGTACAGATGCTGCAATATGCTGAAGACTACAGCACCCTGCCCGATGAGAATTAAAAGGAATTAAAGAGGTGTAATGTCGCTTTACTTTTGCGATATTGCATCTCTTTTATCAGAAAAGGAGATCTATGACAGGTGTAATTATTAAATCAACGGGTAGCTGGTATTGGGTCAGAACAGAGACGCATAAACAATACCAGTGCCGGATCAGGGGTAAATTCAGGACCAAAGGTATTAAAAGTACCAACCCTGTTACCGTAGGGGACCATGTTGAATTTGAATTGGAGGAAAAGACCAATACAGGAGTCATCACCAAAATTCGTGACCGAAAAAATTATATTGTCAGAAAATCTGTTAAACTTTCAAAACAAACCCACATCATAGCAGCGAATATTGATGTCGCTTTTCTGATTGTCACCCTGGATCATCCTCCAACTTTCCCTCCTTTCATTGACAGGTTTCTCGCCACGGCCGAAGCTTATCATATCGAGGCAGTTCTTTTGTTCAATAAAATGGACCTGCTTGATGAAGAACTTGACCACAAAAAAAATAAGCTCCTTCAGATCTATCGTAAAATAGGATATACCTGTCTTGAGATCTCTGCCACAGAAGGAACAAATGTTGACCAGGTAAAGGAAATGATGCTGGGAAAAATCAGCATGTTCTCAGGTCATTCAGGCGTTGGAAAATCGACATTGATCAATGCCATTGCTCCTGAGTTGAATTTAAAGACAGCCGAAATTTCGACACAGCACAAACAGGGGCAGCATACCACAACTTTTGCAGAAATGTTTCCAATAAGCACAGAACCTGAAAGCTATATCATCGACACCCCGGGCATAAAAGGATTTGGGGTGGTAGATTTTGAACCGAACGAGATCGGAGATTTTTTTCCGGAGTTCTTTACGCGCAAGCATTTGTGCAAATTTAATAATTGCCTCCACGTAAATGAGCCAAAATGCGCCATTAAGAAGGCTTTGGAAGAAGGGGAAATTGCCCCATCAAGATACCGAAGTTATCTACAGATGCTGGAAGGAGATGAAACGCATTACAGAACGGTAAAATATGATCTTTAATCTGACACATGAAAGCAGTTATACAAAGAGTTAGCAGAGCTTCCGTTAAAACAGAAGGTCGCCTGATCAGCGAAATTGGACAAGGCCTGTTGATTCTCATTGGCATCTCTCCTCAAGACGACATTTCGGATATTCAATGGCTGTCAAACAAAATAGCCAACCTGAGAATTTTCAATGATGAAAAAAAAATCATGAACCTTTCTTTGATCGATACCGGTGCAGATGCGATCATCGTGAGTCAGTTTACCCTACTCGCCAATACTAAAAAAGGAAATCGACCTTCTTATATCAATGCCGCAACTCCCGACATCGCTATTCCGCTATATGAAGAATTCATCCGTGTTTTTGAAAAACAGGTCCAAAAAAAAGTAGGAACAGGCAGTTTCGGAGCTGACATGCAGATAGACCTTCAAAATGACGGACCCGTTACCATTGTCATCGACACCCGGAACAAATAATGATCCCTTTTCTTTAATTATCGTTCAACTGCAGCAGACGCTCAGGATCAAAGTGTAAAGGCATATCCCAGGGAGAATACAAGCCCCCCGATATGGCTTTCACCGAAAACCTCGTCCTTTTGAATGGTCGTATAACCCCATGATCCTCTGAACCCTAAAAACAACTCATGTTTCTCGGCAATTTTTCTGATAAGGCCTGCACCTGCATGAAAACCAACGATCCATGTGTTCAACTCATCTTTGGTGTCTGTTTTGGCATCAAAATTTTGAGGAGGAAGCGGCACCCAGAGCGGACCTGTGGTAGGGTCTGCCGGATTATGCAAAGGATTGATCACAAATAAAGGATCTTTGGTGTCTGGGTCAGTGTAAATTGTGCTATCTCCACTGGTAATTTGATCTGAGCTCAGTAAAAAGCCCATATAAGGCCCGGCTTCAACATAAAATCGCCATGTATCACCCCATCCAAGTTTCCCTAAAATAGGAATTTCAAGGTAATTTAACTCTGAAGTATTGCTGAATTCAGCATACAGGGGGTTCTGATCGGTTACAGGCGGTTTCCCCTGAAGTGCAAGCAGATAATTCAATTGGTCCACAGAACCAAGGTCCTCCAGTGCTGCAGTCGGGATCGGTTGCAGTCCGACTCTTTTTCCTCCCCGCTCTGTATAAATTAATTCTGTCTGCAGGGAAAAAAGATCAGAGATAGGAAATTCAATCAAGACCCCAATATCAACCCCTGATGAAGAAGTGTAATTCTCTGTGTAAATATTGTCCGAGTTATCATTTATCTTTCCGACACTATAACCCGCTTTGGCTCCAATCTTAATTTGAGCGAAATGCGTCTGGCAGGTGAACAAAAAAATCACGAAAAGACATTTGAATAAGGTAGTTGATTTCATTTTGAGTTTATTATTGATTAAAATTAAGTTTTGGCATGGCAACTTTATCCCACCGATGCTATGACCGATTAAATATAGGAAAATTTATATAAATTTTGAACAAAGAAGAATACCCTTCTGATGCCTTGTCATAACAATGCCTTTTAGCATTTGCAATCTGGACCGCAATCGCCATTTTTATTACGACCCGACTTAAAAAAGAATTTTCTCACCAGAAAAGCAAGGGCAATTGCAACAAAAATGTATACCAGAATCTCCTGCAACATAAGGATCATATTAAAAGAGAATAAGTGATAAAGGAAGCCACATAAGCAATAATTCCCATTCCAACGAGCTGAATCATGGGCCATTTCCAGCTATTGGTCTCTCTTTTTACAACCGCAAGCGTACTGATGCACTGCATGGCGAAGGCATAAAAGACCAGCAAGGACATGCCTACAGGAAGATTGAATAATTTTTTTCCCGTTTCCTGATTGATCTCCTCACCCATGCGCTGCTTGATCGTTGAATTTTCTTCATCATCGTCACCTACACTGTAAATGGTGGCAAGAGACCCGACAAAAACTTCCCTCGCTGCAAAAGAGGATATCAGGGCAATTCCAATTTTCCAGTCATAGCCAAGTGGTTTTATCGCAGGCTCAATTGATTTACCCATGACACCAATATAGGAATGTTCCAGTTTATAGGAGGCCAGTCGCGCCTCATAGCTCGATGATTGATTCGAAACGTTTGCTTGCTGATCCTCAAAGACAGCTTCTGCCTCGTCAAAGGAGGCGGGACCGTTAGAGGCCAAAAACCACAGAACGATAGAGATCGCAAGAATGATTTTACCTGCACCAAAAACAAATGCTTTTGTTTTTTCCACAACAGTGAAAAAAACATTTTTCAAAGACGGCAATTTATAATCGGGCATTTCAATCAAAAAGAAACTCCTGGTCTCGACCTTTAAGGTCTTGTGCAGTGCATACCCGGATATCATGGCCATAGAAAAACCCAAAAGATACAGACCCAGCAAAGTAAGACCCTGTAAACTGAATATTCCCATGATCCTTTCCTGTGGAATGATCAATGCAATGATAATGGCGTATACCGGTAATCTTGCAGAACAAGTGACGAATGGAACAACAAGAATGGTGATCAGCCGCTCTTTCCAGCCACTGATGTTCCTTGCTGCCATGACGGCAGGAATGGCACATGCGGTCCCTGAGATCAGGGGCACAACACTTTTACCGCTCATTCCGAACCGACGCATGATCTTGTCCATCAAAAATACAACCCTGCTCATATAGCCGGTTTCTTCAAGTATGGAAACAAATAAGAACAAAATGGCGATCTGGGGAATAAAAATAACGATCCCTCCAATACCCGGAATGATTCCTTCACTGATCAGGTCATTCAAATAGCCCTCAGGCAAAGTGGTATGAACCAAAGTGCTCAGACGGGCAAAAAAAGCATCAATAAAATCCATTGGGATACTTGCCCAATCAAAAATAGATTGAAAGATCATCATCAGTATCACCGCAAAAATGATGTAACCAAAAATCTTATGGGTCAAAACCTTGTCAAGTTTTGACCTGAGGTCTTTTGCCTTTTTTTTATCAACCTTATAGGTTTTCTTTAGAATTTCATTGATCTGCTGGTACCGGAATATGGTTTCCTTATGCTGATATCTCTTAACCTTGGTTTTGTCTTTCTTATAGGTCTCAATGATATCAAGTTGTTCCTTGTTCAGATCTTCAAAATGATCCAGTTGGGTGATGTACAACCATACTTTGTAAATTGACCTTTCAGGAAATTTTTTCTTGAGCTCATCAAAATAGTCCTTGTCTATCCTTTCTGAAATCCTTGCCATTGGAGCTGTACCCAGGTCCTGGTAGTTTACAATAACTTCTTTGAGCCTGTCAATGCCAAGGTTCTTTCGGGCACTGATCAGAACTACTTCACTTTTAAGCTCCTTCTTGAGCTGGTCAAGATCGATCTCAATCCCCTTTTTATCAATTCGATCTGCCATGTTTATGGCAAGGATCGTCGGTATTTCAAGATCCTTGATCTGTGAATAAAGCAATAGGTTCCGCTTTATGTTTTCAATATCTGCCACAACAACAATAACATCCGGAAAGTCTTTACCCCCCTTGTTCAGCAGGGATTGTAAAACGATATTCTCATCAATTGTAGTCGGATTGATACTGTAGGTTCCCGGAAGATCAAGAACAGATGCGGCACGATGCCCGGGTAAAACAGCCCGGCCCACCTTTTTATCCACGGTAATTCCGGGATAGTTACCTACCTTCTGATTGAGACCTGTAAGTTGATTGAACAATGAGGTTTTTCCAGTATTAGGATTGCCTACCAGCGCTACTTTTATGGCCTTATGATCACCCATTGGTTATTCTTTGGTGATCAAAATTTGAGAAGCGGTCTCCTTTCTGATGGCAAGATGAGAACCATTAACACGAATATAAAGCGGGTCATGCAAAGGGGCTCTTTGAAGTAACTCAACGCATTCACCGGGCATACATCCCATTTCCAAAAGGGATAAAGGAATATGATCAAAAGAAATATCCTCTATAACACCTTTTTCTCCAACCTTCAAACTTGCTATACTGGTGTTCAATTTTTATTTAGATTAATTATAAATACTGTACGAAATTACATAAAATATTTCTTTTAAATATGATATTTGTCACGAAAGTAAAAATAAAAGCTGATCTGCTGCGGATGGATTATTCTTCCTGTTTTAAGATGGCCACGTCTTTTATGATTCGTTCCATCTCTGTTGCATCCGTTCCGTCATAAAAACCCCTGATCTGCATTTTTTTATCAATGAGAATGAATTGTTCGGTATGGATAAAATCCTGTTCGCCTCCATCTCCCTCATCGAGTACTGCGAAATATGATTTTCGGGCCAATTCGTAAATGTGCCTTTTATTGCCGGTCGTGATTTCCCATTTCCCGTCAATCGCCTTGTTCTTATCAGCATAGGCCCTTAAAACAGGTACGCTGTCTATTACTGGTGTCACCGAATGAGATAAAAATTTTATATCGGCATCCTCTTTAAAATATTCCTGTAATTCAGACATATTGATGGCCATGATCGGACAGATGGTCTGACAGCGGGTAAAAAAGAAATCAGCAATATAGATCTTGCCCTCAAAATCCTTATGACTGACCTCCTGGCCGTTCTGATTGACCAAATGAAAGTCGCTAATTTTATGATCCCTGCTGATATGCTTTACTGCATCATCCACCAGTCTGGGGTTCACATCGACCGGATTGTAAACAGGCAGCTGACTTTTGGGTTTTACCAGAAAATATAGAACAGGCACAAAGACAAGGGTAAAAAAGAATATAAAAATCAAAGTCGATTTTGATTTTTTGAAAAATTCGATTAAATACATATTTCGTACCTTTGGGGTTCTTGAAAAATTGCTAAAATTAAAAAACAAATTTACATTATATGAAGTATTTCCTGCTCCATATTATTATTTTATTTTCTGTGTCTGGCTATGGACAAAAGACCGGGTTGGACCATGCAGAATATTTCAAAGAAATTATTGCCTCGGAACAAAAATATGCCAGCAAAAAAATAGCCTTCAAAGCAAATCCGAATACAGGCAATTATGATGTAAAATACCATCGGCTTGAATGGGATGTCAATCCGGCTCAGGCATCTATAAGCGGTCAGGTCACAACATATTTCACGGCTTCTCAGGATCTGGACCAGATCATTTTTGATCTTTCACAGAATATGGTGGTTTCAAAAGTCAGTCAGAGATCTGCTGATTTAAGTTTTTCTCAGAATCAGAATGATGAACTCATCATTGAACTGCCTTCCACTCAAAAAGAAAACACCTTGGATTCCCTTACCATTACCTATAGCGGAAATCCGGTCAGTTCAGGATTTGGGTCCTTTGCCATAGACAGGCACGGGATCAATTCAACACCGGTGTTATGGACCCTTTCGGAACCTTATGGTGCCAAGGGCTGGTGGCCATGCAAGCAGGACCTGATCGATAAAATAGATTCTATTGATGTTTATGTGCGCCACCCTTCTGCTTTCAAAGCTGCTTCAAACGGTCTGCTGATAGAGGAAAAAAATGAAGGACAGGACCTGATTACACACTGGCGTCATCGCTACCCTATCCCGGCATACCTCATTGCCATCGCAGTTACCAATTACGAGGTTTACAAAGAAAACAGCTCTCTCGAATTTGACATTGTCAATTATGTATATCCCGAAACCCTCGCAACTGCGCAGAATGCCACCCGGATCACACCCGATATCATGGAGCTTTTCAACAACCTGTTCGAAATGTATCCCTTTGCCAGGGAGAAGTATGGCCATGCTCAGTTTGGCTGGGGAGGCGGAATGGAACATACGACCATGACCTTCATGGGCGGCTGGAGTCGGGGGCTCATTGCTCATGAACTCGCCCATCAGTGGTTTGGTAACAAGATAACCTGCGGGAGTTGGCAAGACATCTGGCTGAATGAAGGGTTTGCCACCTATCTGGACGGTCTTGTATTTGAAAATTTTGACGGCAAGGATGCCTTTGCCGTTTGGCGCAATACAATGGTCAACAATATCACTTCACAAACATCAGGTTCAACATTTGTAACAGACACAACCAGTGTGGGGCGCATCTTCAACAGCAGACTGACCTATAGAAAAGGAGCCATGATCCTGCACATGCTGCGCTATAAACTGGGCGACGAAGCTTTTTTCTCTGCCCTAAGGAATTATCTGGCAGATCCTGAACTAGCCTTCGGCTATGCGCGGACCACAGACCTTCAAAAGCACCTGGAGGCAACGAGTGGTGAGGATCTGAACGAGTTTTTCCAGGATTGGTTTTACGGAGAAGGATATCCTGAATACGAGGTCATTTGGTCCCAAAATGATACAGACAAAATAACTCATTTCCAGGTGAATCAAACCCAGTCGCATCCATCTGTTTCTTTTTTCGAAATGCCATTGCCTGTTTTGGTTATCGGTACAACCGGGGAATTTGAACAACTGCGTCTTGAAGTCACAGAAAACAAACAAAACTTCAGCCTCCAACTTAATTTTGATGTGCTTTCAATTGAACTCGATCCTGAATCACATCTGATCACCAAAAACAACAAAGCCGTGCTTGGCCTCGACCGGGAATCCTTGAACAACAGTGTGTCAATTTATCCCAACCCCGTGAGCAATATTTTGAAAATTGATAACAAGGGCAATTTGGAACTGACAAAAATTACCATCTATAACATCCTGGGTGAAAAAATACTCGAAAAGGAAAATCCAAATCATAGCATAGCGCTGGAACATCTTGAATTCGGATTGCTTTTGGTGGTCCTTGATACCGATCAGGGCTCTCTGCACAAGACAATTTTAAAAAAATAAATTTATTTACAACTATTTCAAGGATCTGATTTCTTAATATAGTACATAAAGTGTACATTTGTCGTCCTTAAAATTTTGAAAATTATCAATGGAAACTTATATAAAAATCACACAGTTCTTACTGAGTTTATCACTACTGATCATCCTTCACGAACTGGGACACTTTATTCCAGCCAAACTGTTTAAGACAAGAGTTGAAAAATTCTATCTCTTCTTTGATTATAAATTCTCCCTTTTTAAAAAGAAAATTGGAGATACGGTATACGGTATTGGATGGATCCCTCTTGGGGGATATGTAAAGATCTCCGGTATGATAGATGAAAGCATGGACAAAGAGCAAATGGCTCAACCTGTGCAACCCTGGGAATTTCGCTCAAAACCGGCCTGGCAAAGGCTGATCATCATGTTGGGTGGGGTAACCGTAAATTTTATCCTGGGGATTTTCATTTATATCATGATGTTCAATGTCTGGGGAGAGGATTATGTTGCGATTGACGATGTTAAAAATGGCTTCTATGTGGATGATGTTTTCAAAGAACTGGGATTTAATGATGGGGATAAGATTTTAAAGGTCAACGGGGAAGAACCATTTAACGTTTTGGATGTCAATAAGCATCTATTCTTGCGAGACGTGGAAAATTTAGAGGTAGAGCATCCTGACGGAAATAAAGCCATCATCAACCTTCCTGAAGACATCGGTCTGAGAATATGGAAAAGCGGGAATTTGAGCCCGTTCAGCCCGATGGTCAATGCAACCCTCGACAGTATCCTGACCGACAGTCCGGCCGCCAATGCAGGTTTAATGAGAGGAGATCTGATCACACATGTCAATGGTGAAGAGGTTCAACACTGGGATGCCTTTACTGCCAAGGTCATGGCAAATCCTAAAGGTACCGAGATGGAACTCTCAATAAACAGAGACGGGGAGTCGAAGACTTTCCTGATGACCCCTGATGAGAATCAGAAAATTGGAGTAACCGTTTACACGGAAGATATTATAAGGGTAAACCACATAGAATACAACTTTGGGGAAAGCATCGGTTTAGGGTTTTCAAAGGCCTACTGGACGCTCAAAGACTATATGGCTCAATTCAAATATGTTTTTACCAAAAAAGGAGCTACCAGCCTTGGTGGTTTTATCACCATTGGCAACATTTTTCCATCGGCCTGGAACTGGCAGGCTTTCTGGAGTATCACTGCTCTGCTGTCTATCATGCTGGGCTTTATGAATTTACTGCCCATACCGGCACTTGACGGAGGACATGTGGTCTTCACCTTGTTCGAAATCATCAGTGGCAGAAAACCAAGCGATAAATTTCTTGAATATGCTCAAATTGCTGGATTCATCATTTTAATTTCACTCTTATTGTTTGCCAACGGAAACGACATCTACAAATGGGTCACCGGTCAACTATAAGCCCCGGTTATAAATGATTGTGATGTCTGCATGAAAGAAAGGCAACAGTCGAATGAGATCAATGATTTGTAGAGAACCTAAAATAAACTGGCCATAAAAAAACCCCCGCTTTTCAGCGGGGGTTTTTTTTAAGACTTCTAATAAACCGATCAATCTACCAGAATAATTATTTTATTGTTATTCATTTCAATTGTTCCGCTATTGATCATCAGTACTTTACTATCGTTATCCCCTTTTGAAAACAAGTTTTCATAAGCCTCGTCAAGCGTAAAATTACCTTGAATCCGCACCTTACCTGCCTGAAGAAGCGACACGATTGGAGCATGATTGTTCAACATCTGAAATTCCCCGGTTACACCAGGTACGGTGACAGAATCAACTTCATCCTGAAAAATACTCGCCTCTGGCGTTACAATTTCTAAAAACATAGTTTTTGATTTTAAGCTTCAGCCAACATTTTTTCTCCTGCTTCTATGGCTTCTTCAATGGTTCCTCTCAGGTTAAATGCTGCCTCAGGATATTTATCCAATTCCCCATCCATGATCATATTAAATCCTTTGATGGTATCTTTAATGTCTACCAGAGATCCTGGTATACCTGTAAACTGTTCGGCAACATGGAAAGGCTGTGACAGAAATCGTTGTACCCTACGCGCTCTGTGTACGATCAACTTATCCTCTTCACTTAATTCTTCCATACCAAGAATCGCAATAATATCCTGTAATTCCTTATATTTTTGAAGTGTTTCCTTTACTCTCTGCGCTGTTTCATAATGCTCATCACCCAAAACTTCTCTGTTCAAAATTCTGGAAGTTGAATCTAATGGATCCACAGCAGGATAAATTCCCAGTTCGGCAATCTTCCTCGACAATACTGTTGTTGCATCCAGGTGGGCAAAAGTAGTAGCGGGTGCAGGATCCGTCAAGTCATCCGCAGGTACATAAACTGCCTGAACCGAAGTAATCGATCCATTCTTCGTAGAAGTAATTCGCTCCTGCATCGCTCCCATCTCAGTTGCTAAAGTAGGTTGGTAACCCACCGCTGATGGCATACGACCCAATAGGGCAGAAACCTCTGAACCTGCCTGAGTAAATCTGAATATATTGTCAATGAAGAACAGGATGTCTTTACCCTGACCATCTCCGGCGCCATCCCTGAAGTACTCAGCAATGGTCAATCCTGATAGGGCAACACGGGCACGCGCTCCTGGAGGCTCATTCATCTGACCAAAAACAAATGTAAGTTTGGATTCTTTCAAAGCTGGCATATCCACCTTATCAAGATCCCATCCGCCTTCTTCCATGGATTTGTCAAAATCTTCTCCATATTTAATAATGCCTGACTCGAGCATTTCCCTCAAAAGATCATTTCCTTCACGGGTTCTTTCTCCAACTCCTGCGAACACAGATAATCCACCATGGCCCTTTGCAATATTATTGATCAATTCCTGGATCAGTACAGTTTTACCAACTCCTGCTCCACCGAACAATCCAATCTTACCTCCTTTTGAATAAGGCTCAATCAGATCGATCACCTTGATCCCTGTGAACAAGACTTCTGTAGAAGTGGAAAGGTCTTCAAATCTTGGTGCGGCTCTGTGGATAGGCAATCCGTTTTTCCCATCTTTAGGAAGCGCTTTCAAACCATCAATAGGATCCCCGTTAACATTGAACAAACGCCCATAAATTTCTTCTCCAACCGGTACTTTTATCGGGTCTCCGGTAGAAATAACCTCTATACCTCTGCTCAAGCCATCTGTTGAATCCATTGAGATACAACGCACGGTATCCTGACCAATGTGCTGCTCTACTTCAAGAATCAATGCCGTTCCGTCTTCTCTAATGATTTCCAACGAATCGTATATTTTTGGAAGTTCATTTTCCGAAGTAAATTCAACATCAACTACCGCTCCTAAAATTTGAGAAACTTTACCTGTGATCTTTGCCATTCTTATAAAATATTTTTTGTTCTTAACGCTATCCGATCCTGCTAAGAATCAAATTAATCGCATTTTTGTTTTGCGGTGCAAAGATATGTTTTTAATGCAAAAACTAAACTTTTTTTTTATTATTTTTTTAAAGACAGAATATACTCAGCCACAGCCATTTTGGCCTCTTCCGAAAGGTAATCCTGAGGCGGCATTTCAGGGTAATCATCCCTTAAATTTTTTGGCTTGTTGATATAGGCAACCAAACCCTCCGGATTATCCTTGTAGATCATCTGTATGACCTGGGTAGGCACACCAATAAGCCTGATATCATATGCATGACATCCTGAGCATATGCCGTAATAGGTCATTTCGCCCAGCTCTTTTTTAGAAATTTCTTTTGGGGCCGCCGGCTTATCCAAGAGCAAGGACCTGATCGCTTTGGTATCTTGTATGTCAGGGGCTCCAAAACCGCTCAGACCCCAAGTTCGGTATTTTTCCCGGTTCAATATGCTGCTTCCCGTACCGCCGCCGATAGCCAAGATATCAGGGCCATTTGTAGATAGCTGTGTCATCATCAAAGCCTTTAGTTCTCCTACCGGATTGTTCCCGTTTTCGGCCATAAAATTGTCCAGAATGACTATTCTGTCGGGGTTGGGTTCAGAATCCGGATCATTTGAGGCTTCAGCGCCTCCATTTTGAAAGTCTGTAATGATGATGCCGGCATTGTCATTTTCAGTAATGATATTGTCCTCAATGATCACATCATCCGCTGCCATGACCAGAATGCCTGTCCCCGGCGGGATTCCTGAAACAATAGAACCGGGTGCTCCAAAATTCTCATGGTTGTTCCTGCTCACAAAATTGTTTCTAATGATCACGTCATATGTTGTTTTAATCGGTAACCCAGGGGTAATAAAAGCCAATATCCCCCCGGTGTTGTCATAGGCCAGATTATTTTCGACCAGGCAGTGCCTTGAATTCTCTATTTCGATCCCGGCAACATTTCCAAACACCTCATTGTGGACTACGTCAATATGATCGCACATTCCCACATAAATAGCCGCATCTTCAATACCTGTCAAAATATTGTGAGAAATGAGTCCGTTCTTTCCAAACTGCGGAAAGATGCCATATACACCAGCATCAATGATCCAGTTGTGTCTCAATACAAAATTATTGCCGGCCTGACCCATGATGCCGTTGCCCTTATAATTGATAATTTTAAAATTCTCAATCTGTATGCCGTTGCCGGAATACAGAAAAGCATCATTCAACTCTTTTGAACCATCCAGTACGGGCCATTTTCCGTCAACAATGATTCCCTGAAAACTGATATCGTCTTTATCGACGTATACTGTTTCTTTATAAGTTCCTGGAAAAACCCTGATCAGATCACCTGGTTTGGCCTTTTTAACAGCCTTCTGAATACTGCTCCCATTTTTCACTTCATGAATTTCACCATTAAAGACGGAAGGCCTTTCCAGGCTCGATCCCGCCAGCGTATCAGAGTTTCTGTAGAGTTTGTTCGGACTCGGAAGGGCTGTTTGCTGACCAGAGCTGAAAATAAATTTTCCAATAAAAACCCCGGCGATCAATACAAGGAGCACTAAAATTACTTTTTTTAACATGTACGTTTAATTTTAAGATGATTCAATGTCTTGCTCATAAATTTCCGAAGGCACCTTTCCCGGAATTTTAGGCTTAAAAGACTCGTCTGTCAGGGTTTTTAAAAAGTCCACAAGACGATCGAGTTCATAATCGGTTAAATTGGGTTCCCAAATGTGCCAATGAAGGTATAACTTTTCGTTTTCTGGTACCGCATGGCCCCTCCCTCTGGTATAGAAGGCTACGGTCTCCTTTAAAGTATTAAAATTTCCAGAATGCATATAAGGAGCCGTTTTTTCTATATTCCTTAAACTGGGCACTTTGAACCCTCCCCTTCTTGTCGGGTCTTGAAAGGTAATTTCTGCACCCGGGTCAAAATCCGAGCCTGGTGGTTCAGGAGATCCGATAACAGCTACCTGCTGATTGGTAAACAAGGGCGGGGTATGACACTCTGCACATCTTGCAACAAAGGATCTGAATATGTTCAAACCCTCAATTTCATTTTCATCCAAAGCTTCATGAAAGCCATGTGCGTATTGATCATATTTTGAATTCAGAGAAATCAGGGAGGCTTCAAAAGCAGCAATGGAGGTATAAATTTCGC
>JAHEHF010000002.1 GCA_024644745.1 Flavobacteriaceae bacterium
TGAGAATTGAGAAGAATCGTAGGCTTTGATTCGTCAAAATATTTATTTGGGGCCCATATATTGTAATGTTCCCTGTTATATTCTATTTGCCGGTCCTTGAAAAAATTCTCTATCAACAGAGCCGTACCCCCTTCCTCTCCTGAAAAAGAAGGCGTGCTGATGAGCTCCATCAGGAGTTCTTTTGCTTGTGTGATCAAAATAGTTTTCATAAGGTTAAGCGCGTATGTATTAAACTTCTGTTACCGATCAGTTCGGGTAAACCGATCAGCACTTTTTGAACGCCATTTTGAAGTGCATCAAAACAATTGTCCAGCTTTGGCAGCATGCCTTCAACGATGACCTGATCTGCCTTCAGTTTTGAATAATAAGACTTATCTATCTTCTCAATGACCGAATCCTGGTCCTCCATCTCTTTCAAGACGCCCATTTTTTCAAAACAATAGATCAATTCAACCTCAAAATCAGCCGCCAGGTCCTTGGCAAGTTCACTTGCAATGGTATCTGCATTGGTATTGAGAAGCTGGCCTTTTTTATCATGGGTGATTGCCGAAAATACGGGAACCAGACCATGATTGAGAAAAAAAATGAGGGTTTTGCCCGCAATGGCGTCAACATCACCTGCAAATCCATAATCCACCTCCTTAACTTTTCTTTTATGTGCCCTGATCAGATCAGCATCAGCACCCGAAAGTCCGATGGCGTTGCAGTCTGTTGCCTGAAGTTTGGCCACAATATTCTTATTGAGTAATCCGGCATAGACCATGGTGACAATTTCAAGCCCCTTTGCGTCGGTAACACGCCTTCCTCCGATCATTTTTGTTTTTAAACCCAGATCCGCGGCCATTTCAGTTGCTCTTTTACCTCCGCCATGAACAAGAATCTTCATGCCCTCCATGTCTGAAAAATCTTTCAGAAACGATTCCAGCTTGAGCGGATCGTTGATCACATTTCCTCCAATTTTGACCACAGTTACATTTCTTTTCATCACGATTGCTATTTATCGAGTTCCTGAAGGTATTCCAGCTGCTTCTTCAATACGACCTGGGCAGCATAGGTTCTGTTCCTGGCCTGTTCAATTACTAGTGATGCAGGGCCGTCTAATACCTCATCCCGTACCACCACATTTCTGCGAACCGGAAGACAGTGCATGAATTTTGCTCCATTGGTCAAATCCATTTTTTCCTGGCTTATCATCCATGATGGGTCCTGGCTAATGACCTTCCCGTAGGATTCAAAAGAACTCCAGTTTTTGGTATAGATAAAATCTGCTCCCTGAAAAGCCTTTTCCTGATCATATTCAATACGACTGTCTCGCGTAATATCCTTATCAAGTTCATAACCCTTTGGATGCGTAATGACAAAGTCCGCATTTTGCTTCTGCATCATTCTTACAAACGAATTCGCAACGGCATGAGGCAGTGCTTTGGGATGGGGGGCCCAGGAAAGTACAACCTTGGGCTTGACATGTTTCTTCGTATGCTCTGACAAAGTAATGGCGTCGGCCAGGGCCTGTAAAGGATGCCCAACAGAACTTTCCAGATTCACAATGGGTACCGAGGCATATTTTTTAAATCCGTTCAAAACCTTTTCACTTTGATCATCTGACCTGTCTGTGAGACCTGCGAAGGCCCTGATTCCGATAATGTCGCAAAATTGGGAAATAACCTTTGCTGCCTCCTTGACGTGTTCAGATTTTCCCTGGTCCATTATGGTACCGTCTTCGTATTCAAGGGCCCAGCCTTCCTTGTTAAAATTCATGACCATGGTGTTCATCCCCAGGTTCTGGGCCGCTTTTTGAGTGCTTAGCCTGGTACGTAAACTTGGGTTAAAAAACAACAGGCATATCGTTCTGTTCTTACCCAAATGCTGAAATTTCAAAGGTGATCCCTTTAATTCTCTTGCCTCTTTTACCCAATGTGAAAGGGAAGCGATATCGTCCATAGATAGATAATTCATAAACTTCGATTTAAGATTTTTGTAAAAGAACTCAGACCCTGCATGGCATTCAGCATAAAATTGTCACCAATTCCATTTACGATCCAGGTCTCGATATTTTTCTCCCGCAATATTTCAGCCGCCTCTATTTTGGAATGCATCCCTCCCGTTCCATGGGATGATTTGCCTTCTGCAATCTCGTGTTTCAGTACGTCAATGCTGTCGACCACCGCTATGGTTGATTTATACTCCTGATCCATACTGTTTTTTGTATAAATCCCATCCGTATTTGTGGCGATGATCACCAGATCCACATCGAGCAGCACCGCTGTTAAAGCAGCCAGCTTATCGTTATCCCCAAATTGGATCTCATCGGTAGCAACCGTATCATTTTCATTAATGATCGGGATATAGTTGTTCTCCAAAAGTACGTTCATTGTATTCACAATGTTTTCCTTTGATTTATCCCTTTTAAAATCTGCATATGATAACAGACACTGAGAGGTCAGTAATCCCAGCTCTCTGAAATTTTCCTGAAACATTCTCATGAGATGCGGTTGCCCGATAGCAGCAAGTGCTTGTTTTACATTGATCTCTTTTCCCTTGGATTCCAATTGCACAAATTGTCTGGCCACTGCAATGGCTCCGGAACTGACAATAATGAATTCATAATCATCCTGCAACTCTGCAATCTGTCTGCCAATATCCTCTATTTTTCCCCTGGAAATCTGGTGTGTTTCCTTGGTCAGCGTATTGGTGCCAATTTTTAAAAGTACCCTTTTTTTATCTGATTTGCCCATTTCCATATACATACCATTTGTTCGTCACCAGGTGCTTCAGGCCAATCGGACCCCTCTGATGCAATTTATCTGTACTGATCGCCAATTCACCCCCCAATCCGAATTGAAAACCATCCGTAAATCTTGTAGAGGCATTGTGATATACTGCAGCTGCATCCACCCCGTTCAAAAATATTTCTGCCTCATGATTGTCTTCTGTCATGATCGTAGCCGAATGACCTCCTCCAAAAGTATTTATCTTTTGAACAGCCTCCCCGGTAGATGAAACCATCCCGATCAGGATCTTATAATCCAGAAATTCCTCACGCCACATGTCATCATTTGGAATGACCTCTGTCTGGTCTGTTCCCGCAAGCTCTTGGGCCACATAAACAGCTACATTGTGACTGGTCAATTCTTCAATTAAAGAGGTCAAGAACCCTTCTGAATCAGGTAAATCTTTATTGATCAATACTTTATCCAAAGCATTACAGGCAGAAATTTTGGTGGTTTTGGCGTTAATAATGACCTCCAGAGACTTCTCAACCGCTGCCTTACTCGAAACATAAAGAAAATTATTGCCACGACCACTGACAACAACAGGACATGTGGCATAGGTCTTCACAAACCGGATCAGTTTTTCACCTCCTCTTGGAATAATCAGGTCGATTTTTTGACTGGGATTCATCAAAAACGCCTGGGTTTCTTCTCTGTTGTAATTCAAATAGGTGATCCACTTCCTGCTCACTCCACAAGCTTCCAGGGCCCTTTGCCAAAGATCTGCAATGGTCAGATTGGAGCGCAAAGCTTCCTTCCCGCCTTTAAGCAGGATCCTGTTTCCCGATTTAAACGCAATGCCACCTGCTTCGACGGTTACGTCCGGCCTGGATTCATAAATGATCATTACGGTTCCGAAAGAAGCCGTTTTGTTAAAGATCTCCAGACCATTCTCATGGGTAAAGTGAAACCTTTCTATCCCTACAGGATCCTGCTGCTCTGCCAGTTGTTCCAGTGACAGGATCATTCCGTCTATTTTCTCCTGGTCGACCTTTAGCCTGTCGTACATGGCCAGGTCATGCCGGTCATAACTCTCCAGGTCTTGTCGGTTAGCGCTTAGAATTTGGTCCTGATTTGCCGACAACAATGCTGCCATTTTCAGCAGGACCTTGTTTCTTATGTCTATAGATAAGGTGTTCTCCATCATTTTCATATCGTTTCCTGATTCGTTTCCATTGATTTCAAGACCCGCTTAAGAGCCTCGATAAAATGATCGATCTGCTGAGTTGTTACACAAAGGGGTGGCAGAATTCTCAGCAAATAAGGATCGGAAGATCCGCCTGTAAAGATTTTTCCATCATAGATCAGTCTTTTTCTTAATTCGGCTACTTTAAAATCAAAGGAGGTACCCAACATGAGCCCTTTTCCCTTTACACTTTTTACCTGTTCAACTTCACGGATCCTGTCCAAAAAATGTTTGTTTATCATTTTTACATTCTCCATTAAGCTTTCCTGATCCATTACCCGAAGCACTGACAAGACTGCTGCACAAGCCAGATGATTTCCTCCGAAAGTAGTCCCCAGCATCCCATAGGAAGCCTGAATTTCATCTGAGATCAATATGCCACCAACCGGAAAACCATTACCCATCCCCTTGGCCATGGAAATGATATCAGGTTGGATACCATGGTATTGAAATGAAAAGAATTTTCCACTCCGGCCAAAACCCGATTGTATTTCATCAAGGATCAATAAAGCTCCATATTTTTTGCACAAAGCCTCCAATGATCTGAAAAATGCCGTTGATCCCTGGCTCAATCCTCCAACGCCCTGTATCCCTTCAATAATCACCGCGGCAGCATCATCTTTTTTCAATTCCGACTCTAAGGCAACTACATCATTTAAAGGAAGAAATACTGTTTCATGCTGAGTATTCAAAGGAGCTTTGATCTTCTCATTATCAGTGACTGCAACTGCGGCCGAGGTTCTGCCGTGAAAACTTTTTTCAAAGGCGATGATTTTCTTTTTCCCTGTGTGAAAGGATGCCATTTTCAAGGCATTTTCATTAGCCTCAGCCCCTGAGTTACAAAGAAATAAATTATAATTCTGACACTGGGAAAGTTCCCCCAGCTTTTCAACCAGGTCCTCCTGCAAAGGATTCTTGATCGAATTGGAATAAAAGCCAATTTTACCGATCTGATCACTGAGCGCCTTAACATACGACTCATGACTGTGACCAATGGAAATTACCCCGTGACCTCCGTAGAGGTCAAGGAATGTATTCCCTTTATCATCAATCACTTCACAAGCCTCGGCGCTTACCGGAGTTACGTCATAAAGTGGGTAAACATCAAATAATTCCATGGTAAAAACTTAAATCTGATTAATTTTTTCATAAGAGGTCACGAGCCCTTTAATGATGGATGAACTGAGCCCCTGATGCTCCATTTCGTTCAAACCTTCTATCGTACAACCACTTGGTGTGGTAACCTTGTCGATCTCCTGTTCAGGGTGGTTTTGAGAATCAATCAGAAGGCTTGCCGCTCCAAGACAGGTTTGCATTGATAATTTTTGGGCTTCCTCACTGTGAAAACCCAACTGCACCGCTCCTTGAGTCGTCGCCCTGATCAACCGCATCCAAAAGGCAATACCACTCGCGCAGATCACCGTTGCGGCCTGCATTAATTTTTCTTCAATACACAAAGTCTCTCCTAAAGCATTAAAAATACTTTTTGCCAGCTGAAAATTATCCTTACCCTTTTCATTGGCACTGATACATGTCATTGACTGTCCTACCGAAATTGCCGTATTTGGCATGCACCTGATCACCGGCACTCCGTCTTTGATATGAGCCTCGATCTCTTCAATTTTTCTTCCTGTCGCAACCGATATGATGGTGTGCTTTTTAGGATCGATCAAATCACTTATTTCTTTCAGTACTTCAATCAGCTGCGCGGGCTGAACGGCAAGAATGATCACGTTGGAATATTTAACCGCCCTCCTGTTGTCATTTGTGGTTTTGACCAGAGATACCTTTTCCAGGTGCGACAGCGAAGCCGTATTCCTTTTGGTAAGATAAAGAGACTTGCAGCCAATCTCCTTTTTCTGGCTTAAGATTCCGACGGCAATAGAGTAACCTAAATTCCCTACCCCTATAATGGCTATTTTCATATGATTTATTTTAAAAATAAGTTGCTTTTAATTGAAGACCCTCACTTTCACTGAGTCCAAACATAATATTCATATTCTGAATGGCCTGACCCGAGGCTCCTTTTAATAAATTATCTATTGCGCTTGATATCAATAGTTTATTTCTAAATTTCTTGAGATGTATCAAACACTTGTTGGTGTTCACCACCTGTTTTAAAAAAATGTCCTGCCCTGACAAGTGTGTAAATTCAGCATCCTTGTAAAAATCTGAGTACAAAGCCTGCGCCTGCTCCAGGGAACCGTCAAATTTCGTATAGGCCGTGGCAAAAATACCACGACTGAAATTCCCCCTGTTGGGAATAAAAATCACCTCTTTTTCAAAATCGGGCTGGAGTAATTTTATGTTTTGATTGATCTCTCCCAAATGCTGGTGGTCAAATGCCTTGTAATGTGAAAAGTTGTTGTCTCTCCATGTAAAATGGGTCGTGGCCGAGAGGGAAACTCCTGCTCCTGTGGCACCGGTTACTGCATTGACATGAATATCATCCTCAAACAATTTATTCTTTGCCAGAGGCAACAGGGCCAGCTGGATGGCAGTTGCAAAACAACCCGGATTGGCCACATACTTTGCCTCTTCCACTTCCTTCCTGTTGATTTCCGGCAAACCATATACAAATTTCTTGCCCTGGAACAGACAATCACCGGTCAACCTGAAATCATTACTCAGATCAATGATCCTTGTTTGTTCAGAAAATGAGTTTTTCTTTAAAAAAGCAATCGAATTTCCATGTCCAAGACAAAGAAAGACAACATCAACATTCGGATTTATCTTATCGGTAAAGCTCTTGTCGGTATCACCGAGGAGGTCCCTGTGAACCTGCTGGATCTCGTTCCCTGCATTGGATGTACTATACACAAAATCAAGGGACGTTTCAGGGTGATGCATGAGCAACCTGATCAATTCTCCTGCGGTATATCCCGCGCCTCCAATAATTCCTGCACTGATCATTTTTACGAATTTATGTGGTTGTATATTTTCCCCTGATTGGCTGTTATTTTGATGAATCCTTTGGCGTCTTCAGCGGTCCATCCTTCGTTTGTTTCTCCGTAACTGGCAAATGAAGCACTCATCAGATCATGCGCTGAGGAGATCCCGTTCAAACTAAACCTGTAGGGGTGCAAGGTTACAAAAACATCTCCGCTTACATTTTTTTGGGTATCCGTTAAAAAGGCCTCAATGTTTCTCATGACGGCATCGAGATATTGCCCTTCATGCAAGAGCATTCCGTACCAATTGCCGAGTTGTTCCTTATGATGCTGCTGCCATTTTGTAAGGGTGTGCTTTTCAAGCAAATGATGCGACTTGATGATGATCAGCGGAGCCGCTGCCTCAAATCCGACTCTACCCTTAATCCCGATGATCGTATCCCCAACATGAATGTCTCTCCCTATGGCATAAGCAGAAGCAATCTTGCTGAGTGATTCGATGTTGTTGACAAAAGAATCCTCTTTGTCATCAATTGCCTTAAGTTCTCCCTGCTGAAAGGTCAGTTTTAGATTCCTTGGTGCTTCCTGGCTCAAGGCACTTGGATAGGCATCATCAGGAAGGCCTTCATGAGAAGTCAGGGTTTCCTGACCCCCGACACTGGTTCCCCACAAGCCTTTGTTGATTGAATACTTCGCCTTTTCCCATGGTAGGTCAACGCCATGCTCTTTGAGAAAATTGATTTCCTCCTGTCTTGATAATTTCAAATCCCTGATCGGAGTGACAATCTCAATTTCAGGTGCCAGGGTTTGAAAGATCATGTCAAATCGAACCTGATCATTACCTGCTCCAGTACTTCCGTGTGCAATGAAATTGGCCCCCACCTCTTTTGCGTAATTGACAATTTCAATGGCCTGGACAATTCGCTCAGCGCTCACTGATAAAGGATAAGTATTATTTTTCAAAACATTACCAAAAATGAGGTACTTGACCACCTTGTCGTAAAAGGTCTGAACCGCATCAATTGACTTGTAACTGCTTGCTCCTAACTGAATAGCCTTCTTACCGATAGCATCGATCTCTTCGGCTTCAAAGCCTCCTGTGTTCACACTTACCGCATGCACTTCAAAATCTTCAACCTGTGAAAGGAATTTGGCACAATAAGATGTGTCCAGTCCGCCGCTGTATGCTAATACTAATTTTTTCATTTGATTTTATTTAATGATATGCCACCCCTTTTATTTCTTTCCGGGCGCTTGATTTTTATCCGAATAATTTTTTTTAAGCTTTTGATCTGTCTTTTTCAAGAATAAACTTTGTTTGATCCTTTTCAACCTGCTCAGAATCCTGGAATCGTACTCGTGTTTTTTCTTTACATTTTTTTTGCCGTCATACAACATCCCCGTGCACATACACATCTTTTGGTTTGTTCGCTGCAAAACATCATAATTCCTGCAGGTCTGACATCCCTTCCAGAATTCAGGATCATCCGTTAATTCAGAAAATGTGACAGGTCTGTAACCCAGTTCATAATTGATCTTCATTACAGCCAAACCCGTTGTGATTCCAAATATCTTGGCTCCTGGAAACTTTTTTTGGGAATAATGAAACACTTTTGTTTTGATCTTTTTGGCGAGCCCCTGGTTTCTGAAATCATGATGGACGATCAACCCGGAATGAACCACAAAATTCTTCTCTCCAAAAGTTTCGATATAGCAAAAGCCTGCGAAGGTATCACCCTCTAAAGCAATCACGGCATTACCATTTTTTATTTTGGCTTCGATGTACTCCGGAGTTCTTTTGGCGATGCCCGTTCCTCTTTCCTGAGCGGACCGGTCTATGGCCTGACTAATGTCATTTGCGTATTTTATATGCCTGTCTGTGGCAATTACAATTTCCATTGTATTGAATTAAAGTCGTTGATATAAGTTAGATTGAAATGCAGAGATGGACTCACCTATCTCCATACGCTGAATTCACCCTTACGGGCGGCGGAAATCAAATGAAGGTAAAGCAGCATGCATTAAAAGAATTTCTAAGTGAAATTTTAAATTGTAAAGGTTGTTCTGAAAATGCATTGTAAAAATATTGAATTGTGAAATAAGAAAATCTGATCTGATACGAATTAACTACGCGTACAGCGCTCGGGGCTGCGGCGATCGGGTCTTCTCTCAATATGTAGTATTATAGAATTCACGCGACAATATTACGATTTTTAATTAAACCGAAAAAGAAATATTTAATTTTTTACAATCATTTGAACCAAATACTGTCGAATAATTACTATTCAAGCTGTTTTCTGAAATTTTCCTTTACAAAACTTACAATTTTTTTCACTTCCCCAATATCCATTTCAAGAATGCCGGCGATCTCATGGAAACTTAATTTGCCTAAAATGTACAAATCAACCATATTCGAAGTATTCAGTGGCAATTTGTAATACAACTTTCTCAGGGCACCCCTTTCATTCCAGTCCTGAACCATTTTCATTTCGCCATTACCAAGTAGGGTCCTCACCCCTTCTTCGGCGTCATCATAAGGTAATTCATGCCTGTTATTGTCATTTTGGTGGTATGAAATATCATCCAGGTCCTCATTCATCACTAGATCATTGTCTGCATCCATGGTGAAATTTTCTTCCAGTTGCTTCAATTCATCCTCCAGTATGATTTTCGTACTGATCGAATCTTTGTGCCATTCTTCGCTTGACAACACTCGATTGATCTGACTGTTGGCTTCTTTAAACATGGCTATTCTTAAATCGTCCCTGTCGAGTTCCTTATGCAGACCCTTTTCATAAATCTCAAGAACAACCTCATCTATGATGCCATTGGATTTATACATGTTTCTCGGCAGGATGCCAAGGGTTTCCCCAACCCTTATGCGTTGCTTTACATAGGGATGTAATAAATGAACAATGGCCAAGGTTTTTTTATCCGGGTTATTTCTCGCGTCGTTATTGTTTGAATTGTTCATAATAAAACATTTAGAGTAGCTGTATAAAGTTACAAAATAAGAAGGACTCTTATCTTGAATTTATCCAGAAATATTGCTGTTTCAATATGAAAAAAATAACACTTTATCCCGACTTGAAATTGCATGAAAAAGGTGAAATAAAGAGTTAAAATATTTTAACTACTTGATATACTTAACGTTGCAATCAAGTTTTAAACAGTTTTCAACAATTTTGCAATTTGCTGAAAGGGCTTATTTATTTTTGAGTATAATCGGACAGGAATGACCCAAAAAGAATTTGAATTTCAGATTGCAGGTGTGAGGCTCAAGGGGCAGTTTTATCCCTCAGATGAAACCAAAGCAGTCATCATCCTGGTCCATGGACTTGGGGAGTACTCAAAACGCTATGAAAGAAAAGTTGTTCCCTTTCTAATAAAAAATTCACTTGCTGTACTTTCATTCGACCTTTTTGGGCATGGCTTCTCACAAGGTAAACAGGGGCATCACCCGGGCTACAACTATATAATGGATGCTGTGGATCAAATGATCTCAAGGGCCCGTTCACTGTTCAAAGACAAGCCGGTTTTTCTTTACGGCCACAGTATGGGAGGCAACGTGGTCATCAATTACGGCCTCAGGCGGTCGAACCTTCCGAACGGGCTCATCGCGACAAGCCCTTTTTTAAGACTGGCCTTTAAGCCTCCAAAGTGGAAAGTCCATATGGGTAAAGTCTTTGACAAGCTGCTGCCCTCGGTCACCATGCCAAATGACCTTGACCTGAATGCCATTTCAAGGGATCCTCTTGAAATCGATATGTATAAGAATGATCCTATGATACATGATCGGGTAAGCACCAGTTATTCTCTCCGATTCATGGAAACCGGGGAATGGGCCCTGCAACATGCACATGAACTTGGAATACCGCTTCTTCTGTTACACGGAACCGCTGACCGAATTACCTCGCACAAAGCATCCCGGGAATTTGCCAGAAGGTGCGAAAGCAAATGCGAACTTGTGCTCGTAGAAGGCGCCTACCATGAGCTTCACAATGACCTGGATAAAGAAAAAGTACTCGGGATCATTGCGAACTGGATCGACGACAAAATTCAAACCATCAAATAAATCAATGCTATGAAAAATTACCTTTACCTGAGTTTACTTCTGCTGTCTTTTACGCTTTCTGCACAAAACAGCATCCATGATGTCTCAAAGAACAGGCTGCCTCTGCCCAATGATGCAGTTGAAATCTCTGCCCTGTATCCGTTGAAAAACCTGGTCCTTCTGGATCAGGAAAGAAAGCCTTTCAATGAAAATCAATGGATGCTGGAACCAGTCACCAACCCGACATCAATGACAGATCAATTTTCTTCTTTGGTGCTTATGAAACAACTTGAAGAGCTCAATCAAACAACGCCCTTTAATATAGGGCATAATGCCACCCTTGAGAGATTTATAAGGGTATATCTTAAGGACCGAAGAGAAAACCTGAGACATTTACTGGGTAAGGCCGCTTTTTATTTCCCGGTATTTGAACAGTATCTAGACAAGTACGATCTTCCTTTGGAAATCAAATATCTCGCTGTGGTTGAATCGGCATTGAACCCTTCAGCCATATCCCCTTCAGGTGCCAAGGGTCTGTGGCAATTCATGTATGGAACAGGATTGGAAAACAACCTTTATATCGACTCATTTGTGGATGAACGATATGATTATATCAAATCAACCCAGGCAGCTTGTTCCTATCTTCAAAAATTATATGCCACCTTCAATGACTGGGATCTTGCCCTTGCAGCCTATAATTCGGGCCCGGGTAATGTTCAGAAATCGATCAAACGAGCTGGAGGAAAACGAAATTATTGGGAGATTCGCTCCTTTCTGCCCCGTGAAACTCAAAGCTATGTACCTGCTTTTTATGCGACTTTTTACATTTTTTCATTCGCAGATTACCACGGATTAGAACCGCAAAAACCAGCCTTGTTTTATTCCCAGACCGATACAGTGCATGTAAGTCAGACTCTATCTTTTGAAACCATACAAAAACATTTAAACATTGACAGGGCACTCCTTCAGGCAATGAACCCACAATACAAAAAAGGAGTTATCCCCAGGATCAAAAACAGGCCCATGATCCTGACAATGCCCTTAAACCTAGTTCCGAGATTTATTGATCAGGAAGAAGTACTTTATGGCATCTCAAAAACGAATCAAGCTAAGGCGCCCTCACATGTAATTCCTGTCAGTCTGAACAACAGTTATTTGGTGGAAGAAGGAGACAACCTTGTTCGCATAGCCGATCAACAGGGGATCTCGATTGCCCAACTCAAAAAATGGAATGGATTGCAAACCAATTATTTGATCGCAGGGCAAAGACTTGTTGTAAAGGATCACAACAGCATTTCAACAGAATTGATCCCTGACAATTCCCGGGCTGAAACGGGCACAATAATTCTTGATAAAAAACATTCTGTTTATTACACGGTGGAACCGGGTGATACCTTATTTAAAATTTCAAGAAAATTCGAAAATGTAACGATCGAAGAGCTGAGGTTCTGGAACAATCTGGAAGCGGTGAATTTTCTTAAACCCGGGATGGTACTCAAAGTGCAAGAGGATCATCCTGATAGAGAAGAGACTGCGATCAAAAAATCCTGAGCCAATGACAGAATAACATTAACCATTGAAAAATAATGGATTAAATGAAATTTCTTTCTATTTTTACCGTTTTTAAGGCGAAAGCACTGTTAATAAACATGATTATAATGAAATTGATGCAACATTACTGGACACTTACTTTTTTCCTGATCTGTAGTCTTGGATTTTCCCAGCAATTGGATACCCAGGAAATTTTTGATGAAAAGGACTCCCTGATTCAAAAAGAAGTCATTGCAATGGAAAAGGTCATTGACACGATCAAGATCGATACCACCCTTATAGAAGGTAAGCAGATTGCGATCATCGATCATGCAGAAGCCAGTGAATTTGATAAAAAATGGCTGGAAGCCTGGAGAAATAATGTAATTGACAGTACACTGATCATAGATCCGCAGGATACCGTTGGAAAACTGGTCATTGAAAATTTTTCTACGGAGCTTTTAAAAGAAAGGATTGCTGTGCTTGACAGCCAGACCCCGTTCAACTTTGAATACAATCCCTCACTCGAAAAAATCATCAAGCATTATTTAAAAAACAGACCCAAAACACTTGCCAATTTAATGGGAAAAGCCAAATATTATTTCCCTATGTTCGAAGAACAATTGGCAAAGTATGACATTCCAATGGAACTTAAATACCTAGCGATAGTCGAGTCTGCTTTAATTCCTGATGCCAAATCAAGAGTGGGCGCCAAAGGCCTCTGGCAATTCATGTATGGCACGGGTACAGAATACAACCTGAAGGTAAGTTCCTATGTAGACGAAAGATCTGACCCCCTGAAATCAACTGAGGCGGCCTGCAAATACCTCACCAAACTTTATGGAATATTCAACGACTGGGATCTCGCGCTCGCTGCCTATAATTCAGGACCGGGAAATGTCAATAAAGCGATAAGAAGGTCAGGCGGTCAAAAGAACTATTGGAACATTAGGCATTATTTACCTCGTGAAACTGCCGGATATCTGCCTGCGTTTTATGCGACCTATTATATTTTTGAATACGCCGAAGAGCACCAGCTTTATGCGAAAAACGAAATGCTGCATACTTTTGAAACCGACACGATTGTAGTCAAAAGGCAAATTACATTTGACCAGGTCAATAAAGTTTTGGGGACTGACTCAGAATTGCTCAGCTTTCTGAACCCGCAATACAAGCTGAAAATCATCCCTGTTATCAAAGACCGCGACTACACGTTGAGAATTCCAAAATACCTTTCCGGAACTTTTGTATCAAACGAGGCACAGATCTATGCTTTTGCAGAAGTTGAGGATTCAAAAAGAGAAAAACCCCTGCCCAAATATTTTGAAGCGAGTGACAGGATCAGGTACCGGGTGAAAAGCGGAGACTACCTTGGTAAAATTGCCAACAGATACGGGGTTTCTGTGAGCAGTATCAAACGTTGGAACGGATTGAAAAGCAATGACCTTCGGATAGGCCAGCGGTTGACCATATATCCTAGACGCGCTGTTGCCAGTGCTCCTGCAACAAATCAGTCAAAGCCTGTGGAGAAGAAACCACTCCCAAAAGGGGAATACAAGACCTATGTCGTGAAAAAAGGAGATTCTCTCTGGCTGATCTCTCAAAAATATCCGGAAGTTTCTGTTGCCCAATTGAAAGAATGGAACAATATTTGGAGTACAAAAAGTCTGAAGCCCGGAACCAAACTCAGAATATATTAATGGTATTTTGAATTGTCCGCTCCAAAACTAATTCCAAAACAATGCTAAAAAAATTTATACTCGCTTTTATTTCACTCGCAGTATTGAGCTCTTGTGAAAAAAGTGATCGAGTCACCCTGGTCGAATCAACAGGAAGGATCAATCATATCCTGATCGTCATGAAAAATTCTCACTGGGACGGGAAAATTGGTGACGAGATCAAAGAGATCATCGGGGAACCCTTAATCGGCTTGCCTCAGGAAGAGAATCAGCTCTCTGTGAACCAGGTCGACCCGCGCACCTTCAACAGTTTATTCAAAAGGCACAGGAATATATTATTTGTAGGACTTGACACCTTAAACAATTTTTACACCAACAAGGATGTGTACGCCAGCCCCCAGACAATTTTAACCCTTTTGGGGAAAGATCAGGAAGAACTTATTGAGAATATACGTTCCCATAAGGAAGATATTATAAATGTTTTCAAAACAAATGACCTCGCTTTGTACCAGCGAAAGATCACCAAGGACTTTCAGAACCCAAAAAATATTGAGACCCTGAAAAACTTTGGGATGACCATGAAAATTCCCTTCACTTATAAAAAAGTTGAGGATACAGGTGATTTCCTTTGGTACCGCCATGACTTTGAAAGAGGTTTATTGAATATCATTGCCTATGAGATCCCTTATTTTGGGGATCCGATCAGCGCACAGGAATTGATTTCCTATAGAGATTCGATTGGAAAAAACCATATTCCTGGTCAGTTTGACAATACCTACATGAGAACAGAACCGCAATTCAAACCTGTTACCAGGGAGGTTCAATTTGCAAATACGTCTGCCATTGAAACACGAGGCCTTTGGTTTGTGGAAGGAGATTTTATGGGAGGCCCTTTTCTCAGTTATACCTTAAAAGATACAGAGAACAGGCGTCTGATCGTGGTGGAGGGCTTCAGTTATTCACCAGGAGCAAAAAAGAGAGATTTCGTTTTTGAACTGGAGGCAATTTTAAAAACCGTCAAACTGGATCAAATTAATTGATCAATCTGCTTTCCGGTTTACATTCAGCGGTTATCTATAATCAAGTTATCCGTTTGGAAAGTTTTTAATTCACCTGAAGCATCACTGTAAATCAGAAAAGCCTTTAAGTCGGTATGGGATTTCAAAAATTCCCGGCTTTTTTCCAGGCCCATAGCCATAAGAGCCGTTGCATAACCATCAACGTCAGCACAGTCAATATTGCCGATCACTGAGGCACTGAGCAAGTTGCTTTTGCTGGGGTATCCGGTTTTTGTATCAATGGTATGCGCATACTTTTCTCCGCTGACAGAATCTATTTTGAATTTCCTGTAATTTCCAGAAGTAGCAATGGAGGCTTCTTCAAGGGCTACAATTGCCTGAAAAGATCTGCTGCCGTCAAAGTTCGGGCTCTCAATGGCAATTCTCCAGGGCGCTTCCCTGTCATTCACCCCTCTGGCCCTGATCTCACCTCCGATTTCGACCAGGTAATTCATGACCCCCTGAGCCTCAAGGTACCTTCCGATGAGATCAACAGCAAAGCCTTTGGCATTGGCATTAAAATCAAGAAATGTTTCCGGGTGCGTCTTGATGATCCTGTTCCCTTTCAATGTCAGCTGATCAAAACCTACATAGGTCATTAAACTGTCAACCTTATGCTTATCCATGTCTCTGATCCCGGCAAGGGGACCAAAACCCCAGGCATTTACCAGTGTCCCGATCGTCGGATCAAAAGCACCATCCGTTTCCTTGTAAATTTTCAGCGATTTATGAAATACTTCCTTAAAAAGGTCATCAATAAGGACAGTGGTATCTCCGCTGTTTATTTTTGAAATATCCGAATTCGGCAAATATGTCGACAAGGACCGGTTCATGATATGGATCAAACTGTCAATCTGCCTTTCTTGAATCTTGCCCGAAGCATCATCCATGGTAATATGAAAAGTAGTTCCAAGCGCCATTCCTTCCAATTTCTCATATGACCGCGGGACCTCTTGATTACAGGAGATCAGAGCACTTAACAGAAGAATGAAGAATACTTTTTTCATACCAAAAATTATAAATTTTTTAACAGTCAAAGATAAGTTTTATCTTAGTTTTGTCCATAAGTTTTTTATTAGTAAATAATGCAATAAAAAGCAAAATATTTAATAGTTTTGTCTCTTAATTAAATTCTATTCAAATTATGAAAAAATTATTTTTGGGAACCGTAATGCTGTCGGTTCTTTTGACTTCTTGCGTTTCCAGCAAAAAATATGCTGATCTGGAAGACCAGCACAGTAGAACAAAACAAGACCTAGTTGATGCAAAAGCTGATTTACAGGCCTGTTTGGTGGAGAAAGATCACTTGATGGAATTAAACAATTCATTGAAAGAAGACAAAGCCAGGTCCTTACAACAAGTAGAAAACTTAACCGTATTAACCCAGTCTTCTTCTGACAATATCAAGGAGGTCATTGCTCAGTTAAGTGAAAAAGACAAATACATTAACGGTGTTCGCGATGCAATGACCAAAAAAGATTCAATCAATCTGGCCCTTGCCTTTCAGCTGAAAAAAGATCTTGCAGCCGGAATTCAGGATGAGGACATTCAGATTGAAGTTGAAAAAACAGTTGTTTACATTTCTATTGCAGACAAAATGTTATTCAAAAGCGGAAGTGCCATTGTATCTGACAGGGCCAAAGAAGTTTTGGGCAAAGTAGCCACTGTTGTCAATGGAAAACCCGAAATGGAAGTTCAGGTAGAAGGTTATACAGACAATGTGCCGATCAGTACAAAAAATATGAAGGACAACTGGGATCTTAGTGTTGCCAGAGCCACTTCGGTTGTTCGCGTACTTCAAAATGATTTCGAAGTTGCACCAAGCAGGTTGATCGCAGCCGGTAGAAGCGAATATGTTCCTTTGGCCACCAATGACACTGCAGAAGGAAGATCGATCAACAGAAGAACAAGAATTGTGATTCTGCCAAAATTGGAAGAATTCTTTGATATCCTGGAACAAAAACCAGAATAAATCAAATCCTAAATAAATTAAAGCCTTGCTGACGCGGGGCTTTTTTTATGCCTTGTAAAATTCAAAATACGATGCTATCAGCCGTTTATCAAGCTTTGCCCGTCCTCATGAAAAAGGCCTCATGATGACTGAATATTGATATCGCTCAGAGACAAACCACTGCTTCCTCAGCTTCACGAATGCGCAATGACTGCAAACAGGCTCTCGCAATTTTTGCAGGCAAAGGCCCCCTGTTTCTATAGACCACAGATAAAGGGCAAGCGTGTGTTTCATTTCAATGAATTACTTTTATACAACCTGCCATAAATTCCATGTGCAATGTCAATACTGAATTTGACGAGAGCTGACTCTCGCAAGATTGGTGACAATATCGCTTATCCTCAACAAAAAATCCCGCCGTTGGCGGGATTTAGTATATGATAAAAGGGCTGAACTTAGCCTCCAAAGTCATCAAATCTAATGTTCTCATCAGCCAATCCAAAATCCTCTCCCATTTTTTGAACGGCATTGTTCATCATTGGCGGACCACAGAAGTATAGTTCAATATCTTCAGGGTTTTCGTGTTTCGAAAGGTACTGGTCTATAACGGCCTGATGCACAAATCCAAGGAATCCGTCTCCTTCCTTATCATCCATATCCTTCATTGTTTTCCAATTGTCATCCTCTGTAGGTTCAGAAAGAACGATATAGAATTTGAAATTAGGGAATTCCTTCTCCAGATCTCTGAAGTGATCAATATAGAAGAGTTCTCTCTTGGATCTTCCTCCATACCAGTAGGTTACTTTCCTGTTTGTTTTCAAGGTTTTAAACAAGTGATACAAATGTGAACGCATCGGAGCCATACCTGCACCTCCACCAACATAGAGCATTTCAGCATCAGAATCATTGATGAAGAATTCACCATAGGGTCCTGACACGATTACCTTATCACCAGGTTTTTTATCAAAGATATAAGAAGATGCCACTCCCGGATTCACATTCATCCAGGCATTTTTAGCACGGTCCCAAGGTGGGGTCGCAATACGAACGTTTAGCATGATATTCCTTCCTTCAGCAGGATAGGAAGCCATAGAATAGGCTCTTTCAACATTTTCACCATTCTTCATATTAAGAGGCCACAGATCAAACTTGTCCCATTCAAGCTTAAATTTCTCAGGTTCTCCCGGATGCTCTTTGGGGTGAGCCGTTATATCAATATTCTCGTAAGCCACTTCTGAAGGCGGGATTTCAATCTGAATATAACCACCTGCTTTATAATCCATGTCTTCAGGAAGTTCAACCACAAATTCTTTGATAAAAGAGGCCACGTTGTAATTTGATACCACAGTGGCTTCGAATTTCTTGATCCCAAAGATCTCTTCAGGGATATTGACCTCCATATCCTCTTTCACTTTCACCTGGCATCCCAGTCTGGCACCCGAGGCAAGTTCTTTTCTTGTGAAATTGGGAACCTCCGTTGGCAAAGGCTCTCCTCCACCCTTAAGCACATGGCATTCACATTGTAAACAGGTGCCTCCACCTCCACAGGCTGAGGGTAAAAATATTTTTTCATTTCCCAGGGTGGTCAACAGGGTGCTACCCGTTTCCACTTCAATTTCCTTTTTCCCGTTGATCAGTATTTTCACCTTGCCTGAGGGAAGTAATTTTGCCTTGGCTACGAGTAGTACGGTTACTAATATGAGTATAAGAACTAATGAAAATACTACGCTTGCTACTATTGGATTCATTATCTGTATATTCTTTAATAAATAAGTTATAATTTAATTCCTGAAAAACTCATAAAAGCAATGGCCATCAATCCTGTAATAACAAAGGTTATTCCCAAACCTTTTAAAGGTTTAGGCACATTTGAATAGGCTATTTTTTCTCTGATGGAAGCGATAGCAACAATAGCCAGGAACCAGCCAATTCCAGAACCGACACCATATACTGTAGACTCGGTTACAGAAACAAAGTTTTTGGTCTGCATGAATAATGACCCTCCTAAAATAGCACAGTTTACAGCGATCAGAGGAAGAAATATTCCAAGGGCACTATATAGCGCAGGGGCGAATCGTTCAACGATCATTTCAACGAGTTGCACCATCGATGCAATAACCGCGATAAACATGATAAAACTCAAAAAACTCAAGTCAATAGAGGCGTATTCGGGCCCAAGCCATACCAGGGCGCCTTCTTTCAAAATATATGTATCTAAAAGATAATTGACAGGTACCGTGATGGTCAGTACGAAAATAACAGCAGCTCCCAAGCCTACTGCAGTTTTAACTGTTTTTGAAACCGCCAGATAAGAACACATTCCCAGAAAATAGGCAAAGACCATATTATCTATGAAAATACTTCTAACAAACAAACTTCCTAATGCTTCCATGTTTTATTTTTTAAATCCTTTATTTGTAGGTAAAGACTTGTAATTTATTTTTATTCTTCAATCAATTTTCTGTTCTTCGACCGCTGGAACCAGATCAGGATACCCACTGTGATCAGTGCCATCGGAGCAAGCATCATAAAGTTGTTGTTCTCATATCCATAATGGTACAATCCTGTCGAATCGGCAATGGTTTTACCTTTGTGCCCCAATACTTCGTATCCCATTAGTTTTCCTGATCCGAACAGTTCTCTGAAAAATGAAACGACGATCAAAATAATGGCATATCCTATGGTGTTTCCTATTCCATCCAAGATTGATTTCCATGGGCCGTTCCCCAGGGCAAAAGCCTCAAACCTTCCCATGATGATACAGTTCGTGATGATCAGACCGACAAATACAGACAATTGCTTACTTACATCGTATGAATAGGCTTTCAAAACCTGATCGACCAATATCACCAGAAAAGCGACAATCAATAATTGCACAATGATCCTGATCCTGTTGGGAATGAGATTTCGTAACAAGGACACCGCCAGGTTTCCAAATACCAATACAAACATTACCGCCAGTGACATCACAAAGGCTGCTTTTAATTGCACTGTAATGGCCAATGCAGAGCATATACCCAATACCTGAACCGTAATCGGATTATCATCGTCCAGGGGGTCGATCAATAACCTTCTATTCTTTTGCGAAAACAAAGCTTCTTTTTCTCCAGCCATGATTAATTGTTTTTAAAATAAGGTAAATAATTTCCTAATCGTTCCTCTATCATGTCAGACACCCCGTCGGAAGTAATCGTACCTCCCGAAATTGCATCTACTCCATGCATATCATCAGATTTTGCACCGCCTTTAACAGCTTTGACAGAAACAAAATTATTATTATCATCAAAAATTGTTTTTCCTATGTACTGATCCTCGTACCAGGACTGATTGATCTCAGCACCCAGTCCGGCAGTCTCTCCGGCATGATCAAAGGAAGCCCCAACAATTGTATTTTTATCACTATCCAGGGCTATGTACCCCCAGATTTCTTTCCAAAGACCTGCTCCAAAAAGCGGAATGACATAAAATTTCTTCCCTTCTTTTTCTGCTATATAGATAGGAAATGCCTGCTCTTCTGCAGGTTTTTTGGTTTCCTTCATCAATTCAATCGTAAACGCATCTACATCTTCATTGACTGTTCCGTCAGCATTAAGGGCCAGTTCCTCTTGTACGAAATCTGAAAATTGTTCACTGGCTTCTTTTCTGCTTACATTCACACCAATGGTCGACAAGATGTTTTGCATCTTTTCCTGTCTTACGTTCTCTGCCTGCAAAGGCTTGAGGGTTGTTGCTGTAAAAGCAAGGGCGGCCGCCACGACAACCACCATGACTACAGCGAAAATAAAGGTGTATAAATTACTATTCCTGTCCATAATTATGCATTAACTTTTTGTAATCTCTTTTTTCTCCTTTTTACATTGCCTTCAATGACATAATGGTCAATGGTAGGAGCAAAAACATTCATTAACAATATTGCCATCATCATCCCTTCCGGTAAGGTCGGGTTAACAACGCGAATCAGTATGGCAAAAATTCCTATAAGGAATCCGTAGATCCATTTCCCTTTGGTGGTTTGTGCAGCAGATACTGGATCTGTGGCCATAAAAACCAGGCCAAAAGCAAAACCTCCAACCAATAAATGTTTCCACCAGGCGAAATTTATCAATTCATTGGAACTGCTTCCTATGGCATTGAACAACATTCCCATCAATGCAGCTCCGACCAGACATGACAACATGATTCTCCAGCTGGCAATCCCTGAAAACAGCAATAAAGCTGCCCCGATAAGGATCATCAACACCGACGTTTCACCTACAGAACCCGGAATATATCCCATGAACATATCAAAAATGCTCGTGTCAGGAATGACACCCCCTGCCAGGGATCCAAGAATGGTCTCTCCGGAAACACCGTCAGCTACTGAATCAGCAACCCAAACTGTATTTCCCGACATATAAGGTGCGTAAGAGAAAAGCGCAAAAGCCCTTGCAACCAGCGCAGGATTCAAAATATTCATTCCCGTTCCTCCGAAGGCTTCCTTACCAATGACCACTGCAAAAACAACAGATATAGCCAACATCCACAAGGGGAAATCAATAGGCATGATCATCGGGATCAGCAATCCTGTTACAAGGTAACCTTCATTGACATCGTGCCCCCTGAAAATGGCATAGGCAAATTCAATACCCAGTCCAACCCCGTAGGAAACGATCACCATCGGCAAAAATCTGATGGCGCCGAAAATAAAATAATCCAAAAATTCCTTTCCTTCGCCCATGTTTTGATATCCTATATTCCATATTCCGAATATAAGTGCCGGTAATAAAGCGATCACCACAGTGATCATTACCCTTTTCAGGTCAATGCCATCACGGATATGAGACCCGTGCTTCGTGGTGTGGTTTGGAACAAAAAGAAACGTGTCTATCCCGTTGAATGCCGGAGCATATTTCTCAAATTTTCCTCCTTTGTCAAAGTGAGGCTTAATTTTATCTAGTTGTTTTCTTAAAAAATTCATCTAACCTACTTCTTTAATCATTAAATCTAATCCTTCCCTAATGATCTGCTGCGCTTCGATCTTGGAAGAACTTATAAAATCTATCAAAGCAAAATCCTCGGGAGCTACCTCGTAAATCCCAAGATTTTCCATTTTCTCTATATCATTTATGATGGCCGCTTTCAACAATTGCATCGGATAAACATCCATCGGAAAAACCTTCTCCATCTCTCCTGTAATAACAAATGCCCTTTCCTCCCCATTGAGATTTGTGTCCAGGTCGTATTCCTTGTTCGGTGTAAGCCATGAAAAGAAAGTTCTGCTCATGCTGAATTTATGGTTCCCCACAAAAGGCATCCATCCAAAGAAGCTGTAATGATCTCCTTCTGGCAAAACACTTACTGAATCATCATAAAATCCTATCGGGTCTGTCTGTTTGACCGCAATTCCGGTAAGGGGATTTCCACTGATGATCCTACACTTACCCGATTTGAGCTTTCCTTCAACAATATCTTTTACCTGAGCTCCTTGTATCACATTGTAATATTGAGGTGCCTCAACCTGACTTCCCGTGAGTGCCACTGTTTTTGAAGGATTGTATTTTCCTGTAAGGAATAAATCTCCAATTCTTGCCACATCCTGGGGGTTCACGACCCAAACTCTTTCACCAGAATTCATCGGATCAAGCCTGGAAATCTGCATTCCGACATTCCCTGCGGGATGTTTCCCGGATACCTTGTGCAAAACCACACCTTTGATATCATCTAAAAATGAGTCTGATGCACCTACTGAAAGATGAACTTTTCCTTCAGTCAATTTAGACAAAGCATCAATTCCTGCCTGAAATGCCTTCTCTCTGCCCTGAAGGGTAACAAGGTGAGAGGCCGCTAAAGGAGCGGTTGCATAAGCAGAAATAAAAATGGATTTAGGACTGTCAGACGGATTTGCAATTACATCATAGGGTCTTTGCTTGATCATTGGCCAGCAACCGCTCTGCAATAATGACTCCTTAACCTGAGGAGCTGCCAGTTTGCCCGGTGTCTTTACTCCAAAATCAATAAAGGTATCACTGGCATCTGCATTGATCTTGACAGATAATATCTTGCGTTTGGCCCCACGCACAATATCCTTGATTTCACCGCTCACAGGAGAAGTGAATTTGATCTGTTCGTCCTTTTTCGAATAAAACACAACATCTCCGACCTTAACCTTGTCGCCAATTTTAACTGACATTTTAGGTATAATTCCGTGAAAATCTGTTGGATTTATAGCAAAAATTTTTGAGCGATTCGCCGGTGATATTTGAGGGTTGGCTACTCCTTTGAGCTTGATGGTCAAGCCCCTTTTAAATTTAATGTCTGTTGACATACTTTGCTTAGTTAAATATAATTTCCTTTTGCCATCAAAGCCTTGAAAAAGGAAAAAATAATTGTTTGTTAATCGAGTGCAAATTTAATAATTAATATTTTATAGATTAGCATTTAATTCAGATTTATTTAGATTGTAAAAATCATGATTAATTCTTCATTCAAATGGGTTTCCATGGGTTTGATAAAGGATTCAACTTTTAACATCAGATGCATAAAATGAAAAATCATTTGAATATTTATTTACTTGTCAGCCTTATTTCCGTATGCTGTTTTCCACTCCTTGCGCAGAAAAATAATGTGATCAAACCTCCAGAGCACATTAAAACCATCGTGTTGAAACCGTTAAATTCGGAAGCCTATGCACCAATTGTCAAACTGGGTGAAAAACTTCTTCTCAGCTTTGATGATATTAATTCTGATCAGAGAATATACAGCTACCGTATAGAACATTGCGATTATAACTGGCAGCTTTCCAACCTGTCATCAACAGAGTTCATGACCGGATATGCAACAGACCGCATCAGGAATTATCAGAATTCATTCAATACATTGCAATACTATACACATTATGAATTGGAAATTCCCAATGAAAATAACAGAATCAAGATCAGCGGTAATTATTTGATCAGCATTCTGGATGAATATGGAGATGTATTGTTCTCAAGGCGTTTCATTGTGTACCAGCCAAGAGTAAATGTGGGTGTTTCTGCGCACAGAAGTACAGATGCAGGAAGCATTAATGAAAAACACAGCATTCAGTTTGTGGTGAATCATCAAAACCTCATGATCAACGATCCTTACAGGGAAATCAATGTTGACATCTATCAAAACAACGACTGGAATTCAGTTATCAAAAATATAAAACCAAAATACGTAAGAGGCTCAGAACTGTTGTACAATTATATTGACGGGCTCTCATATTGGGCCGGCAATGAATTCCTTTATTTCGACACCAAAGAAATCCGCAACGCCACCAATAATGTTTTTAAAACAAGACTTGATCAAATTTTTCATACCTATTTGTATCTTGATGAATCAAGAGGAAAAAAACCCTATTCCTTTTATCCTGACATCAATGGAAATTTTGTTTTAAGAACCCTCGATGCAGACGATGTCGGACTGGAAGGCGACTATTCATGGGTGTATTTTAGCCTGCAGTATGATGAACATGCAAATCAAAAGGATATTTTCGTGTACGGGAATTTCAATGACTGGCAAATTACGGACGAAACGAAAATGTCATACAACAGAGAAAAAGGACTCTTTGAAGCAAAGATTCTTTTCAAACAGGGCTTTTACAATTATACCTATGTCACAGTTGATGAGGCCAATAAAATCAACCCCTATGAAATAGAAGGCTCCTTTTATCAAACTGAGAATAATTACGATGTACTCGTCTACTACAGAAAATTCGGTGACAGATATGACCAGGTGATCGGTTATGGATCGGCTAATTCCGAAAAACTTCTCAATTAAAAAAAAGAGGTCAAATTCGATGCACAAAACAGGGCCTTTTAATTCTTAATTTCGGAACTTTATAGGCGCATTGCGTTAACCTAATCCATTCAAAATTCTTCAATAAAATGAAAATACCTAACATAATGACGGCCCGGGAAGCCGTGAAATTAATCAAATCAGGAGACAGGGTATTGATCCAGGGAGGAGCAGCAACACCACAGTCTCTGGTAAGGGCAATGGTGGCAAGGGCCCCTGAACTTAAGGGGGTCGAAATAGTTCACCTGCATACCGAAGGAGAATGCGGATATACTGCCATTGAACTAAAAGACAGTTTTTATACCAATGCCTTTTTCATCAGTGGAAATATCAGGAACATGATCGGGCTGACGGCCGATTATATCCCAATTTTTTTGAGTGATATTCCAAGCCTGTTTCGCCAGGGACACATGGAGCTGGATGTGGTTCTTGTCAACGTCTCACAGCCTGACAAACACGGGTTCTGTTCTTTAGGCGTATCTGTAGACATCGTCATATCGGCTATTGAAAAAGGGAAAAAAGTGATCGCGCAGATCAACTCGAAAATGCCGAGAACCTTTGGTGATGGCATCGTGCATCTCAGAAATTTTGACGCTTGCGTTCTGATCGAGGAAGAACTTTACGAAATGAAAATTACAGCACCGACAGAAGCTGAAGAAAAGATCGGTAAAAATATTGCCGGATTCATTGAAGACGGATCAACCCTTCAAATGGGTATCGGAGGCATCCCGAATGCGGTACTGAACTATCTCACGGGCCATAAGGACCTGGGTATACATACAGAAATGTTTTCTGAAGGAATTGTAGATCTGGTATACAAGGGTGTGATCAACGGTTCAAAGAAAAAATTGAACCCGTATAAGATCGTCTCCGGATTTGCCATGGGTACCCGAAAATTATACGACTTCATGGATGACAATGCCGAAATTGAAATGCTCGACATTGCTTATGTCAACGACACTTCCGTTATCAGACAAAATCCCAAGGTAACTGCGATCAACTCGGCCATTGAAATTGATATGACCGGTCAGGTTTGTGCAGATTCAATAGGATTAAGGATGTTTTCCGGCGTTGGCGGACAAATGGATTTTATGCGCGGGGCGGCCTTGTCACAAAAAGGGAAACCGATCATTGCCATCACCTCAACTACAAAAAAAGGTATTTCAAAAATTGTTCCTGCGCTGAAACGGGGCGCAGGCGTGGTGACCACAAGAGCCCATGCCCGTTACGTAGTGACAGAATACGGTGTGGCCGAATTATTCGGAAAAAACCTCAAGCAGAGGTCGCAGCTCTTGCGAGATATTGCCCATCCGGACCATCGGGAAACACTGGACAAAGCCATATATGAGCGATACGGAAGCAGTCTGATGAACATTTAATTCATTATTTTTATCAAAGAATTCAGGGAAATCAATTAGATGAACAAAAGAAGGTTATGAACAAAAACATTCGAGATCATGGGCTGTTCAGCGATTTTATAGGGCCCTCAAAAAAAGAATGGATCGAAAAAGCGAAGACCGATCTGAAAGGAGCCGATTTTAATCAGCGCCTGGTTTGGAAAAACATAAACGGCATTGGGCTACAGCCTTTTTATACCAGAGAGGACCAAAAGGAATTGTTAAACAATACTGGGCAAAACGCAGAAAATATAATCAATTACAGACGGATAACCGTAAATGATGCAGTCGAGGCGAATCGTTTGGCCTCAAAAGCGATTGAAGAGGGTATTAACGGCATCCTTTTCGAGATCAATACCCAGGCTGCTCCTGAAACTTTGCTTAAGAATATTGATCTGGGTGCTCAAGTCGTTTCTTTTATACTCGGCAAAGACCAGAGGGATTTTTCAGTTCAATACAAATCCTATCTGGAAGGGCTCAACCTGTCAAAAGAAAAGGTAAAAGGGTATGTCGACCTAAATTTCATCCCGGCTTACCTGACCGAGGGAAAACTGGAAGCAACTATTTTCGATCATCTCGAAAAGGTGTCCTTGCTTTTTAAGGCCTACCCTAATTTCAAAACCCTTATGGTTTCAGGCGCCATATATCAGGACTCCGGCTCCAATCAGGTTCAGGAAATCGCCTACACCCTGAATTCCATGGTCTTTTTGATTGATGAATTGACACAAAGAGAATTGAAACCACAATTCATTTTTGACCAACTGGTATTTACCCTGGGCATCACTTCATCATATTTTGTGGAAATTGGAAAATTCAGGGCATTCAACAGCCTTTTGATTGAAATTGCTAAAAAATATCAAGTAATCCTCCACCCTGCCGACCTTGTCGGAAAAACATCTGTATGGTCCAAATCGGTTACAGATGCCAACACCAATATGCTGAGAGCAACCACTGAGGCCATGTCAGCAGTTTTAGGGAATGCCACTGCAGTGGAAATTGACCCCTATGACCATCAGTTTAAAAAGTCCAATGCTTTTTCGAGACGGATCTCAGGTAATATTGCAACCATTCTGAAGGAAGAAGCTTATTTTGGAAAGGTTGCAAATCCCGTTAGCGGTTCGTTTTACATTGAAGAACTCAGCCTTCAACTTGCTGGTGAAGCCTTGGAACTATTCAAGAATACAGAAGCTGAAGGTGGTTTTTTCAAACAAATCGAAAATGAAAATATTCAATCTGAAATTACTGAGATACGACTCGAAAAAATCAGGTTGCTGACGCAAAGAAAAGTGGCCATGGTAGGCGTCAATAAATATCCGAACCTGATGGAAAGCATGTCCGCAGATATGCTATCTGGTCCAGTGAATGACCAAAACAGCAAGCTCCTTCTTCCGCGGCGCGCAGGAATTGAACTCGAGCAAATCAGGTTAAATACAGAGCGCTTTGTGAGTGCAAAAGGATATCGGCCCTCAGTTGAAATGGCGAGCTTTGGAAATCCGGCCACAGCCAGGGCAAGAGCAGCCTTTTCTTATGATTTCATGGGTATTACTGGCTTTGAGATCATGGATGAGAAAAATTATGCAGATGCCCGAGAGGCTGCTGTAAAAACGGCTTCATCCAAATCAGACATTGTGGTGATCTGCAGTTCAGACAATGATTACAGAGAGCATGCCCTGGAATTTGTAAGCACTTTCAGGTCCTTGAATACAAAAAAGATCCTCTTGCTGGCAGGTTATCCAGAGTCAATCAGGGAAGAACTCAAAGATGCCGGCCTGGATGGTTTTATCCACATGAGATCAGATATTTTAGTGACCCTGCTCGAAATCCAATCAAAAATTACCAAAACATCAAAGCCTTTGGACCTATGAGACCCGATTTTTCAGACATAAAAATAAATTCAAGCCCAAAAAGAAAAGTAAGCATTGATGAAAACAAGGATCCCTGGATAACTCCTGAGGGCATTCCCGTAAAAAATGAATTTACCAAAAAAGACATTAAAGATGCTGAGCACCTAGATTTTGCAGCAGGTCTGCCTCCTTTTACCAGAGGACCCTACAGTACAATGTACATAACGAGGCCATGGACGATCAGACAGTATGCCGGTTTTTCGACAGCTGAAGAATCCAACGCTTTTTACCGAAGAAACCTGGCCGCCGGGCAAAAAGGGCTTTCAGTGGCTTTTGATCTGGCCACCCACCGTGGTTATGATTCCGATCATCCAAGAGTGACCGGTGACGTGGGCAAGGCAGGTGTTGCCATAGATTCCCTCTGGGATATGGAAATTCTTTTTAATAAGATCCCCTTGGATAAAATGTCCGTTTCAATGACCATGAACGGTGCGGTGCTTCCAATCATGGCATTCTATATTGCAGCTGCGAAAAAACAGGGGGTGGCTATAGAAACCCTGGCCGGTACCATTCAAAATGATATTCTCAAGGAATTCATGGTTCGCAACACTTATATCTATCCGCCGCTTCCTTCAATGAAGATCATAGGAGACATCTTTGAATATACAACACAGCACATGCCAAAATTCAATTCCATTTCAATAAGCGGATACCATATGCAGGAAGCCGGGGCTACAGCAGATATTGAATTGGCCTATACCCTGGCCGACGGGATGGAATATGTCAGGACAGGGCTCAAATCAGGCTTGAAAATTGATGAGTTTGCCCCAAGATTGTCATTTTTCTGGGCGGTTGGGATGAATCATTTTATGGAGATCGCTAAAATGAGGGCGGCAAGAATGCTCTGGGCGAAGATCATAAAACAATTCAATCCACAAAATCCGAAATCCATGGCACTGAGGACGCACAGCCAGACATCGGGTTGGAGCCTGAGTGAACAGGATCCTTTCAATAATGTGGCGCGCACCTGTATTGAGGCCATGGCTGCCGGTTTGGGCGGCACCCAGTCACTCCATACAAATGCATTGGATGAGGCCATTGCCCTGCCCACAGATTTTTCTGCAAGGATCGCAAGAAACACGCAGATTTTCATACAGGAAGAAACCCAAATCACAAAATCTGTCGATCCCTGGGCCGGCTCCTATTATGTTGAATATTTAACACAAGAGATCGCGAAAAAAGCCTGGAAACTCATTGAGGAAGTAGAGGCCCTCGGAGGAATGGCCAAAGCCATTGAAACCGGGGTTCCAAAAATGAGAATCGAAGAAGCTTCTGCAAGAAAACAGGCCAGGCTCGATTCGGGTCAGGACATTCTGGTGGGCGTGAACAAATTTCAGACTAAGGAGCCGTCGGATATTGAGATCCTTGAGGTTGACAATACTGCTGTCAGAAATTCACAGTTAGAAAGGTTAAAAAAGCTAAAACATGAAAGAGACCAGGACCTTGTGAGGTCGAAATTAAAGGCCATTGAAAAATGTGCAGAGACAGGTGAGGGAAATCTTCTGGAACTCGCAATTGATGCCGCAGAGAAATTGGCCACCCTGGGGGAAATATCCGATGCCATGGAAAAATATTTTGGAAGGCACAAGGCCGACACAAAACTTGTCAGCGGGGTGTACAGGAAAGAGGTCAGCGATAACGACACTTTTACCAAAGCGATGAAAATGGCAGATGAATTTGCAGCAATTGAGGGTCGCAGACCCAGGGTCATGATCGCAAAAATGGGCCAGGACGGACACGACCGTGGTGCTAAAGTTGTGGCTTCCAGTTTTGCTGATCTGGGATTCGATGTAGATATGGGACCCCTGTTCCAGACGCCTGAAGAAGTTGCCAGGCAAGCCATTGAAAATGACGTGCATTTTATTGGTGCATCCAGTTTGGCAGCAGGACACAAAACCTTGATTCCACAATTGATTAAAGAACTTGACAAATTGGGAAGGTCCGATATCATGGTATTCGCAGGGGGAGTGATTCCTGCACAGGATTACGACTTTCTTTTTGAACAGGATGTTGCTGCCATTTTCGGGCCCGGCACGGTTATTTCAGAAGCTGCCATCAAAATCATGAAGATGTTCATGACCAGCCAGTCATAAAAAGATCAGATAGATTTTTTGAACGATTCAATGATGATTTCCGCTGCTTTGACCGGTGACAATCTGGCATCAACCACATCTTGCTCCAAAGTTTTGAGACGATCGGCTATTTGATCTGTTCCATAAAAAAGCTGCTTCAATTCTTCGTGAATATTATTATACATCCACTGGATTTGTTGCTCTTGACGATTCTTTAAAAAATATCCATTATGGTCTACAAGCTTTTTAAATTCCTCAACCTTTTCCCATACCTGGTCGATTCCTATATTCTTGAGCGCTGAAGCAGTGGTGGCCAAGGGAGTCCAGCCCGACTCGGATGGAGGAAAAAGGTGAAGGGCATTCTCATACTGCCTTCTTGCCAGGTCGCTTTTTTTCACATTATCGCCATCTGCCTTGTTGATCACGATCATATCAGCCATTTCCATAATGCCCTTTTTGATCCCCTGTAATTCATCTCCGGCACCCGAAAGCATGAGCAACAAAAAGAAATCGGTCATTCCGTGCACAGCAGTCTCAGACTGGCCCACACCCACCGTTTCGATCAGAACGACATCAAAGCCAGCAGCTTCACACAAAAGCATCGCTTCTCCTGTTTTATTGGCGACACCTCCAAGGGTATCTCCCGAAGCCGATGGTCGTATATAGGCTTCCGGCTTGTTCGCGAGTTCCTCCATTCTGGTTTTATCACCCAGAATGCTTCCCTTTGTTCGTTGACTGCTGGGATCAATAGACAGGATCGCCACCCTATGGCCCAAGCGGATGAGTAGTTTTCCAAAAGCCTCTATAAAAGTGCTTTTTCCCACTCCCGGAACTCCGGTAATTCCAATTCTGATCGAATTTCCTGAGTGTGGTAAAATAGCCTGAATGATCTCCTTGGCCAATCGTTTATCGCTTGCAAGATTGCTTTCAACCAATGTAATGGCTCTTGAAAGAACAACCCTGTCTCCCTTAAGAACACCTTCGATGTATTCACTCACCTCAAGTCTTTTTTTGGGTCTGAATTTTTTCATAAACTTTGCTTAGCAATGGATCTCAATCGTCCTGATTCAAAGATAAATATACTGAAAAATATAGGGAAAGCAACATAATGAACATAAAATGTATTTTCCTAACAGTTTGTTTTACAATGAATTAAATAGTATTCATCTATTTATTAAAGAATTGTAAAGACTTCTGGTTCCAGATCTATGAAAAAAGGAAATCCCTAACTACAGTACACTATTTTCTTCCTCCAAAAATTCTCAATAGAAAAAGAAAAAGGTTGATAAAATCGAGATACAATGTCAGGGCGCCCAGAATGGACATCTTTTCCATCCCCTCTTCATTTGCGAAACCGCGGCTCCCAATCTCCTTTAACTTTTGCGTATCATAGGCTGTCAAACCAACAAAAAGCGCAACACCCAGGTAGGTAATGATCCAATACATCATTTCGTTTTGAAGGAATATATTGACTATTGAGGCGATAATGATTCCGATTAAAGCCATCATGGCCATATTACCAATCGATGTCAAATCCTTTTTTGTGTAGTAACCGTAAAGGCTCATGGCACCAAAGGTTCCTGCAGTGACTAAAAAGGTCGTCGAGATAGAGCTTGAAGTATAAACCAGAAAAATGACTGACATGGTGAGACCATTGAGTATGGAATAGACCATAAAAACGGAAATCGCCATATTTTGACTCAACCTGTTGATCGCACTCGTCAGGTAGATCACCAATAATAATTCACCGATGAGCAAGCCGTAAAAAACCAGTTTTGAGCTGACAATAGCGTTGATCATTGATGGAGAGGTCGCTGTAAAATAGGCTACCAGCCCAGTCACCAACAAAGCCAGTGCCATCCAGTTATACACTTTGGTTATAAAAAGTGCCTGATGGCTTTTTATCCCCAATTGATCTTTTGTCCGGGTTGAAACTTGATTTTCCATAATCGATATTTTTTATTTGATTTTTTTCAAAAGGCAAAGATAATTAAATCACATTAGCAATATTGCTTTCTTTTTTATATTTTGCTCTAATGAGCAGATCACTCCACATGAAATACACTATCAAATCATTGCTTCTTTTTTTACTGTTGATTTCAGCGGCCCAAAGCCATTGCCAGGTGAGAAGGATACCACTTACCAAAATTGAAATGGAACAATCCGAACAACAATACCAAAAATTCTGTGCCCTCTGTCATGGTGGGGAACGCGAAGGAAATGCAGCAGATTTTGCCCCTTCCCTGAAGTCAAGGTCCTATATGGCAACCACACCTCTGAATTTTCTTGCGAGTACCATCGGATTTGGAAGGCCCAATACAGCCATGGCGGCCTATCTCATCGATATGGGCGGCCCCATGACCATGAAGGAAATTTTTAATATGGCCCTTTGGCTGCAATACCAGGCAGGACATGAACCCATTTCCTTAGGGACTGAACCTGTAGCCGGTGATCTAAAAAAAGGCGCCTTGCTTTATGAATCAAAATGTGCAGAATGTCATGGTAAAATGGCAGAAGGCATCACGGCCCCGGCACTTGCCAACCCGGCCTTTTTGGCCTTTGCCACAGATGCCTATATCAAATATGCCATTGAAAACGGAAGGGAAGATACAGAAATGATCGCCTATAAAAACGAATTGTCGGCAGAAGAAATTAATGACCTGACTTCCTATATTCGCAGCCTGACCTCAGGCTGGAGTCCGGAACCAAAGGCGCTTGCTTCTTATCCAGAAGCGGCAGATTATGTTCTCAACAAGGACGGGGAAAACCCTGAATTCGAATTGAAAGAAAATCGTTATGTTCCAATGGAACAGGTGGCTCAGGCCCTGAACAGTAAAAAGAAAATGGTGATTCTGGATACCAGAACGACATCTGAATGGCACAATGCTCATATCCCGGGAGCAATTCCTGTTCCCTATTACGTCTCGGAAAAAGAAGTTGCCAAAGACCTGCCACGTGATGAAACATGGATCATTGCTTATTGCTCATGTCCGCATGCTGCTTCTGACAAGATCATCAACATGCTGAGAAAACAAGGCTTTAAAAAAACGGCTGTAATAGATGAGGGTTTTTTTAACTGGATCAATGCCGGTTACCCCGTCATTGGAGGAGAAACAGAAAAAAAATAAGCTAAAAATCTTTTTTTCTTAGTTTTCTTTTGATGCGCCAAACAGGGAGCAAAACCCACAGCAGCATGACAGCAATTGACAGCATCAGGCCCCAGTTCGTACCAAAGAATTTTTTAAATACCGCCCCGGTATAACCCAACAAGGCAGATATATCAAGTTTTAATAAAATCAATATCCTCGAAAGGTCAATGGGATTGAACATGGTTACCAGCAAAGCGAATTTATCGAGTGGATATTCATTGAACATCACCAGAGAAATGAGAAACACTCCATCATAAATAACAGCCAGGAACAACCACATCAAAATGGCATAGCCAAAGCCTTTGATCTTATTCTCGTTAGATAGTGCAATATTAAATGCAAGCGCGACAAAAATAAAATTGAGCAAAGTCCCGACAACAAGGAGCAAAGTGAAATTAAAAATCGCCGATGACATAAACAAACCATACATGACAAAAGGAATTCCCAATCCAAGGATCAGGCTAAGTGTCAAAGAGATGGAGATCCCAAGGTATTGACCCATAAAAATAGTATTGCGCTTGATAGGCTGTGCGAGGAGCAATTCAGTGAATTCCTTCGAATTATAATAATACATCACTCCAAAAATAGTTCCGATCAGCGGGGTGAGTACAATGATGATATTCATCAGGGTAATGATAGCCTTATCGACGTCATTGTTCAAGAATAACAAGACAAAACCCAAGACCATATAGAATGTGAAGTACACATAACTCCATCTGCTGCGCATCAGGTCATAAAAGCTGTATTTCAATATTTTTATCATAATTACCTTGAAATCAGTTTAGCGATTGAATGTTCCAGGTCATCCTGCCCGGTCTCTTCTTTCAGTTGAGCCGAGTTCCCTTTAAAATAAATTTTCCCGTCAAGTAAAAAAACGATCTCATCTGCAACTTCTTCAACGAAGCTCATGATGTGGGTGGTAATCAGGATGGTTCTTCCTTGTTCCTTTTGGGTCTGAATGATTTCTTTAAGATGGATCAGGGAGATCGGATCCAACCCTGTTGTAGGTTCATCCAAAATAATAAGATCGCTTTCAAACATAAAGGTGAGCACAATATTCACTTTCTGCTTGGTGCCTCCTGACAGGTTTCCCAGTTTTTTATCTAAATACGGATCCAGGTCAAAAAGCTCGATCAACTCTTGGTCATTTGCTTCCTTGGGTCTCAAATTCTTGACCATTCCGATCAACTCCTTGACCCTAAGGTTGGCCGGAAAATTAGCGATCTGCGGCAGGTAATTGATATTGTTCCTGTATTTCCATTTGTTTCGGATCATCTCACCTTCCAGTTCAATACTTCCCTTGTCTGGTATGACCATACCCAAAATACTTTTGATCAAGGTTGTCTTTCCCGAACCATTTGGTCCGAGGACAGCAAAAATACCTCCTGAACCAATTTCGAGGTCCAAGCCGTCCAGTACGGTCAGCTTGCCAAATTTTTTATGTAAAGCGTTTATTTTAATCATTGATCCTCTTCATTAAAGGGTTGCTGTCTATCAGGTTATCTGGTGTAAAGACCGGGGATACCTTTTCGGAAAAATTGATGATATCCACAAACATGCTTCTCAACAAAATAATAGTTTCCGGTGTGTTGTGAACGATATACGAAAACAACTTTACTGGTCTGTAAGGAACATCTCCTATACCGTTTCTATCCAGGTCATAACCGGCGTATTCGCTCCAGTAATTGTTTTCAAACCGGTTGGTATTGATCTTGCTGTTATAACTCAGGTCCAGGGCGTTGTTCAAAAAATTATTTTTTGAAAAGACATTTTCATAACAGGCACCAATAATGGTAACCGCCCAACCATTTCTTGAAAAGGTATTATTCGTGTAATTGATCCTGGTAGACCCGTCTACGCTGATCCCTATCGTATTTTGCTCAAAAACATTGTCTGTGATCTCCGCATCGTAAATTTCCTTCAAAAGCAGACCATAAGATGCCGTTCCCCAATTGTGTTCGAATCGGTTGTCATGCATTTTCACGAATTTTGAAAACATAATGGCAACACCTGCGCCATTATTTTTAAATACGTTGTTGTAATAGGCATTGTCATTAGAAAACATAAAATGCAAACCATATCGCAAATTGCCAAAACTCCGGTTCTGAAAAACCTTGCTTTCCTTTACAAATTCAAAATAAATGCCATCTCTTAAACCTGTCAGTTCGTTATGAGATACCTGCATCTTCGAACAGTGCCATAAATGAATTCCATTGCCTGAATTGGACTGTGAAACTGCATTGGAACTTACTTTGTTATGCCGAATGGTACCATTTTTGGATTTTTCGATAAGAATTCCGAAAAACACCTGCTTGAATACATTATTTTCAATGATAAATTCATCTGAATCGGATACGAGAATTGCCGCAAAATCTTTGGTATAACTCTGACCCACATTGATGATCTCAAGGCCGCTCACAGAAACACGATCAGCTATGATGCGAAGAATCGTTTCCTTGAATTCGCCGTCAATTAATGCCAAACCCTCCCCACGTATGCTGACCGACTTGTCAACAAGGATGCCATGCTCTTTGTAAACACCTGATTTCACAAGTATTTCATCGCCATTCTCTGCCTGTTCAATAGCCTCACTGATACTCGTAATGGGACAAGAACCACATACCTCGATCTGTTTCCCATGAGAAAAAAAGCTGCACAAAAATAATATGACAAAAAGCCCTGCTGCTCTCATTTATTCAACATCAAATTTCATTAGAAGCTCCTTCCAGGAATATAGTTCGCCCCCATTTTCTTTTTGAGCCTCCGAAGCTTCCTGATCAGAAGCAAAACCTGTTAAATTGGCTCCCATGGGGCTTTTGATTTTTTCACTGATCAGATACTTGGCTTCTTGAGCAGGATGCATAAATCCCGGTTGCATATAATCGGCTATCAATAAGATTTCTGCATAATGCCCCCCTTTTTCTCCGATGTCATTTACCATACATTCTATGGCATCAAATTTAAATTGCTTTCCTTTTTTTGTGACGTATTGCGCAGAATGCTGCTGGTCCACAATCGTCATTTTACAAAATGAACAGGCATCAGTTCCGTAATTGATCTGATCAGGTTCTATCCCACATGAGAAAAAAAGGCATAAAACGACTATAAAAGCAATATGGATTACTTTATTCATGATTTTTTTAGTTCTTAGGTTACAGCAAATCCAATATACATAAAATTATGACAAAGGAAATTGCTACTTATGATCATTTATTGTTCGTTACGGGCTTCTCGCTTGCCTGTAAAAAATGCGATTAATGTCATTACCATTCCTGTAAACATCATATAGGCCCCCATCCGAGGGTAGGAATGAGCAATAAAATTAAGAATATGTTTGGTTCCGAACAACGGGGGCTGAAAACCCATGGGGCTGCCATCAGGGTTCTTGAAATTCATGATGGCCTTCGGGTCAAGGTTGTGTCCGTAATCGTATTCCCAAAGATAAAAGTCATACATTCCTGCAATCCCCAAAGCGGTCATCAGTAAAAACCAAACCAAAAACCATTTATAATTGGTAAAAAATCCGATGAGTACCCCTAAAACCGTCATCACCAGAATAACAATTGGAAAAATAGTGAACTCAGGAATTGTTTCCGGGATAGATTTCATTCCGACATAGTGATTCATCAAATTGATATTCTTTATATCAAATTCCTGTACATCGGTAAATTTGTTAATATGAATGTTCATCCCTAAATTCTTAGGGTACTGAGGTGCTTCAAGCGTGATGTTCCACAGGGGGAATACAAACAGACCCAACATCAATAAAGGCCCGGTGATCATTAAAATTTTCGATTTTTTCATGAATTTGAATGCTTTATGAATTTGAAATCGTTTTTATATTCATCATTTTTCATTTTTCCTGGAATAGATGATTGATCTTGATTTAAATGAAAACGGACAGTTTGAAACACCCTGCCCGTTTTCTACAATAATTAACTTAACCTCAATTTTAATATTATTCTATATCTACAGGGTCACCGTCAAGCGTATAAGAGATCGGGACACTGGAACCTTTTGGAGACACTCTCACATAGCCTTGCATTTCCTGATGCAGGGCCGAACAGAAGTCGGTGCAATAGAATGGCCATACACCTTCCTGCTTGGGTTCCCATACAAATGATTCTGTTTGACCGGGCATGATCAGCAATTCGGATGTATTTGCACCGATCATGGATACACCATGGGGCTGATCATAGTCCTGCTCGAGATTTGTAAAGTGGAAATACACTTTATCGCCAACCTGGATACCTTCAATATTGTCAGGAGCAAAATGTGAGCGAATCATGGTCATGTATACATGAACCACATTGCCTTCTCTTACCACTTTGGCCTCGGCCTCACTTTTAACAGCATAAGGATGCATATTCTCTTCCAGTTTGAAAAACTCTTTAGAATTCTTGGCCACAATATCTGCCGCAATACCTGCTGCATAATGGGGTTCTCCTACCGTTGGGAAATCGAGCAACAATTCCATTTTATCTCCGGAAATATCAAACAGCTGTGCTGACTGAGTAACCTCAGGACCCGTTGGAAGGTACCTGTCTTTGGTTATTTTGTTCATGGCAACCACATATTTACCAAAAGGCTTTCTTGAATTTCCTCCAGGAATCATCAGGTGACCCACAGAATAAAATGTTTTTTGTCTGTCAAGCACCTCCCATGTTCCCAATTTCCATTTAACAACCTCTGATGAGATAAAGAAAGTGGTATACGCATTTCCCTTACCATCAAACTCTGTGTGGAGCGGCCCGAGACCAGGATTTTTCACAGCACCGGCCAGGGTTGCTTCATAAGACAGAATAGGAATACCATAGGCGTCTCCGTCAAAATCCTTATTTTCAATGGCTGTAAGCATTTTACTGAAGGAGTGAACTGTCAATTCGGCGGCGAGTTTTCCACTTCCCACAATGTACTCACCGCTTGGATCCACATCACAACCATGCGGAGATTTTGGAGTTGGCATAAAGTAAATCGCACCCGGCACTTCTGTTGGGTCTACAACAAGAACTTCCTTCTTCATGGTAGAAGTGGCCATATGCGTCGTTTCATCATATACATTATGCGCATAATTTGCAGGTACCATTTTTCCTCCACCGTTGTTCACATAAGCCTCAATTTTTTTCCAGTTGACGGCTGCTATAAAATCTTTGTCATTTTGAGAAGCATTGACCTCAAGCAATGAATTGGCTTCTTCTGTATTATAGGTTGAAAAGAAGAACCATCCGTGAGATGCACCCCTTCCCGGATGAGAAAGGTCATAATCAAAACCGGGCATCATGATCTGAAATTTAATATCCATTCTGCCATCTTCAGGGGCTACAGAAATAAAGGATAGAGCTCCTTTAAAATTCCCTTTGTATTCTGAAATTGGCATGTCTCTTTGAGGAAACGGTACCGAAAATCTGGTTCCGGCAACAACATACTCTGTGTTTTCGGTAACAAAAGAGGAACTGTGATTCCCGGCCGAATTCGGCACTTCAATGATCTCAGTAGTCTCAAAGGTCGTCAAATCAATCTTAGCAATACGCGGCGTGTTGTTACCATTGATAAACACCCATCTTCCGTCTAACTCACCTGCGGTCTGAGAAATATCAGGGTGGTGAGAATCATCCCATGGAATAAAACCATGTGAAGTGTTCAACATCGGTTTTGTTTCTTCGTTAAACCCCCAGGCCTTTTCCGCATCCACAGAAAAAACAGGAATTATTTTAAATAATCTTCCTGAAGGCAGGCCATAAACAGATAGCTGACCACTGAACCCTCCCGATATAAAAGCATAATATTCATCGTGCTCTCCCGGGGCTACGTATACCTTCTCTGCAGCATTACCTGATAATGCACCCTGACTGGACGATTTACCTGAATTCATATCACCACAGGAGACCAGCCATGAAGTAAGGACGGTAAGGGTAATGAAATATTTAAACATTGTTTTCATAAGTATTAAAATTTATTCGGTTAATTTTTTGTTCTAAAATATTCTAAAAGGGCTCTTGCCTCTTCTTCAGTTAAATTCTGATTTGCCATTGGAGCTCCATTTGCTTCAGCAAGCAACTGAATGGCAATGGGATCTTTTTTTATCATTTCTTCGGGATTCATGGTCATATTCATGATCCATTCCGGACTTCTCCTTTGCGTTACCCCTTTTAATGCAGGGCCAACAAATTTTTTACTGATTTTATGACAGGCCGTACATTTGGCTTTAAACACGACCTCACCTTCCGCCACCAAGGCGGGGTCAATTTCGCCCAGTGTTACACTGGTTATGGGTCCAATTCCTTTGTTTGACATAGGGTCCTCTGAACTCTCTTGTGCTTTTACCTCTTTTGAGGCAGGGACCTCTGAAACATCTTCTTTCGGTTTATCACCTCCACCACAGCTGGCGAGACTCAAAACAAGGACCATTGATATTATTAGTTTAAATTTCATTTTCATTTTTTTAGTTGGTGTTGTACATAAATTTATTCTGCCGGAACCAGAACGTCGTCAACAACGTGTATCCAGCCATTACTCACTTGGACGGTTTTTATGATTTTTGTTCCTCCCACATAAATTTCTCCATCCTTATCTTCGACTTCAAGGTAATTCCCTGATGCCATATAAAGTTTTCTTCCTTTTTTTGCTTCTTTTATCAATTGCTTCACAGGAAAATTAGCAGGAGCCACATGGTTGGTCAGGATAAATGCCAAAGTGGCCTTATTCTCGGGCTTCACAAGATTTTCAACTGTACCTTCCGGTAATTTTCCAAATGCTGTGTTTAAAGGTGCAAAGATTGTCAAGGGTCCGGCATTCACGACGGCATCTTCTACTCCTGCAGCTTCTATTGCAGCTACCAAAGTGCTGAAATCTTCTATTGATTTTGCCACTTGCAAGGCATTGGCATCAGACTCGCTGTCCTTTACCGCCGCCTGCCCCGAGAGCGTCTGCGTTTCAGTTACATTGGCATCATTGCCCTCACTGCTGGCTTTCTCATTTTTACACGAGACAAATGATATGAGTAATAATGTTATCAAGAATATCCTGGTTTTCATAATCAAAAAATTAAGTTAGTTAAAATTTGTAATTTGACACATCAACAAAAATATGTAACATTAGTAACCTAAAACATGATAATTGTCACATAAAGGATAATTTTATCTTTTATATATTTGTACATGCTAAACAGAGAGAGTAAATACGCCATCAGGGGGGTCATTTATTTGGCGATGAATGCTTCCAAAACCAATAAATTGGGATCAAAAGAAGTTGGTCAAAAAATAAAGGTGCCCTTGCCTTTTCTTGCTAAAATATTTCAGCATCTCAGCAAAGAAAACCTGATCAGTTCGACCAAAGGGCCACACGGGGGTTTCTTCCTTACCGATGAACAGTTATCAGGAAATCTTCTTGCCATTATTGCCTGTATCGATGGCCTGGACAGTTTTAAAACCTGTTTTCTGGGATTACCCGCATGCAGCGATGATAACCCCTGCGCCATTCATCACCTGAATGCCGAATTCAGAGAGCGGATGCTTACCGAATTAAAAAAAAGAAGCATTGCCGATTTTGCTGAGGATGCATTATCCGGAAAATCATCTATTTTTTAAAATATTTCTTATCTTTGTAAGGTCAACTATATTAATTGACAAGCTATGGTTCAACAAGTTACAAAGGGTATAAAAATTTCAATCACCACGAATTTTGAAGGAAACAGATATCAGAATTCTAAGGTTTACTATGCTTTTAGCTACAGCATTACCATTGAGAACCAAAGTAGTGATACGGTACAGTTACTGAACAGAAGATGGAATATTTTTGACTCGCTCAATAATTTAGAGATTGTTGAAGGTGAGGGTGTTGTAGGTAAAAAACCGATCCTTAAGCCTAAAGAGTCCTATACCTATTCATCACACTGCTTTCTGATTTCTCCTATTGGATCCATGAATGGATTTTATGAAATGATCAATTTTTCAACTTCTGAAAAGTTTAAAGTGAGCATTCCGACATTTCAATTGATGCTCCCTGCCACTTTTAATTAAATTGACTACTTTTATTTCATGGTACAAGTGCTTCTTTTATGAAATCCATTACAAGATTTACGAAGAATATCCGTGGAAATCAATGTTTGAATTGTGAAAGTCCCATTTCCTATGAAGACAATTTTTGTCCGAATTGTGGCCAGGTGAACGATATGAAAAAGATTAGCCTGATACAATATTTTTCAGCCTATCTCGAAGATTTTTACTCTTTTGACAACCGGTTCTTTAAAACTGTCATCCCGCTGATCTTTAAACCGGGATTCGTATCGAAACAATATGTGTCAGGAAAAAGAATCAGTTACGTGAATCCGTTTCAATTATACCTGCAGATTACCATACTGTTTTTTTTAATCCTCAGTATTTTTAAAACCATAGACCAGTACAAACCCGGTGGAGCAAAATCGAGCGACCCGATGGTCGAATTGAACAGAGACAAGGCGATTTCAGCCCTGGATACCATCAAACAGGTCACTCTTAAAGAAATTCAAAATCCGGATTTAGGATTGGATTCTGTCACCCTGTCGAATATCACTGATGAAATTGACAATTTCCAACCAGTACCGCAAGTGGCAGATTCTACAAAGAAGGATTCCTTGAAAGCGCATGAAAAAATATTACTTGACTACGTCGACTCAATTATTGCTGCTCCCGGTGCCCTGCTTGTTTTCAGAAATAAGAACAGCTCATCTCATCAAAAGGATTCGGTCATGGAGTCTTTAATGAAGACGATTGACCTCAAAATCAAAAAACTGGAAATTCCGAAGCAAGACGTTATGGTAGACGAATGGAGCGATGTTGGAGCAGGATGGGCCGAAATTTCAAAAAATTATGTTTTGAAAGACCTGGCAGCCTCTAGGATCCAGGAAATCCTAAACGCTGAAAATATAGACTATACCATTCCTACATCTGTGATGGTTCGCTCCCGCAAAGTCGATTCAAAAAGCAGACTGGAAGGCATCGTAAAAAAGGTTACAATCTTTATGGAATACGAAAAGGAAGAACCTGAAACAGATGTGTTGATGGCCCTGGATGATCTTCAATATGAAAAAAGTTACTGGAATGTATTTCTATACAGCAAATCAAAAGACTGGAATGAAGCGGTAAAAGACCCCCAGAATTATGGCAGGGAATTAAAGGATCGCATCCTGTCGAGAGTTTCAGTGGCCCTGTTCTTGTTACTGCCTATTTTCACAATGATCGTAGCCTTGCTGTATATCAGAGGTAAATTCAATTACACGGAACACCTGGTATTTGTCTTTCATGCCCAAACCGTGTTTTTTATTTTGCTTTTGCTCTTCATCGTTCTGGGCCGGATCGTGAATTCAGAAAAAATTCCATGGATCATTATACCCCTCTTCCTGATCTATCTGTATATGGCCTTAAAAAGTTTTTACGGTCAGGGATGGTTCAAAACCCTTGTCAAATATGTCATGTTGAATTTTTTCTTTGTGATTCTGGCCTCGATAGGCGGGGTCATCATCTCTTTCCTCGCTTTTATGATCTGATCAAAAAGGCTCATACAGCATATCTACTTCATTTTCGTTTTTTAAAACCTGGGTAATACTGACCGTGCCCACCCTTTCACGTTTCATAAATACATCGGTCTTTGGATCTCCAGTTCCTGCATTTTTATGAAAGCTGAGTATACTTTCAGGAGAGATATCCCCTTCATGCAGCCAATGTTCAAACCAATTCTCCCTCATTTCCTTCATTCGTTCATCATACAGGGTTGAGGATGACCAAATCACCGGTTTTAAATCCATTTGCCTGAAATGCCTCTGATCCCCATCCCATACAAATTCGAACAAACACAAATTCTTTTCCCAGCTGACCGCCACCATGGTAAAGGGTTCTATCCTGTTGAGATCAATGATTTTGCTGGCCGTTTCAAAATTTTCAGCAATCAGCAACTCCTTTACGATCAATCCTCTGCTTTTAGGGTAATCGGTTTTTCTTATATGGTTCTGGAACCCGCCATTGAGCAAACAGAGCAATCGGTTGTTACGACTTGTACCAATCCAGGTACCTCCTCCTTTTCCATCTTTCGGGTAATACAAAGGAACACCTTCCTCCTTGTAAGAAGCCGGAAATGATGCTTTTTCACGCTTATAGCCAACATCCCTGCTCGAAGTCAGGACAAAACTCTGATCAGACAAGGGTAAAAAAGTCACTGTACACATAAAAAATATGAATTTCTAAGTTTAACATATCATACTTTACAAAGTTAACATTTAGTCAATAGTAAGGTCTTAAAATCTTTCATAATTCGTACCTTTGCCATCACTAAAAATGGAATTCTACCAATCAAAAATTAAAACATATGTCAAACGGATTTTTCAAGGTGCCAAAAGCTGTAAATGAGCCGGTTAATTCCTATGCTCCAGGAACAAAAGCACATAAAGACTTAATTGCAACTTATGATAAAATGTTCAACGAAAAAGTTGATATCCCATTTTACATTGGAGGCAAAGAATACAGAACCGGAAAAACGGTGGATATACATCCCCCCCATGACCATCAACACAGCGTAGGACAATACCACACCGCAGACAAGGAACACATTGAACTAGCGGTTAAAAAAGCGGCTGAAGCAAGAGTAAAATGGGCTAAAACAAGTTGGGAACACCGCGCTGCCATCTTTTTAAAAGCTGCAGAACTCCTTGCCGGACCTTTCAGATACAAAATGAATGCTGCCACGATGATCGCACAATCCAAGAATGTGATGCAGGCTGAAATCGATGCGGCGTGTGAACTGATCGATTTTTTGAGGTTCAACGTTGAGTTCATGACTGAGATCTACAGCAACCAGCCTGAATCTTCTCCCGGCATTTGGAACAGAATGCAATACAGGCCCCTCGAAGGATTTGTTTATGCCATTACCCCCTTCAATTTTACAGCCATTGCAGGAAATTTACCTGCCGCTCCCGCGATGATGGGTAACGTGGTGATATGGAAACCTGCAAGGTCTCAGGTCTATTCTGCAAATGTGATTATGGAATTGTTCAAAGAGGCGGGTCTTCCTGACGGTGTGATCAATATGGTAACCGGTAACAGTGCCACCATCACTGATGTCCTTTTGAATGACAAAGATTTTGCCGGAGTTCACTTTACAGGATCTACCCCTGTATTTGACAACTTTTGGGAAACCATTGGGAAAAATGTGAAATTTTACAAGTCATATCCCCGTATTGTTGGTGAAACAGGTGGAAAAGATTTTATCTGGGCACATCCATCTGCAAATCCCAAAGAAGTGGCAACCGCGATTTCCAGAGGTGCATTTGAATACCAGGGACAAAAATGTTCAGCTGCTTCAAGGGCATATCTCCCAAAAAGTCTATGGAACGATATCCGTGAATATGTGATCACCGATATCAAATCTTTTAAAATGGGAAGCCCGGGTGATAGTTCGAATTTTATAAACGCCGTGATCGACGACAGGGCCTTTAAAAAATTATCGGGTTATCTGGACCAGGCCAAAAAAGACAGTGATGCAGAGATCATTGTGGGAGGAGACTATGATGACTCCGTAGGTTATTTTATTGAGCCCACCGTCATTGTAACCACCAACCCAAAGTACGAAACCATGTGCACAGAATTGTTCGGACCTATCATCACCGTATATGTATATGAAGATGATCAGTGGGAAGACGTTCTGGACCTTGTTGACGAAACGGGAGAATACGCCTTGACCGGAGCCATTTTCAGTCAAGACCGATACGTCATAGACACGGCCACGAGCAAGCTTGAGAATGCTGCCGGAAATTTCTATATCAATGATAAACCCACAGGAGCCGTTGTAGGGCAACAGCCATTTGGTGGCGCCAGAGGATCAGGAACGAATGATAAAGCCGGTTCCGTTTGGAATCTTCTGCGCTGGGTTTCCAATCGTACCATGAAAGAAACTTTTGTGCCTCCAACAGATTACAGGTATCCTTTTTTAGGGGAATAATCGAGGTTTGTACCTTCATAAAAAAAAAGTCCGGGGAAAATATCCCGGGCTTTTTTTATGCCCCCTCCATTTTATCGGCATCTGGCAGTAAGCCAACCAGTTTCTGAGGATCGTGTATTAAAATTGGAATGTGTTGGGCGCAGATATAAAATGCTGAATCCTTATGATAAAATTTTGTCACCGGCATTTCAAGCTGGCTCTTTCGGCATACGAGGCATTCTCTTTGATCTTTCATATATTATTGATTTAAACAGGTCAAAATTAGTTCATCATAAAAAACCAAAACATGACATAACTTAGGCTTTCGGGTATTTTCAAAAAAATTTAATCTGACATGAAGCTGCAATCAGATCAAGCTTGGCTTAAAGCCTCCTTTAATATTTCAACAAAGCGATAAACATCCTTAAAGCTGTTGTATAAAGGAGCCGGAGCTATTCTGATCACATCGGGCTCTCGCCAGTCTGCAATGACGCCCCTTTCGCTTATTTTATCGAACAATGAACGGTTATTGTTGATCATTCTTATGGATAATTGTGCCCCTCTTTCATGAGGTTCGTTCGGGGTAATGATGTCTATGTCATCACTTTTTAATCCATGGATCAGAAACTCAAGGTATCCGGTAATCAGTCTTGATTTGGTCACGATCTGCTCCATTCCGGCCTCATTAAAAATATCAAGAGAAGCTCTTAAAGCAGCCATCGAGATGACAGTTTCATTGCTCAATTGCCATCCTTCCGCAGTTTGGATCGGCACAAAGGTGTCATCCATCAAAAACCGGGTTGCCTTGTCATGCCCCCACCAACCTGCAAATCGTGGCAGGTCCTTTCGATTGATGTGACGCTTATGAACAAAACATCCTGCCACACCGCCCGGCCCTGAATTTATATATTTATAAGTGCACCAAACAGCAAAATCAACGTTCCAGTTGTGCAACTGCAAGGGCAGATTTCCTGCGCCATGTGCCAGGTCAAAGCCCACCGTACATCCTTTTTCATGGCCCGCTGCCGTGATGCGGGCCATGTCAAATGCCTGACCCGTATAATAATTAAGACCGCCAAGCATGATCAGGGCAATCGAATCGCCTTCCTCTTCAATGAGCTTCAGGATGTCATCCGTTTGCAAGGTGACTTCTCCCGGTCTTGGTTCCAGCTCAATCAGGCTCTGATCAATGTTCAGGCCGTGAAATTCAATTTGTGATTTAACCGCATACTGGTCAGATGGAAAGGCAAATTTTTCAATAAGTATTTTGTACCTCTTCTGAGTTGGCCTATAAAAAGAAACCATCATCAGATGAAGGTTGACAGTAAGGCTGTTCATGACCACGACTTCTTCCTTTTTTGCTCCTACAACAGCGGCCATTTTTTCACCCAGTTCTTCGTGATAAGTGGTAAATGGGCGACGGGCCTCAAAATGCCCTTTGACACCAAGTTCCTTCCAGTCATCAAGGACTTCCTCTATATAGGATTTTGCCTTTTTTGGCTGCAGACCCAACGAATTCCCACATAAATAAACTGCATCCTTTCCGTCACTGTGTTTAGGGAAATAAAACTGATCTCTATATTTGCCCAATGGATCCATATTGTCCATTTTCTCAGCAAACTCAAGCGTGTAAAGGTATTCTATCATTGTTCAGATTTCTAGCGAATTAAGTATTTTTTGCAAAGGGTAAATCAGGGGACGACTCGGTGAAGCATCAGATACAAAGGGCGCGATCTGAAGATTCAACAGGTAGTTCCCGTCCTTAATTTCATCTGGCACATAAATCAATTCAGTGATCGTTTTATGAACTTTGGCATCAGCTCCTTTTTCATGACTTTCAAACTCCATATTCCAAAAAATATGATGTGCACTCAGCTTTCCTTCATCAGATGACCGGTCAACGGAGGGTAAATCCACCAAAAGGTGGTCGACTCCTATCTCTGACAGATAAGACATTGCTTCCATCGAAAAAAACGCTGCGTTTTCTGAGGAATACCTCCTTTTCTTCTTAGACTGATCATTAGGTAAGGTCCTGATCAAAAGTGCCTTTTGAAAGCCCTCCTCACCTGACTCCAATGCCTTTTCCAATTGTTGTCTCGTGATATAAACATCCTTCGAATTTTTCTCGGGTATATAGCTTTCGGCATGATCAACTGCCTTGACGGGCGCAACACTGATCAGTGTTGCGGGAATGAATGAATCAACCAGCTGCTCCTGAATGGAATAGCGCTTATGGGTGAGGTGACCAATACATTCTGTGTGTGTACCATTACAGTGAGGGATCATTGAGATCCGTTCAAAATTGCAACCACCACCTCGTCTTGTGTCCCCAACAAAACCATCCTTCTGATAGGCCTGAGATGCCGCATGCTCAACATCATACATATTTGGTTGTTCCCCGTTAAATCTCAAGGGAATCGATATATCATGATAATTGTTCACCTGTACATGGTACTCATGCCCTCTGACTGTAAAATGCAGCTTCATGCTAAATTAGGTTGACTTTCAAAATTTCAAATCTGTTCCAATATTTCTGATCCTTCAAACATATATCATTCTTCTCTCAGTGAAAATGTAAAATTTAATTTTTTCTTTAACTCCGCCGGCAGTTTGGGTAAAGCTGACCTTGGGATCAATAAAGTGGAAATGTTGTGCAAATCGTAAAATATCCTGTGTTTTTCTGCAGTAGTTTTTAAATAATCATAGCCCGAGGAGCCCCCGGTACCAATCTTCTGTCCGAGGGTGCGCAGTACCATCTGGGCATGTCTGTTTCTCCATGTCGTAAGCAATTCATCTATGTCTATCAATTTTTGAAGAAACATGAATGGCTGCCTCAAAAGGGGTTCGTCACGATAAAGATTGATCAGTAAAGCGCTTATAGTGGCTTTATATGACAATTTTAACTTTCCTTTCTCAAGATTATCCTCATGGCTTTTTTTATCGAATATAGAATTGAAATAACTGCTGGTCTCACCCAACATTCTTATCCTGAGATTTTTTTCGTGATCTGTAATATAATCCGCCGAATGGATGGCTTCTTCTTCAGAGATCAACATGTTTTCAACAGCACCTTTGTACTCTTCAATAAAATCAAAATTGTCAAATTGCAGAAAAGGGGTCCTTTCCAGCCATTTCTCAACCAATTCCAGCATAGAGTCTCCTGACTCGAGGGCATCCAGAATATCCTGCTCTTTCTGAGAAAAAACGCCCGAGTAAGCACATTGGGTATAGGAAATCCTGTTGTCTCTTTTTAATCCAAGGGAAACTTCAAGCTGCCTGAACTGAAAACTTTGAAATCCGGAAGCAGGGAGCAGATAATTCCTGAAATCAAGGAAATCCAAAGGGGTCATGGTCTCAATAATATCTATCTGATCGACAAGGATCTTCTGGATCTTCACTACCCTGTCGAGCCTTGAAATTGCAATACCTATATCAGCTTCCTCCACAGCTCCTTCACTGAACAGGTCCATGACAGAACCAAGATCATGAAGAATCTCCTTGAACCATAATTCATAAACCTGATGCACGATAATAAAAAGCATTTCATCGTGTGCGGGTTCCTTGAATTCCTCACTTCGAAGCTTTTGGGCATCCAGGATTTTCTGCAATTGCAAATACTGATCATAATGTATTGAAGAAAGCTCCTTGTCCATATCGAGTTAAAAACAGACTGATCGTTATTTAATAATTTCCTTAAAACAAGCAAGATAATTATTTATCCTGTAAATTTGGCCCCGTTTTTTATCAAATCCTGCATGTACATGAAATTAGATTTCATAATAACAGTGTCATTTTTTTGAAGGCCTTCTTTCATGATATCCTAAAAATGTTTCGTAATTTAAAACACCAAAAAACTAAAATCCAGCTTCCATCATGAAAAAATTAGCCAATTACCTGCTTCAGGGCCTCTTATACCTAGCCCCTTTGGGAATCACTGCTTATATCATCTATACGACCTTTACATTTGTTGACGGTTTGTCCCAGAAACTGCTGGCGAAATTTTTTGATTTCCAGATCCCGGGTCTGGGGCTCTTGTCTTTGCTTATTTTTTTGATATTTATAGGGTTCCTCGGAAGAACGATCATTGCACAACCCCTGAAAAAAATATTTCATAAGATCATTGATAGTGTTCCTTTACTGAACTTTATCTATTCGGCCTTCAATGATCTTTTTACAGCTTTTATCGGCAAAGAAAAAAAATTCAACAAGCCCGTTCTTGTGAAGGTCAACCAGATCTCGGATCTTGAAAAGCTTGGTTTTATAACCGAGGAAAATCTTTCAGTTTTAAAAGAGAAAGATAAAGTTGCAGTATACTTTCCTCATTCGTATAATTTTTCAGGAGAATTGTTCATCGTCCCAAAAAGCCAGATCAGGCATTTAGACATCAATTCAAGTGAAATGATGAAATTCATCGTTTCAGCGGGACTCACAGGATGGCATAAAAATAATTAAAGGCGGTATTTAAGCGGAATATAAACCACTTTTTTTGTTTCAAAAAAAGGGTCGTCAAAATAAGATGTCAAATCGTAAATCTCAGCTTTTGGAAAATTTTTTAATTCTTCCTTCAAATCTCCACCCTTAAGGTAAAGAATTCCATTTTTCAAGGCATGCCTTTGCTGTTTGGCCACTTTTTTACGCGTCCAATTCACGAAGTCATCCATTCGGGTTACAGCCCTGCTCACGATAAAGTCGAATTCTCCCTTCACCTTTTCAGCCCGGCCATGAATGGCCCTGACATTATTCAAACCAAGGGCCTCTGAAACAGCCTCGACCACTTTAATTTTTTTACCTATTGAATCGACAAGTAAAAACTCGCTTTCAGGAAACATGATTGCCAGCGGGATGCCCGGAAAACCGCCTCCAGTACCAACATCCAGAATTTTAGACCCAGGCAGAAAAGGCTGTACTTTAGCTATTCCGAGAGAATGCAGCACATGTTTCAGGTAGAGGGCATCTATATCCTTTCTTGAAATCACATTGATCTGAGCATTCCAATGTTTGTACAATTCTTCGAGTTTAGAAAACTGCCGGAGCTGTTGCGGAGTCAATCCCTGAAAATTTTCCCGTATAAGATTCATATCAAATTTTTAGCAAAAATACAATTAATCTTAAATGAACATGAAAGACATTCAAAAGATCATCTGGCCAAGGGCTCCAATTGTTACATATTCTGTTAAAAAAGCAACATTATTATGGCATAATTTTAACAAAAAAATGTTTATTCCAATTAAAATACTAGTAACTTTGCACTCAGAATTTTGCTATGTTAGCAGAAATAGATAAAAAATCAATATGCAAGGGATTAAATTCGTAACAAGAGACAAAACAAATTTTATAAAGACTCTAAACAAAAGAGTTAATAACTACTTCAAAGAGAACAACATAAAGAAAACAGGGAATTGGAAACTATACACAAAAGCAGTTGTCATGTTTGCCATTTTTCTTGTGCCTCTGGTATTACTTTTAACGGTCGATTTGCCCTCCTGGGCGCAAATACTCATGACTGTCATTATCGGAATCGGTATGGCAGGTGTTGGAATGAACATCATGCACGATGCCAATCACGAATCATTTTCAAGCAAGAAATGGGTAAACAGCATCATGGGCAGCAGTATTTATATTCTTGCCGGAAATGTATACAACTGGAAAGTACAGCACAATGTTTTGCACCATACCTATACCAACATTCAGGGCCTCGATGAAGACATTGATGCCGGAAGGATTATCAGATTCTCAAAACATTCAAAATGGCTTAAAATTCATAAATTTCAGAAATATTATTCCATCTTCCTTTACGGTTTGCTGACTTTGAACTGGGCCATTACCACTGATATTAAACAAATGCATAATTATTTAAAGCGAAAATTATCTTACGGAAAGTTTCCTAATCCTGCCAAAGAATGGTCAGTACTGGTATTGACCAAGATCCTCTATTATTCCATTTGGCTGGTCCTTCCAATTATGGTAATGGATGTTGCCTGGTGGCAGGTGTTGATCGGATTTTTTGTGATGCACTATACGGCCGGGATGATCCTGAGTGTGGTTTTTCAACTGGCACATGTCATGCCAAATACAGATATGCCGAAGCCTGATGAAAATGGGATGATGCAACATACCTGGGCGATCCATCAATTGTATACCACTTCAAATTTTGCGATCAACAATAAATTGGTAAACTTTTTTACCGGAGGATTGAATCACCAGGTGGAGCATCATATTTTCCCGCATATTTCGCATATCCATTACAAGAAGATATCCGAAATCGTGAAAAGAACGACCCGTGAATTTAATTTGCCATACAACGAATACAGAACGATGATAGGTGCCTTTATTGACCATTTCAAACAACTTGACAAATTAGGCAAACATCCTCAATTAGCTTAATAAATGATGAACCAACCAACAACAATGTCATATCCATTATCAGACAGAATCAACAGCCTCCCCGTTTCAGAAACATTGGCGATGGCGGCCAAAGCAAGGGAATTAAAAGAGCAAGGAAAAAACATCATCAGCCTGAGTCTGGGAGAACCTGACTTCAACACCCCTGAATTTATAAAAGATGCTGCCATTCAGGCCATAAAAGACAATTATAATTCCTATTCTCCGGTAAATGGATATGCAGATCTCAGAGAGTCGATCAGCAGAAAATTCAAACGTGACAATAATCTTGATTATAATTTAAACCAGATCGTCGTTTCAACGGGTGCAAAACAATCTATAGCCAATGTCGCCATGGTCTTGTTAAATCCTGGAGATGAAGTCATTCTTCCCGCGCCCTATTGGGTGAGTTATTCTGCGATCAGCACCCTGGCTGAAGCCACCTATGTTGAGATCCCGTCGAGCATTGAAACGGATTTTAAAATCACACCGGAACAACTGGAGGCTGCGATTACACCCAAAACCAAAATGATCTTTTTCAATTCTCCCAACAATCCGAGTGGCACTGTTTATACAGAAGCTGAGTACAGGGCTCTCGCCGAAGTGTTGGAGAAACATCCGCAGGTCTATATACTCTCTGATGAAATTTATGAACACATCAATTACGGGGTTCCCAATTTTAGCTTTGCGGCGATCGAAAGCATGTATGACAGAACGATCACCGTTAACGGGATCGCAAAAGCATTTGCCATGACAGGATGGAGGATCGGATATATTGGTGCGCCAGAATGGATTGCAAAAGCGTGTAATAAAATGCAGGGGCAAATTACCTCAGGGGCAAACTGTATTGCGCAAAGAGCCACAATTACTGCACTGGATGCTCCGGTTTCGAAAATTCAGTACATGATTGACGAATTTAAAGTAAGAAGAGATCTTATTTTAGGCTTGTTGAACAATATCAAAGGAATCAAAACCAATGTTGCCAAAGGAGCATTTTATGTGTTTCCAGATGTCTCCTATTATTTTGGTAAAACCATTGATGGAACAGAAGTTAAAAACGCTTCAGATTTCGCCATGCTGCTGCTGGAAAAAGCAAATGTTGCAACAGTTACAGGAGAAGCTTTCGGTGCACCGAACTGCATCCGTATCAGCTATGCAGCGTCACAGGAAAACTTAAAAGAGGCCGTGAGGAGAATTGCCGCCCTATTGTCTTAAGGCGTTCAAATGAGTTTTAAAGTTTCCTTCTCTACAAGATGGGCAGATTTTGATCCCAACAATCATATGCGGCACAGTGCATACAACGATTATGCAGCAGAATCACGGGTGCGTCTGTTCAACGCCTACGGTTTGTCTTTGGCTGAGTTCAACAAATTGAACATTGGACCGATCTTATTCAGGGAAGAGACCGATTTTTTCAGAGAAATAACCCTGAGTGATGATATCAGTGTTGAATTGTTGTTAAAAGGATGTTCAGAAAAGGGAGAGCGTTTTAAAATGCAGCATAAGATCTACAGAGGAGACGGTCAGTTAGCGGCAACGATCAATATCTATGCAGCCTGGATGGATCTCGGGAAAAGAAAACTTACAGGAGCTCCGAAAATGATATTGGATGTCTTGGATCAATTGGATAAAACCGATGATTTTGAGCTTATTCCCTTAGGTTAAGAATAATATTTGTACTTTGAACCCGATGGGAACCGGTTTCTATGATATCACTTGGCTTTTAAAAAATTCCATTTATGAAAACTGCCCTTTTGAATATCGGCTTACTCATTCTAAGACTGAGCATTGGAGGCATGATGCTCTTTAATGGAATGGCCAAATTGTTGCGGGGCGTTGATTCCATAAAGGAGACATTCTTTAATGTGGGTATTCCTGAATTCATTGCTTATGCAGTATTCCTGGGTGAACTTTTAGCGCCTGTGCTTATGATCATTGGATACCGTACCAGGCTGGCTGGCATTTTGATTACAATCACGATGCTCGTTGCCATACTAACTGCCCATTCAGAAAAAATTTTCACTCTGAATCAGTATGGGGGCTGGGCCATTGAAGTCTTGGGTCTTTACCTTTTTGGCGCGCTTGCCCTTTGTTTTACAGGAGCAGGAAAATTCGCAGTCTCTAGCAGTGGAAAATGGGATTGATCAAATAATTCTCATGCCAGGTTGTCAAGACTGTAAAAGGCTCCTTTGTTTTCTTTTCTCAACATAGATTGCTGCACTACGAGGTAAGCTATCGCATTCAGATTTCTTAATTCACAAATCTGTGGCGAAAGTTTTGATTTCTCATAAGCTTTTTCAGTATCCTCATAAAGATAATTCAAGTGATCCAGGGCCTTTTCAAGTCTTTCATCTGATCTTACAATGGCCACAAGATCCGTCATGATGTTTTGAATGGTCTTTCTATTATGGCTGATCAGTACTTTTTCCTTTGGCACCATGGTCCCTTCTTCATCCCATTCAGGAATGGACAGTTCCTGATCAAAGACCATTTTGCTTCTGTTCCTGATAATTTCATGAGCGATCTTATTACCATACACCAGGGCTTCGAGCAGAGAATTTGAAGCCAGTCGGTTCGCTCCATGCAGCCCTGTGCGGGAACATTCGCCGCAGGCAAATAAATTTCCGATTGAAGTCTGACCGTTTTTATCCACCTCAATGCCTCCCATTAAATAATGCGCAGCCGGAACAACCGGAATCCATTGCGATTCAGGATCAATTCCAAGGCTTTTACATTTCTCAAATATATTTGGAAAATGCCTTCTGAATTCAGACATGTCCAAATGGGTACAGTCGAGGAAAACATGCGAATCACCTGAAAAAATCAATTCTGTATTGATCGCTCTTGAAACAATATCGCGGGGTGCCAGCTCTGCCCTGTCATCGATCTTCAGCATAAATCGTTCTCCGGATTTGTTCCTTAAATAAGCTCCGAATCCTCTTACAGCCTCCGAAATCAGAAAAGAAGGACTTTCCCCGGGCTGGTACAAAGAAGTGGGATGAAATTGAACGAATTCCATATCGGTTATTTTTGCCTTTGCCCTGTAAGCCATGGCTATACCGTCGCCTGTAGCAATTAAAGGATTCGTTGTTGCAGCATAAACCTGCCCAATACCACCTGTCGCCAGTATGGTCGAGGTAGCCAGATAAGTGTCTATTTTACTGGTTTTCTGATTCAGTACATAAGCACCGTAACATGATATTTTTTCGTCTTTCCCTTTTCCGGTGATGTGGTGATTGGTAATCAGGTCAATGGCAAAATGATAAGGAAGTAATTTGATGTTCGCCAGGGAACTCACCTGTTCCAGTAAGGTTTTTTCAATTTCATAACCTGTAATGTCCTTATAATGGAGGATTCTGTTAGTTGAATGACCTCCTTCTTTTCCAAGATCCATTTCCCCTTCCAGGTTCTGATCAAAATCAGTTCCCCATTTAATGAGTTGTTTCATGCATCCGGGAGCTTCTTCCACAACCATTTTGACCACTTCCGGGTCATTGGAGTAATCCCCGGCCACCATGGTATCCCTGATGTGGTCTTCGAAAGAATCCAGTTTGTCCCAGACGGCGGCTATCCCTCCCTGGGCATACTTTGTGTTAGACTCGCTCTCATCCGCTTTTGTAGCAACCAAAACCGTTTTATCAGGCAGCGCCCTTGCCGTTTTAATTGCTATGGAAAGTCCTGCAACCCCAGAACCCAAAACCAGAATATCAGCGCTAATTATACTCATCCTTATTTTGAAGAAATATCCAACATCCTTTGAATCGGAATGAGCGCTTTTTTGCGAATGGCTTCAGGCACGTCAATCTCGGGCATTTCATATTCCATGCACAAATACAACTTTTTCATGGTATTCATTTTCATATACGGACATTCACTGCAGGCACAAGTATTATCTTCAAATGCCGGTGCAGGATATAAGGATTTATCAGGAACCTCCTTCTGCATCTCATGAAGAATCCCAGCTTCCGTGGCTACAATAAACTCTTTGGCAGGATTGTTCTTTACATAATTGATAAGCCCAGAAGTAGAGCCGATGTACTCGGCTGTTTTTAAAATATGTGCTTCCGATTCGGGGTGGGCTATAATTTTCGCATCTGGATGAGATTTGTGCGTATCTATCAGTTTGTCTATAGAAAATGCCTCATGAACAATGCATGCCCCATCCCATAAAAGCATATCCCGTCCGGTTTCTTTATTGATATAAGCGCCCAGGTTCTTATCCGGAGCAAAAATAATGGGCTTGTCCAAAGGGATAGAATCCACTATCTTTTTTGCATTAGAGGAAGTACAGCATATATCACTCAGGGCCTTTACTTCTGCCGACGTGTTGACATAGGTCACCACCACATGGTCAGGATGTTTTTCCTTGAATACTTTAAGGTCCTTCGCTTCACATGCTTCAGACAAAGAACAACCTGCATTAAGATCAGGAAGCACTACTTTTTTATCCGGATTGAGAATCTTAGCCGTTTCAGCCATGAAATGTACGCCGGCAAAGACAATCAAATCGGCATCCACCTCAGCAGCTTTATAAGAAAGCTGTAAACTGTCTCCCACAAAATCTGCGATGTCCTGGATGGCTGGTTCCTGATAATAATGAGCAAGGATTACCGCATTCTTTTCTTTCTTGAGCCTCTTGATCTCTTTGGCAAAATCCAGCTCCTTCGGTACTTCCAAATCGAGGAAGCCCTTCTTGTTTAAGTTTTTAGCTGCTTCTTTCAAATTCATCTGATCCATACACTTTTTGAATGTAAAATTACTACTTTTTAAGCAAACATGATGGGCCATTCCTTTGAATCAAGATAATTTTGAAGGGCTTGAAAGCAATAAATTCAACATTTCCAACCTCCCGAATAACCGGTTATTTGGAGCAAAATCAGCCAAATTCTTACTCAATTCTTGCCTAATATCCGGATATTGTCTATATTCGTCTCATTACTAACCCCTTATAATCAACTTGTTATTTACCCTGTACGTCAAGTACTGTGGGCCTTAACCGAAATTTTTTATTGGGGTTGGATGATGATTTAATGATGTAATTATTATAGTAGATAAAGATGGACTCCCCTGTAAAAATCTTGATCGTTGAAGATGAAATGATCATTGGTGCTAATATATCCCTCCAACTCACCCAGCTTGGATATGAAGTAACAGGCCTTGTATCGAGAGGTGAGGAAGCCATAAGGCATGTCAAACAATACAATCCCGATCTCGTGCTTATGGACATTCAGCTTAAAGGGCCTCTGGATGGCATTCAAACGGTAGAGCTGATCAAAAAAGAAATTGACATCCCTGTGATTTATCTGACTGCCAATGCGGATAACGAACATTTCAACCGGGCCAAAGCGACCAATCCAAATGCTTTTATATCCAAACCCTTTAAAAAACTGGACTTGCAACACGCGATAGAACTGATTACAGACAAATTGTTGTACAAAAAACCTGAAGAGGAAAAAATAGAAGAATGCGTCTCTCCATTTGTTCAAAGTGACAGTATTTACGTCAGGAGAAATGAGCGGATGATCAAGATCATGATAAAGGATATTTATTATTTTGAAGCAGATCGTAATTATTGTAAAATCTATGCCAAAAACAGGGAATGCCTGTTGGTGATGACCCTGAAAGAAATTGATGAAAAATTGCCCCAGGAGCACTTTCTAAGAATTCACCGGTCTTATATCATAAATTTGTCACATGTTGATGAAGTCGCAGGCAGTCATGTGGTTATCGGAAGAAAAGCAATTCCTCTTAGTAAAACCTTGCGTCAGGGTCTCATGAACAGGTTACAAACCTTTTGAAGATTTATCTGCTTAAAAATTCAATTCTTTAGAATTGTGGATCAGTTCAAACTCCATCCGAACCCTTGTGCCCTGGCCATTATAAATTTTCATGGAACCATCGAGTTGCTCTACGAGAAGGTCGACAAGCTGTGTTCCAAAACCCGTGCCGCCCTTTTTAGAATCCTTGGGGTCAGTAAAACCAATTCCATTATCGTATACTTCCAGGACAACCCCTTCATTTCCGACTTTTTGACAAGTAATCTTTATTTTTCCCTTTTCCCTTTCAGGAAAAGCGTGTTTGAAGGAATTGGTGAGCAATTCGTTTACGATCAATCCCATCGGGATGGCCAGGTCAACATCCAATTCAAATTCCTGAAGGTTGTAATCATATTCAATGGCGTACCCCGACCCGTAAGAATCCAAAATATGCCTGCTGAGATTGATCAGATAATCCTTCATCTCGATCGAGGATAGATTCTTGCCCTGATACAATTTCTGATGGATCATACTCATCGAATAGACTCTGTTTCTACTCTCTTCAATTGCCTCGATTGCCTTGGGATCATTCATTTTTGCGACCTGCAATTCCAAAAGACTCGAAACGATACCCAAATTGTTCTTGACCCTGTGGTGAATTTCCTTCAGCAAAAATTCCTTTTCTGCATTTTGTCTTTCCAATAAAACGTTTTTCCCTTTGTTTTTTTTATAGGTTACGAACAAGACCAGCACCAACAGGAACAAAAGCCCTGCTATAATAGAGATCAGTGTTTGTTGCGAGCTCTGCTTTTTGATCTGGTCTTCCATTCCCTGTATGGTATCCTCCTGTTGTGCCATGTCAAACTCGGTCTCCAGCAAGGCCATATTCTCATTGGCTGACTCAGTAAAAACCTTATTCCTCAGAGAGTCATACATCACAAATGCCTCTGTTGCATCCTTATAATTGTGATTCCCTGCATATGCCTTTCCAAGGCGTTCATAGGCCTGACTGAGATAGTAATAATCACCAAAATCAGGGGTAGCGATCTCAATGCATTTATTAAGACTTTCTATGGCACTTACATATTTTCCCTGAAACAACTGCAGTTTACCAATTGATAGCCAGGAGCGCATCTTTAAAAAATTATTGTCCAAAAGATTGGCGTACAGAAGCGCCTTCTCAGCTGACTTTTCAGCTTCATCGTATTGTAGAAGCAGGGTGTATAACTCGATCAATGAAATATAAGTATCACTCAAATTATTGTAGAAACCATATCTTTCGCCAATGGCTATCGCATGTTTAAAATAATCCAGTGCCTCCTGATAGTTTTCAAGTTCTAACAGGTTGTTCCCCACAACATAAAGAGTAAAATCATAATCCAGATCATTCAAACCACGTTTTTCAAAGAGTTCCAATGATTTGAGGCCATATTCAAGGCCTCGGTCAAATTTTGAATATTTCCAGTATAAATTACTTAAATCACTGTAAGCCAAAGCCACCGCTTTGACATCATTCATCTCAAGCCCCAGCCTTTTTGACTCCAAAGCATAATCCGCGGCTCTGACCAGATCTCCCTTTCTTTCAAAAACATATCCTAACTGGGTATTGAGAAAAGCAAGATCCTCCTTTTTGATCTTATTTTTTGCTTCCTGTAAAATGACATAAGCAGTATCCAGTTTTTCCATTCTGAGCAGAATAGCCGCTTCAGTGATCTGAAATCGGCCCTCCCACAACAAGTCCTCTTTTTGACGCGTCATGTTAAGCCCCTGTCTTGTAAAGTTCAGAGCTTTGTTCAGGTCACGTGTGTGCCAATAATAAGCCAGATCATTTAAGATTGAGTAGCGAAGACTATCAACTGTAGTCTTTTGATATGAGATTTCAAGGGTGTCCAGATAGGAGGCACCAAAATTATCCGTATCAACAAAAATCTTATTGTAGGGCGTCTCTCTGTTGAAGTCAATTATTTTCTGACCATATCCTGATAAGGTACAGAAACATAGCATCCATAAGGGCAAAACAGAATGGAAAATTCGATTTCTCATCAGCATCAGGACTTAGTTAATACAGGTTCGGCACACTGGACATTCTTATTGTCTTCATGGACCAATATGATCGAATATTCGATGAAAAGCAGAATAACGTACAAGAGATCCATCAAAGCAGAAAGTTACAAATTATTATATAATTATTCCTTGGATAAATAAAACGAGCCTTTCGGACAAGATTATCAATCTTTTATCCTAAACGACTTGGTCATATAGAGGCACAGCGTTTATTTTAGCAGTGCTCTGCTTTCAACATGTACTGAAATTTATCCATCTAAAAAATGATTAAAATTCTTCTCATAGCCTCACTTTTTTTGCTGCCCCTGAACTCCTGTCAAGATAAAGGCTCCAATATTAAAAATGAGGAGATGAACAAAAACACGGTGATCAATTTCGTTTCCAGCATTTGGAATGAAAAGGACCTTTCTGAGCTTGATCAATTTTTTTCTCAAAAATTCAAACGAAGGGTGAACAATGTTGAGATTGCAAGCAACAAGGAGGAACTGACAGCAAATATTCAGGTTTACCTTACGGGTTTTCCCGATTTGAATTTAATGATTGACGATATGTTGCCTTATCGTGATCAGGTGATCATGAACTGGACAATCACAGGGACCAATACCGGAGTTTTCGGTGAATTTCCGGCAACAGGAAAAAAAATTAAAGTAAGCGGAATCAGCCGTTTGAGTTTTGATCAGGCGGGAAAAATCATCCATGAAGACATTTTTTACAATGAGTTATCACTTTTACAACAGTTGGGCTACAGCCTGACACCTCCGGAACTGAATTGATTATATTAAAAAAACAATAGTATTAACATAAAACCTTTCCCATGAAAAATTTAAAACTTTCCTTAATTGCTGTTATCATGTTAACAGCACCTTACCTGACTCAGGCTCAGGAAGAAAAAAGCGTACAAGCCTTCTGGATCCATGAAGACAGGGTCAAACCAAGCATGACTGATGAATATGAACAGGTGGCCAAAGATCTCGTCGCAGCCTGCAAAGAGCACAATGTACAGGAGACAAGATGGATTACCTTAAAACAAGATGACAATTCTTACTTATACATTACTCCGATTAAAAATCATGCGGAACTGGATAAAAACGCTTTTGTGACATTGAATGAAAAGATGGGTGATGACAAGGTAGCGGGATTATTCGCAAGATTTAATCCGATGTATGATCAGCACGGAGACTATATCGTATACCTTCATAAGGACTTATCTTATATGCCCGGTGGTGTTTCTCAAACGATTGAAGGTCAAAATTACCGTACTCTTTACTATAATTATGTGACCCCCGAACATGACATGGCTTTTCTTAAAGGAATTAAAAATATCAAAAAAGCTTTTGAAAAACACAATTCAAAGATGCACTTCAGAGTATATAAATCAGGCTTCGGGGTTATGGGGACTTATTATATGATTGCTGTTGCAGGTACAAACAGCCTCGAAAGTGCCAAGGCCGGTGATGCCAATTGGGAACTCATGAAAGACGACTTTGGCCCGCTTCTAAAGGAACTCAGCAAACACACCTGGAAAATGGAAGAAAAAACGGGTTGGATGAGGCCAGAACTTGAGTATATGCCAGCACAATAAAGTTCTAATAATTTGATAAAATCAATAAAATATGAATAGAGTATTGTTATTGGTATCTGTATTTTTCGTCATCATCGGCTGTCAAAAAGAAGCTGAACCACCCCGATACACAACGAGTTCAGCCGAAATAGAAAAGTTAAAAGCTTCGATTGAAGCTTATGAAAACGCCGATTGGGAAAATTGGAAATTACATTATGCTGACACGGCAAAGATCTTTCAAAATCAAATTTCTCAAGGAGAAACGGTTGATGCTATTCAAAAAAAGCACATGAATTTGATATCAAAATTATCAACCTACGGATTTTCCAGGGAACAAATGGTCATTGAGCAGATTCTGGATGATGAAGGAAGAACCTGGGTCAATTTCTGGGGTCTTTGGCGTGGTACCTTAAACGCCAATTCAAAAACCCTTGAAATTCCAGTTCACCTTACCATGCAGTTTGTAGATGGCAAGGTTGTCAAAGAATGGGGTTTTTGGAATTTTGCTCCTTTTCAGGAAGAATTAAATGCAATTGAAATGAGTGAGCAGCAATAATCGGAATAAACAGATAATCCAAGACCTTGAACCAGATAATGCAGATGATAAACAGCTTGAGTAAACAAGCTGTAAAATAAGCCTGTTTGCCGTGATGAACGCTATCACTGATCTCATGAATTAATGGAATACCATCATGCAATAGTACGTATTTTGAAAAATTATTATAAGGGAAGGACTTCATCATACGTACTTTGCCTGAAGGAATTCGATCATAAGATGTCATCATTTTAAAATTTTACTCCAATGCAGTTCAGGACATTTTTCATAATTCATGCCTCTTTAAGTCGATTCATTTTTTATTTCATTCAAATCTTTAAGCTTAATTTAAACTAAATGGCAGGTATCATCAAATCTTCAAGAATACAGTCTATTGATATTTTAAGAGGACTGGTCATGGTGATCATGGCCCTGGATCATGTGAGGGACTATTTCCATTTAGGCGCTTTTTTATACAATCCGACAGATCTTGAAACCACTACACCGGCTTTGTTTTTCACACGCTTCGTGACCCATTTTTGCGCTCCGGTTTTTATTTTCCTTACAGGTACCTCAGCCAGCTTATTCGGTCAGCACAAAAGTAAGAAAAAGCTTTCCATATTTCTTTTCACCAGAGGGCTGTGGCTGATCTTTGTTGAAATTGTCATCATGAACTTTCTATGGTGGTTTGACCCCGCATTTGGATTCATTAATTTACAGGTCATATGGGCCATAGGACTTTGTATGATCTTTTTAGCTGCCTTGATTCATCTACCACTTAAACTACTGATTATCATTTCTTTGACCATTGTTTTTGGACACAATATGCTTGACGGAATTAGGTTTGAAGGACATGAATTAACTTCGATCCTATGGTATATTTTTCATCAGGCAGAGTTCTTGCCCCTCGGAAGCGATCATATGGTTGCATTTTACTATCCGGTACTGCCCTGGATCGGTGTCATGGCCCTGGGCTATTGCTTTGGATTTTTATATCACAAAGGATTTGCGCAGGAATTGCGCAAGAAATATTTGATTGGGCTGGGGCTCATCACAATTTCACTTTTTTTGGTAATCAGATTAATTAATGTATATGGGGATATGATGCCATGGAGTCTTCAGAAAGATTCCTTGTACACACTGATGTCATTCATAAATGTTTCCAAATACCCTCCCTCCTTGCTTTTTATCCTGATTACGATTGGACCTACTTTCCTTGTCTTATATATTCTTGAAAATATAAATTCAAAAATCACGGATTTCTTGCTGGTCTTCGGACGTGTTCCATTTTTCTATTATGTGCTCCATGTATTTTTCATACATTTGGCTGCGCTATTGACCTTGGCCGCAATGGGAGATGACTGGACCCTCATGGTCATGGACAAGGAAACCTTTACCACGAACAAAATGGCCAATTACGGTTATTCTCTTTGGGTTGTCTATTTTGTATGGATCATGATCGTCGCTTTGTTGTATCCATTCAGTAAAAAATACATGACCTATAAACTCAGAAACAAAGAAAAATGGTGGCTGAGTTATTTATAAATGCCTTAGCTGACAAATATGTCAAAATTTTGTAAATCGAATCTGATGAATTTTTTAAATATAACTTTCCCATGAAAAAATTATTGATCCTTTTAGTTGTCTGTACTTTCTCCTGTAATAAACAGAAAATCGAAGAAAGTTATTTGGGTATTGTTAACATTGAAGTTACAGGAAATAAAGAAGCTGTTGCACATTTTGAAAAGGGATTGCTGTTATTGCATAGTTTCGAATACTACGACTCAAGAGAATCTTTCAGAAAAGCCTCTGAGGCAGACCCGAACATGGCTATGGCCTATTGGGGTGAGGCCATGACTTACAACCATAGTCTGTGGCACGAACAAAATTTTGATCAAGGTATGGCTGCGGTTCAAAAACTCAATTCAGTTCATTCTGAAGCCCCTTCAACAGCCCTTGAAAAAGACTTCATAAAGGCCGTGAAAATTTTGTATGAATCAGATTCTGTAAAGATCAAACGGGACAAAAATTATGCTGATTTCATGCAGACCCTCAGTCAGAAATATCCTGATAATCATGAGATTGCTGCCTTTTATGCACTTTCTCTCTTAGGTTCCATTTCAGACGGACGCGATGTTGAAACATATGGAAAAGGAGCAAAAATTGCCAAGGGTATTCTCGAGGAGAATCCGAACCATCCCGGGGCACTTCACTACCTGATCCATTCTTATGACGATCCTGACCATGCATCATTGGCCTTGTCGGCTGCTGACGCTTATTCTGTAGTTGCACCCGATGCGAGTCACGCCTTGCACATGCCTTCGCATATCTATGTGGCACTGGGTATGTGGGACAAGGTAGTGAGCAGCAATGAAAACTCCTACCAGGCAAGTTTGAACAGAATGAACGCCAAAAATCTTTCCAATGATGCCCGTGGCTATCATGCCTACCACTGGCTGGAATACGGATACCTCCAGCAAGGGAGAATCGATGATGCCAAAAAACTTGTAGAAGACATGGAAACTTATGCCCTTGAAACCCCTTCGGTAAGAGCCAGGGCCCATATGGTTTACCTCAAGGGAACCTACCTGGTCGAAAGCGAAGACTGGGAAGGCGAGATCGCTGATATTCCCGTTGGAATTGATGACCTGAATTTATCGGTAAGATCACAGTATCGATTTTTGGAAGGTATGAAAGCCTTTAAGGACAAGGATAAAAGCAAAATCGACACCCTGATCATGACCATGAGAAAAGAACTTGACAAAGAGACCTATCTGGTTACCTATGACAATGCCGCATTTTGTTCTGGCGCTGATCGCAATGAGACTTCTCCATCTATGCTGGTGGAGTCAGAGATCATGATGTACCAGCTCAAGGCACTTAAAAGCTGGCTCGAAAATGATACAGAAACAACTGAAACCTATTTAAAAAAGACGATTGAGCTTGAAAATGGGCTGAGCTACAGTTATGGTCCTCCGGTAATTCAGAAACCGACGCATGAATTATATGCCGACTGGTTGTTAGAGGTCGACAGAGGCCCGGAAGCTTTTGAGCAATACGAGTTAACACTGAAAAGGGCGCCTAAAAGACGAAAAGCTTTACAGGGTATGACTAAAATTCAAAAAGCATAACTTGCCTCGGATACATTTTCATAACATGAATCTGAACATGATCTCTGTAATCAGCAAAGGACCTGATCAAAATACATGGCTTATTTTTGCTGTTGCAGCCCTATTCCTTTACGGATCATTTCGTGAAAAGGATGTTCATGAACCAGGGGAAAAACCACCTAACATTCTGCTTCTTGTTGCAGATGACCTCGGATATGCCGATCTTGGTTGTTACGGGGGTGATATAGAGACGCCCAATATAGATCAGTTATCATACAATGGTCTTAGATTCAGCAGATTTCATACGGCACCTTATTGTGCCCCATCAAGGGCCATGCTGCTGTCTGGGAACGACAGCCATATAGCGGGAATGGGATCTCAGGATCTTGTAACAGATGAATTTGGTTATGAAGGCAGCCTGAGTGACAGAATCGCAACACTTCCACAGGTATTGAGAAACGCGGGTTACCAGAACTATATAGCGGGTAAATGGCACCTGGGTTTTAAACCTGAAAACAACCCGCATCAAAAAGGCTTTGACCGTTCTTTTGTGAATTTGTACGGAGAAGGAACACATTATAACGATCAGGGATGGAATGAAGAGAATCCCTATACACGATATACGGAGAATGGAAGACCCGTCAAATGGAAAAAAGGGAAATACTCGACAGATTTATATACAGACAAACTGATTCAGTTCATAGAATTTGACAGGGAAGCTAAAAAACCTTTTTTCGCCATGGCAAGCTATACTGCACCACACTGGCCTCTGCAGGTGGATGAAAAATACTGGAAAAAGTACAAGGGCAGGTATGATGAGGGATATGAAAAATTAAAAGAAAGAAGGTTTAAAAGTCTCAAAAAAGCCGGGTTGATTCCCGAAAATGCCCAATTACCTCCGAGTCTCAAAAAAATAATACCATGGGATTCCCTGGATCCGATGGAACAAAAAGTGGAGGCAAGGAAAATGGAGCTCTACGCAGGCATGGTTGACAATCTTGATTACAACATTGGGCGACTTATCGATTACCTTAAAGATATTGGTGAATTTGAAAATACGATCATTGTTTTCATGTCTGACAATGGGGCTGCCGGGGAAGATTTTTACCACCACCCCCATTACGGGCCTTATGTGAGGAAATATTTCAATGAAGATTATGAAAATATGGGCAAGCCTGATTCATTTATTTCATACGGTCCTCAATGGGCCGAAGCAGGTTCATCCCCGTTTTTGTATTTTAAAGCTTTTACTACCGAAGGAGGCATGATCGCTCCAATGATCATCAGTGGGCCCGGACTGGCCCATAAAAATAATATGATACACGACTTTACGACGGTTATGGATCTGGCCCCGACCTTTTATGAGCTGGCGAAGACGACTTATCCTAAGCGGTTCATGGGTAAAGAGGTTTACCCCCTCAAGGGCACTTCTCTGCTTCCCAGGCTAGAGGGAAGCCCATCTTCGGTTCACGGACCTGATTATGTCTTCGGTTTCGAACACAGGAATTTGGCCATGCTCAGAAAAGGTGACTGGAAAATTCTTAATCTGCAAAGGCCTTTACAGAAAAAGAATTTCAAATTGTATAATCTTAAAAGGGACCTGGCAGAGCAGCAAGACCTGAGAGATGAAGAAAAGGAAAAATACAGGGAACTATTAAGCGAATGGGATCTTTTCGCCAGTGAAATCAGGCTGCAGGTTCCCACCCCCCTGCCCGACTAAAATACCCTCCACAACCTTTTTTTAAAGTTTAAAATTCTATATATTTACCCCGAAACATTCATCATGGTTATGTTGTTTTCCCGGGTTTATTTGAGGCCGAAAATGATATTGCAATGAAAGAACAGTTTACTCAAGTACAGGTCAGCAACATATGGACAGAAGAAAAGCCCTGAAGCATTTAGGCATACTATCGGGAGGCATGGTCATGCTTTCTTCCTGTGATTTTACAAAAGAAAAAGTTAGTTTGACTCTCAACAAGCTCAGGATCACAGAAAGCCAGGAAACATTAATGAAAGAATTGGCAGAAACCATCCTTCCACAAGGCAACCTGCCGGGTGCCCTGGATCTTGAGGTGCATGATTTTATATGGATCATGGTTGATGATTGTCTGAAAAACGATATCCAGCAATCCTATCTCGAGGGTATGAAAAATTTTAACAATAAGTTTAAGGCACTTACAGGACAATCATTCCACAGATCAAAACAACAGGATCGGGTAAAAGCACTTCAGTCAATTGTAAACAGGGAGGTGAGTCCCTCAGATCAGGGGAACAGAGATGTGCTGAACTTTGTCGAAATCACGAAAAGCTTTACGATCCTAGGCTATATGAAATCAGAATATATCATGACTGAAGTTATGCCTTACAGCCTTGTTCCGGGCTCCTACGGAACTTGTGAAACAATTGATAATGATAAAAGAATCAATGTAAATGGCTAATTTCAATATTGATGCGAACGCATCCAATACCTTTGATGTGATCGTAATAGGATCGGGAATGAGCGGAGGCTGGGCAGCCAAGGAGTTTTGTGAAAAAGGACTTAAAACACTGGTCCTTGAAAGAGGCAGAGAAGTAAAACACAATGCCAATTACCCGACCACGAATATGAATCCATGGGAATTCAAACACAGGGGCAGCCTTCCGGAAGACATCATCAAAGAAAATCCTATTGCCAGCAGGTGCTATGTATTCAAGGAAGACGCCGCACAGTTTGTGGTTAAAGATAAGGAGCACCCTTATATTCAGGAAAAACCATTCGACTGGGTCAAGGGGTATCAAACCGGTGGAAAATCGCTGCTTTGGGCAAGGCAAACTCAAAGAATAAGCGATTATGACTTCGAAGGTCCCGCAAGAGATGGTTTCGCAGTTGACTGGCCCATCAGGTACAAAGATATTGCTCCCTGGTACAGCCACGTTGAAAAGTTTGTTGGAATTGCCGGAGATCATGACGGACTTGACATTTTACCCGATGGAGAATTTTTACCGGGGATGGGGCTTAACTGTATAGAAGAACATTTTAAAAATTCCCTGGCGAAAAACTATGCGAACCGGCATGTGATCAGCGGAAGGTGCGCCCATATCACTGAAAATCGGGATATCCTCATTCAACAGGGCCGAAGCCGATGCCAGTACAGAAACCTGTGCCAGAGAGGCTGCCCTTTTGGAGGTTATTTCAGCAGCAATTCGAGTACCCTGCCCTGGGCCATGAAAACAGGAAACATGAGTCTAATTCATGATACTGTGGTCCATTCCATCCTTTATGATGAGCAAAAAGGAAAAGCGACCGGGGTAATGGTCATCAATTCCCGTAACGGGGAAACCAGGGAATACTTTGCAGATACAATTTTTGTAAATGCCGGAACAATGAATACGAATTTGATCTTGATGAATTCAACCTCAAACAGATTTCCACAAGGATTGGGCAACGATAACGGATTGCTTGGTAAATTTGTAGCCTTTCACAATTACAGGGCACTTTTATACGCAGAATTTGAAGGATTTCCAGATAAACATACAACAGGCAGAGAACCAACCAACGCTTATATTCCAAGATTCAGAAACGTCAAAAAACAAGAGACCGATTTTCTGAGGGGTTATGCCACAAGTTTTAGTGCGTACAGACAAATTATTCAGGATCAAAGCGGATTTGGCGAAGAATTAAAAGCGGGACTTTTGAATCCAAGTTTCGGTCCCTGGAAAGTCAGGGCGCACATGATGGGAGAAACCATACCCAAGGCCTCAAACCAGGTTTCACTCGACAACTCTAAAACAGATGACTGGGGCATGCCGCTATTGAAAATAGATGTTGCCTATGACGATAATGATGAAAGGATGATCCAAGATTTTCATGAACAGTTTACGGAAATGTATGAAAAGGCAGGATTTAAAAATATAAGGAAACATGACACGAAACAAGCCCCGGGACTGGATATTCATGAAATGGGGGGTGTCAGGATGGGGAATGACCCCAAAACTTCATTGCTCAACAAATGGAACCAGTTGCACAACTGTAAAAATGTTTATGTCACAGATGGTTCGTGCATGACCTCAACGGCGACCCAAAATCCTTCTCTTACCTATATGGCCCTCACGGCACGGGCCTGTGATCATGCCCTTCGTGAATCCAAAAAAGCTTAAAGGCATCGGGTAATTGTATTTAAAAACTGGGATAAATCCTCATTTTTGAAAGCATCAACCCGGTAATTTGAGCTCAGATCATTAAATTTTTTGAGCAAGCATTTCATGATTGTGATCCGTGGTTTATTGTTTTACCCTTTTTTCTGTTTATTTTTACAAAAAGCCCCAACATGAGAAAATCAATAACCTGCCTGTTTTGTTTCTTGACTTTTTTTTCATTTGCCCAGCAACAAGAGTTAAAACTCGCTGCAGATGTATGGCCCCCATTTACGAATGAAGAAGGTGAAAAGTCTATCCTTTCTGATCTTGTTCAGGAAGCCCTGATGCGAATTGACGTCGCATCAACCTTGGAAATCGTGTCTTTCACTGAAGTCCTTGAGGAGTTGCATTCAGGGAAGTTTGATGGCAGCCCCGGATTATGGACAAGCAAAGAACGTCGGAAAAAATATTATTATTCAAAACCCTATCTCTACAATCAGCTGGTTCTGGTGGGTCGCAAAGGATCAGACGTGAGCGCCGTTTCATTTAAAGACCTGGGCGGGAAAAAAATAGGTGTGATCAACAATTATGCCTATGGAGATTTTGACAAGAACGAAGAAATTGAGATTGTTCCCGGTATCAGTAATCAAAAAAATCTTGAAAACCTCTTGTCAGATAAAATTGACTACATGCTTGTTGATGCGTTGCTGATTCAATACATGTTAAAGTATCAGCTCAATGACGTTTCCCAGCACCTCGCTATCGGGCAAAAACCCTTATTGGTCAAATCCCTTCATTTGGCATTGAGTAAAAAACTTGAAGGCGCTGAAGAAATCCTCGAACGCTTTGATCAGGAAATCATTGAAATGATTGCAGACGGAAGTTTTAATGAGCTGCTCGAATTAAACTGGGTTAAAGCTGATGTTGACGGAGACGGCAATATGGAGCTGGTTTTGGGAAGCAATATGGCAGGTACCTCAGCACCTCAGAACATATACGGGCTGATGATGGACAATTCATATAAAGATCAAAAAAACGGGCCCACGCGTTATTATATAGACGGGAAACTATATGAAGACTGGGACAATGTTCCCAAAAGTTATAAACTTGACCTGGTTGAAGACAAAACCCCAAGCGAAGAAGATGCTTATATCAGACTCGATTTCTAAATCGCTGTTCGAACAGAATGAAAATCCGGATAACTGATCATGAACTAGATTAATACCAAAGCACATGGATACAAAAGCTATTTTAATGGAACTTGAATCTTATGGAGATCCAAGAACAAAGAACACATTGATCAATCACGGGGCCAAAGAACCTTTGTTCGGAGTAAAGGTGGGAGACTTGAAAAAGATCCTTAAAAAGGCCAAAAAAAATCATGAGCTTTCCCTGGAACTTTATGATACAGGTAATTCTGATGCCATGTATCTGGCCGGACTCATGGCCGACGAAAATCAAATCACCAAAGAGCAATTGCAATCCTGGGTGGAACAAGCCTATTGGTATTATTTGAGTGAATATGCTGTGCCCTGGGTTGCGGCTGAAACTCCTTTTGGATTTGAACTCGGATTACAATGGATCAAATCAGAAAAGGAACAAATTGCTTCGGCCGGATGGTCTGCCCTGCTGAATTATGCCAGCATTCATGATGACAGTGAGCTGGATATCGCCACTTATTCAAAGCTTCTGGATGAAATCGGAAAAAGCATCCACCAGCAACAGAACAGGGTAAAATACACCATGAATGGATTTGTGATTGCAGTTGGATGTTATGTTCCTGAGCTGACGGAAAAAGCAAAAGAAATTGCAAAGCATATTGGAAAAGTTTCGGTTTTTATGGGAAATACCTCATGCAAGGTTCCCCTCGCCACTGATTATATCAATAAAGTGATCAAATCAGGCAGATTGGGCAAGAAAAGAAAAAATGCGAGATGCTGAATCAATCGAAACCGTCAATCGACAAAAACAAATTCCATAAATACTGATGGTGTTTAAGAGCGAATTGAATTTGATCATTTTAACAAATATCTGATGGGCTACAAGATCATATTGACAGGGGCAACAGGAATGGTGGGCAAAGGAGTTCTTCTGGAGTGCATGGAATCACCTGAGATCGAACAGGTATTATTGGTGAGCAGAAGAACGGCGGGGATCAAACATCCCAAAGTCATTGAGCTTTTGATCCAGGACTTTTTTGATCTCTCTGCCATAGAAAAAAACTTTAAAAATTATGACGCCTGCTTTTTTTGCCTGGGAATCACATCCCTTGGTGAGACAGAAGCTTCCTATTCAAGAATTACCCATGACCTTACCCTGAAATTTGCAACATCATTTATAAAATACAATGAAAACAGCATTTTTTGTTATGTCAGCGGTACCGGTACGGATTCGTCTGAAAAAGGAAAGATCATGTGGGCAAGGATAAAAGGAAAAACAGAAAATGCATTGCTTAAAATGCCTTTTAAAAAGGCCTATATGTTCAGGCCGGGCTATATTCAGCCCTTGAAGGGAATAAAATCAAAAACCAAATGGGTTCAGGCCATGTATACAATTTTCTGGCCTGTTTATTCCATTCTGAAACATTTTCCTGGAACAGCTACCAACACCTCCAATATGGGCCTGGCCATGATCAACACCCTTCATGCAGATTATCCGAAGTTCGTTTTAGGCAACAAGGAGATCAATAAACTTGCACAAAAGGAAAAGGAATAAAAAGCATCAAGTATAAGACTTTAATTTATTCGAACCGGGCAAGGCATTCAGAAGTTTTTTTTATAAAACCATCATAAATAAAATTACTTCTGCTATCTTGTATGTTAAATTTCTTTTAAAAAGAAACCATTATCATTTGTAAAAAAATTTTCACAAAACAGTATGGCAAGATACCTGAAAAAAAATAAAAATGAAATTGGCCTTTCACCTCAGGAGTTGTTATTCAGAGGAAAGAAAAAAATCGACAAGGTACTTTTAAGGCTGATCGATTTCCAGGAAGATGAAGTTGAAGAAATAACGATTGACCGACTCGATGAAGTATTGCCTTATCTGAAAAAAAAATCAGTAACCTGGCTCAATATTGATGGTCTCCACGACCTCAGCCAACTAAATGAAATTGGCAAGGTCCTGAAACTTGAAAACCTGATCCTGGCAGATATTCTCGACACCAATGCAAGACCGAAGGTGCATGAATACAATGACTGGACTTTTCTATCCTTAAAAATGCTCCAACACGATCAAGAGACCAATACCATTACTGTTGAAAATATCAGCATCGTTTTTGACGAGGACATTCTTATTTCCTTTCAGGAAAAAAAGGGGGACGTCTTTGAACCCATTAGAAAAAGAATAAGAATGCCCAAAAGGAAATTACGCCGTTCAGGTACAGATTATCTGCTTTATGCCCTGCTGGATGTTCTGATTGATAACTACCTTTATATTCTTGGCCTGCTTGGTGAGAAAATAGAAGCCTTCGATGAAATCCTGATAGATGATCCGGATAAAAATATAATTGACAAAATCAACCATTATAAAAGAGAACTGAATTTCATCAGAAAGAATATCAAGCCCGCCAGGGAAATGATCCTGTCACTTTCAAAGCTTGAATCTGATTTTATCAAGGAGCAAAATGACATCCATTTTAAAGAGTTGGTCAACAATATGGCGCAAGCGAGTGATATTTCAGACAGTTACCGTGAAATTTTATCAGATCAGCTTACCATTTATCATACCATCATAAGCAGCAAGCTCAATGATATTATGAAGTTCTTAACGATCTTTTCAGTGATTTTCATCCCGCTTACCTTTATTGCCGGAATTTACGGAACAAACTTTGACGTCCTGCCCGAATTACATTATGAGTACAGCTATTTCATCATGCTTGGCGTCATGTTGGTGATCATATTATTCATGCTTTACTATTTTAGAAAAAAGAAATGGCTTTGATTTGGATTCTTTTGATCAGGCATCTTTTTCAGTTAAAAAAGGAATTTAAACGACACTGATACTGAGATGAAAACGAAAACAAATCTGATTCCATGAATACCCTGATGCTTGCTTTAATTTATTACACATCATGATTGCTAATTATTTCAATGATTTACATCAGGTTAGTCCTTTAAGTATGGAGAGCAGAAAAGCGCTTTCAAAACACATCAGTGTAAAAAAAATTCCCAGGGGCCAATATATCTTGAAATATGAAGAAATATGCAAGCATATCTATTATGTCAACAAAGGTCTCATTCGCATTTTCTATTATAAAAACGGAAAGGACATAACGGAATGGTTTGCTGATGAAAGGCAATTTTTCTTTTCCATCATAAGTTATTTTGAGCAAAAGGGGAGCCAATTGATCATAGAGACCCTGGAAGATTCCGAAATTATATTTCTTTCAAAAGAAGGTCAGGATGCCTTGAGAAAAGTCAACCTTGAGATAGCAAATCTAATCATACAATCCTTTACCTATTCATTGATACTGTCTCAAAAAAGAATGGAGTCCTTACAGTTTGAATCCGCAGCAAAACGCTATCAAAACATGCTCAAGGACCATCCCGGGATCATCAATAAAGCACCTTTACAACACGTTGCCTCCTTTCTGGGCATTACACAGGAGACTCTGAGCAGAATAAGATCCAGCTTATAACTGTTTTTTGACATATGTCAATTTTTATCTCGTATTTTTTTTGGAATTTTAAATCCTGAAAACATAGGACCATGAAAAACAAAATTAGATTCCAATTGACATTTATCTGGCTCATTCTATTGAGTTCGATTTATTTGAATGCCCAAGAAAAATTCGGAGGCCTGGCTCTTTACACCTTAAGAGAAGATATGGCTCAAGATGCTAAAGGGGTATTAAAAAAAGTAGCTGATATGGGATATGCCTATATAGAATCTTCAGGCTATGAAAACGGAAAATATTATGGGATGGAGCCCGTTGATTTCAAAAATTATCTTCTTGAAGTAGGATTAATCCCGATCAGCAGTCATCAAGCTACAGTTACCCTTGAAAATGCAGATCAAATGATTGCTGACGCCAAGGAAGCAGGATTCAGGTATTTCGTCATTCCCGTTCCACCCATGGGTCATTTTTCCTATAACACAACTACCCATAGCATGGAAATGTCCAGTGAACTTGAATTACTCGTGAATATTTTTAATACCATTGGAAAAAAATGCAAAAATGCAGGCCTGGAACTGCTCTACCATAACCATGACTTTGAATTCAAAAAAAATACGGATGGGATCATTCCCATAGAATATTTTCTTGATCATACCGATCCGCAATACGTAAATTTTCAAATGGATTTGTTTTGGGTAACCAAAACGGGTGCCGATCCTATTGAATATTTCAATAAATATCCCGGACGATTCAAAATTTGGCACATGAAAGACATGGACAACGAAGGTAAATTCGCACCCATAGGAGAGGGTACGATAAATTTTGAAAGAATAATCGCCCAAAAAAATCTTTCCGGAATGCAGTTCTACCTTGTCGAACAAGATGCCACTTTTAATTATAAACCCATTGAAGCTGTAAAAATAAGTCATGATGGTTTAAAGAAAATTGGTTTGCCATTAGCCGATGAAAAAACTTTAAGAACAAGATGAAAAACATAAGCCCGAATACCATAAAAATCTCTTTCACCTGCTTCTTATTTGGTTTTTTGGGCACGGGATGTGGTCCTAAATTCGAGGAAGTTAAGCAAGGTCATATCATTATTGTAAAGAATGAATCAGCTAAGGAATTGGGATATTCTTCTGACTCTGGCGTGAAATTGATAACGGATAAAGGATACGCATTCAAAGATCTGAACAAAAACGGCCAATTGGATGCCTATGAAGACTGGCGACTTTCTGTTGAAAAACGCGCAACAGATCTGGCTGGAAAAATGACTGTAGAACAGATTGCAGGCTTAATGCTATACAGCGGACATCAATCAATTCCGGGTAAAAACAGTTACACTGGCCCAGTTCTTTACAATGGCCAACCCTTTGATAAGAGTGGCGCAAGCCCCAGTGACTTATCTGATTCACAAAAAATATTTCTGATGCAGGACAATCTAAGGCATGTGCTGATCACAAGTGTGGCCTCTCCTGGCATCGCAGCTGAATGGAACAATAAGGCCCAATCCGCCGTTGAAGGTGTTGGCTTGGGAATCCCGATAAATTCAAGTTCAGACCCAAGGCACGGAAGTGATACTTATGCCGAGTTTAATGCAGGAGCCGGTGGTGAAATCTCAGTCTGGCCCGGGACCTTGGGCATTGCAGCTACTTTTGATCCGGCCCTCATGTATCAATTTGGCCAAATTGGATCAAAAGAGTTCAGGGCTCTTGGCTTAACGACTGCACTTTCTCCGCAGATTGATTTAGGGACTGAGCCTCGGTGGGGGCGTTTTGAAGGAACCATGGGTGAAGATCCTGACCTCACCACAGACATGACACGGGCTTATATTGATGGGTTTCAATCGACAGTTACGGCAAACGAAACCGGATGGGGTCTGCAAAGCGTGAATACAATGGTCAAACACTGGCCAGGAGGAGGTGCAGCAGAAGGTGGAAGAGACGGTCACTATGGCTATGGCGCTTATGCGGTCTATCCCGGCCATAACCTTGAGCAGCAATTGCAACCATTTACCCAGGGTGCCTTTGCATTAAATGGTGATACCCAAAAGGCTTCAGCGCTCATGCCCTATTACACGATTTCATATGATCAGGATTCTGTATATGGTGAAAATGTTGGAAATGCATTCAATAAATATATCATCTCAGACCTGTTGAGAGACACCCATGGCTATGATGGGGTTGTTTGCACCGATTGGATGGTCACCAAAGACGCCCGCGGACTTGACGTTTTTTATGGGAAAAGCTGGGGTGTCGAAGAGCTATCCGAAATTGAGCGTCATTACAAAGCACTCGAAGCAGGTGTAGATCAATTTGGCGGAAATAATGAAATTGCGCCAGTATTGGGGGCTTATCAAATGGGTATTGATGCGCATGGAGAGACCTATATGAGAAAGCGCTTTGAAGTCTCCGCCGTGAGATTATTAAAAAACATGTTCAGGGTTGGCTTATTTGAAAACCCATATCTCGATATTTCTGAAACAGAGCGTATCGTAGGCAACAAGGATTATATGGAAGCCGGTTTTGACGCACAATTGCGTTCAGTGATTATGTTGAAAAACCAGAAAGAAAAACTTCCCTTGCAACCAAAACAAAAAGTCTATATCCCTGAGCGGCTCATTCCAGCAGGCAGGAATTGGTTTGGAACTGAGATTCCTGAAAAATGGGAATCCCCATTCGACCAGGAAATCGTTCAAAAGTATTATGAAATTGTTAAAAATCCTGCAGAAGCAGATTTTGCCCTTGTAGGAATTCAAAACCCTGACGGAGGAGTGGGTTATGACAAAAAAGATGTTAAAAAAGGTGGAAACGGTTATATTCCGATCAGCCTGCAGTACAAAACCTATACAGCAACTGAGGCCCGCGATAGCAGTCTTGCTGGAGGAAGTCCTTTTGAAAATTTCACAGATCGGTCCTATAAGGGTAAAACAGTTGAAACCGCCAATGTAAATGATATGAAGACGGTGATCAATACGCGGAAAAAAATGGGTGACAAGCCGCTAATTCTTGTGGTTAAGGTCTCAAAACCCATGGTGTTTTCAGAAATTGAGCCTTATGCCAGCTCAATTTTGATCCATATGGGAGTTGAGGACCGGGCCTTGATGGATATAATTTCAGGTAAGAATGAACCCTCGGCGCTTCTGCCATTTCAAATGCCGGCTGATATGCGAACCGTTGAAAAGCAATTTGAAGATGTGCCAAGAGACATGAAAGCATATCTCGACACCGAGGGAAATTTATATGATTTTGCTTATGGATTGAATTGGAGTGGAATTATTTCGGATGAACGGGTAAAAAAATACAAATAGTATATTTGAATAAACCTTTTGGTCATGTAACAGTCTAATCGTTAAGTGACCCATCGCGTGAAAAAAATAAAATACCGACTTATGATAAAAAAAATTTTAATAGGATTTCTAGTGATACTGTTTATCATTCAGTTTATTCGCCCTGACAAAAACGAATCAAATGATGTTAAAGCTGCTATTTCAACCAAATATCAGGTTCCCGAAGAAGTGGATCATCTTCTTAAAGTTTCATGTAATGATTGCCATTCCAATAAAACCGTATATCCGTGGTACGGGAACATCCAACCTATTGCCTGGTGGCTTGATGATCATATCAGGGACGGAAAAAGAAATTTGAATTTCTCAGAATTCACCAAACTTCCCATCGCCGTTCAGCATCACAAATTCGAAGAGATCATAGAGGAAGTTGAAGAACACGAAATGCCTTTGGAATCTTATACCTATCTCGGCCTTCACCAGGAGGCAGATCTCACTGCCGCCCAGAGAAAAACAATCATGAATTGGGCTAAAGCTCAGATGGATTATTTAAAAGATACGTATCCCGCCGACAGCCTGGTCATGCCACGGCGACGAAAGACAAGCAAATAAATGATGATCATCCTAAAAAAGCCCTTCATTTTGAAGGGCTTTTCTGTGCGGGCAGGACGGAACGTAAAAAAAATGTCTTGAAGACATTTTTAGTGAACGGGCCAGGTGGTGCGGGGGCCGCCCGCACTATTGAATCATCAATCTTCAAGACTATATTCACCTCAGATATTACTTACTTATTTCAAATAAAAAAGTCGAAGATTTCTCTTCGACTTTTTGTGCGGGCGGAGGGACTCGAACCCACACACCTTGCGGCACTAGATCCTAAGTCTAGCGTGTCTACCAATTTCACCACGCCCGCTGATTTTTGCTATGCGCCTGGCTTAGGATAATTCAGGACACAATCCATGCAAAAATGGGATGCAAATATAATCATTTTTACAAATTGGCAAACAAAGATTGACAATTTTATCATCTAATTTAAAAAGTATCTTTGATCCATTGGTAGGGCTTTCTTTTTAACCACATACCACGGGTAAAATCAGGGAAATACTGAGGTGCTCCGTTATTTTCAATCGAGCGTTCGGATAAGGGTGTAATGGCACTCCAGGCAGCAGCATCGTATACATCAAGCGGGGGCGCAATTTGTAGCTTGGCCGATTCGATAAAGGCGTGCAACACAAAGAAATCCATCCCGCCGTGACCTGCTCCCTCCGCATATTCACCATATTTGATCCACAAGGGGTGGTCATATTTTTTCAACCAGGGATCTGCCTCGTCCCATCGATGAGGCTCGGATACCCCTTCCACATAAATACGCTCTCCGTCATCCTCCCACAATCCCTTTGTTCCCTGAACCCTGAATCCCAGAGAGTAGGGTCTGGGCAGGCTGGTGTCATGGGTTACAATAATAGTCTCTCCTGCTGAGGTTTCGATCGTACTCGTGATCACGTCTCCCATTTTGAATTTCAACTTTGCATTGGGATGGTCCTTTCCTCCGTTTTCTACGATGTAATTATGCAGCCCCCTGCTCTTTGTGGCATGGGACGTCATGGAAACAAACCTGTTGCCCCTGTTGATGTTGATCATGGCTGCTACCGGTCCTACCCCATGTGTTGGATATACGTCGGCATTTCTCAGTAAAGAGTGTTGCGTACGCCATCTGGCCTCTGAAATTCCCTTGTCTCCGAATTCCACACCTTTGCCATAGGCAGATTTACCGTCATTTAACTTTACAAACCTCAGGTCATGCTGGTAACCACATCTGAAATGCATCATTTCTCCAAATACATTTTGGCGCACCATGTTCAAAACAGCCAAAATATCCCTTCTATAATTTACATTTTCCAAAATCATCAGATGCGCACCTGTCTTTTCATGTGTATTGACCAGGTCCCAGCATTCTTCCAGGGTATTGGCCGCCGAAACCTCGAGTCCGGTGTATTTACCCGCTAACATCGCATCTTTTGCCATTCTTGTATGCCATAACCAGGGAGTGGCGATGATGACCGCATCCAATTCCTTTAATTCCAACAGATTTTTATAGTCCAGTTCATTTTTGCCAAAAACCTGAGGCTGCTTTTTTCCCGCCTTTTTAATATGATCAAGGTTCAGTTTTATTCTTGCCTGATCTATATCGCAAATCGCGGCCACTTCAACATCGTCTCTCAACAGAAGGTTTTCAAGATGGTTTGTTCCCCTTAAACCAACCCCTATGAGCCCTACATTGATCTTACTCATATTATAATTCTTTGAAAATACAAAATGAGGCAGCAGAGATATGCCTGTTCCTGCCAGGGCTGATTTTTGAATAAAATTTCTTCTTGATTTCATTTTCATACGATTGTTTTAAAATTATTTTTCGGGTTTCTCATAGACTATAAAAATAGGTCTTTTCTTTTTTCTATATTTGATTCCGTTAAAATTTTAATCCTATAGAATGTCTGCTGTAAAATCATATATTGACCAAAATAAAGAACGCTTTATTAATGAATTGATCAGTCTGCTGAAGATCCCTTCCATAAGTGCTGACAGGGCTTTTAAAGATGACGTGCTCAAAACTGCCCGGTCAGTGAAAAATTCCCTTGAAAAAGCGGGGTGCAGGCATGTTGAAATCTGTGAAACACCGGGTTACCCTATCGTCTTTGGAGAACATATTTTTGATGAAAATCTCCCTACTGTTCTTGTTTACGGACACTATGATGTTCAACCGGCTGATCCGCTGGATTTATGGGATGTACCTCCCTTTGATCCGGTGATCAAAAAAACCGAATCACACCCCGAAGGTGCCATTTATGCTCGCGGTGCCAGTGATGACAAGGGGCAGATGTACATGCACGTGAAAGCTTTTGAGATCATGATGGAAATGGGAACCCTCCCGTGCAATGTAAAATTCATGATTGAAGGAGAAGAAGAAGTAGGCTCTCCAAGTCTTGACTGGTTTGTCAAAAAAAACCAGGAAAAATTGCGAAATGATGTCATTCTGATATCTGACACTGGAATGATCAGCAATCAGCAGCCTTCAATTACCACAGGATTAAGAGGACTGAGTTATGTTGAGGTGGAAGTCACCGGCCCGAACAGGGACCTGCATTCGGGTCTTTATGGAGGGGCGGTTGCGAATCCGATCAATGTACTGAGCAAAATGATCGCATCGCTCCATGACGAGAACAATCACATTACCATCCCGGGGTTTTATGACAAGGTCATTGAAGCCACTGACGAAGAGAGAAAAGAAATGGCCAAGGCCCCCTTTTCTTTGGAAGCATATAAACAAGCCCTGGATATTAAAGAGGTTTACGGTGAAAAAGGATATACTACAAATGAACGTAATTCGATACGGCCCACCCTTGACGTCAACGGCATCTGGGGAGGATACACGGGTGAAGGAGCCAAAACGGTCATTGCCAGCAAAGCCTATGCAAAAATATCAATGAGACTGGTGCCTGATCAGGATCCCGAGGAGATCACAAAACTCTTCACCACCCACTTTGAAAGTATTGCGCCGAAGTCTGTAAAAGTTAAGGTGAGCCCTCACCATGGAGGTCACCCCTATGTGACCCCAATAGACAACATTGGGTACAAAGCTGCAAACAAAGCCTATTCCGAAACTTTCGGAGTCCCTGCCATTCCGCAAAGGTCGGGAGGCAGCATTCCCATCGTCGCCTTGTTTGAACAAGAACTGAAAAGCAAAACCATATTGATGGGCTTCGGGCTTGACGGTGATGCCATTCATTCGCCTAACGAGCATTTTGGTATTTTAAATTACCTGAAAGGCATTGAGACCATCCCTTTGTTTTATAAGTATTTTACTGAAATGCATCAATCAATTAGTTAGATGCCAGCTTTAAAAGCACTTGTGTATCATTGAAATATTCAGGCAAGAAATGAATAGACATATTTTATTCTTAGCCTATTTTTTTAACATACTTGGTAAGGATCACAATCTGAGTGGGGCCTACTTTTCCTTCAATAAATTCTGCATTGTCTCTATCCAGTGAAATTCTTCTCACCGCAGTACCTTGCTTTGCCACCATGCTTGAGCCTTTCACTTTCAAATCTTTGATCAATACCACAGAGTCTCCGGCTTGTAATACAACGCCGTTTACATCTTTGTGAACAATTTTATTTTCACTTTCTTCACCTTCTCCGGTCGCTTTTGCCCATGCCAAATCCTCTTCATTGAGGTACATCATATCCAATAAATCCCTTGGCCATCCTTCTGGTCTCAGACGTGTAAGCATCCGCCAAACAACTACCTTTACAGGAGGCACCTCACTCCACATGCTATCGTTTAAACAACGCCAATGGTTAACTTCTGTAGTATCGGGGTTTTCAATTTGATCAGCACAGGTTTGGCAAATCAAAATACTGTCGTTTTCATCTGCTGTTGACGATGGTGGTACCTCATAAATGGTCAACTGTTCTTCTGAACTGCACAGTTCGCATTTTGAATGGCTTCGTTCTTGCAATTTCTTTAATAAACTCATCGGTATGTTTTAAGACGGCAAAAGTACATATATTAAAAATGCTTGCAAGTTTTACGATGAAATCCCTGTTGTTTTTTAAAAGAATTGAAATTTTAACAAAACTTTATCATAACGAAAACAATATTCGAGCAACATATAAGCTCATTCGTGCGTTGTTTTAACTAAACCCTCCTCATATGGTAAAAGAATTCTTCTGGATGTGCTCAGGCGCAGACACAGACCTGCTTCAGGAAAGTCCAAAATCTGAACAAATTAAATATGCCGGTATTGGTGGTACCGTTTTTTTTACGGCCATCATGGCCTTTGTGTCAAGTGCCTATGCCCTGTATACCGTTTTTGACAATGTCTATGCCTCAGTCCTTTTCGGATTGATATGGGGCCTGCTGATCTTTAATCTTGACCGGTTTATTGTCTCAACGATTAAAAAACGGGATAATTTCTGGCAGGAATTCCTGCAGGCATCCCCCAGGATCATACTTGCACTCATCATAGCCGTGGTCATATCCAAACCTTTGGAATTAAAAATTTTCGAAAAAGAGATTGACCGGGTGCTGCTGGAACAAAAAAACGAAATGACCCTGGTGAATCAGGATCAGATTACACAGCAATACAGTCCGGAGATTACACGTATCGAAGGGGAAATAAAAACCCTGCAAGACAATGTGGACGCCAAAGAAAAAGAAGTTAATGACCTGTACGATACTTATATCACAGAAGCCGAAGGAACAAAAGGTACCATGAAGTTGGGAAAAGGTCCCGTGTACAAAGAAAAGAGAGAAAAGCATGATGCTGCATTGAAAGACCTGCAGCTACTCAAAGACAGTGCCGCTGTGAAAATCACTAAAAAGGAATCTGCCATTGTCCAGCTCAGGGAGAAACAAAATCTTCAGCTGGCCGGCAGCCAGCCCATTATTGACGGATTTGATGGTCTTATGGCCAGGATCAATGCCCTGGGCACCCTGCCTCCGATTCCTTCATTATTTATCCTTCTGCTCTTCATTGCTATTGAAACGGCACCCGTATTTGCCAAAATCATGGCCCCCAAAGGAGCTTATGACCTTAAATTCGAGGAACAGGAAGACGCTTTAAAAGTTTGGGTCACACAACAAAAAAATCAACGAAAGTCTGTACTTGAAACAGATACCGGGTTGAATGAAAAAGTATATTATGACGTTGCCGAAGATGAAGAGGTCTATGCCTATAAAAAGCAAAAAGCCAAGGACCTTCTAAAACTTCAGACTGATTCTTTTTTCAAAAAGCAAAGCGACGTTTTGGGATCATAAAAATAAGTATCTTTAAATCAAGATACAGATCATGGAAATTCTAAGCACTGAAAGATTGGTCATTTCAAAAATCACATTGAACGAGGCCTCGTTTATCAGAGAATTAATGAATGACAAAGACTGGATCCAAAATATTGGTGACAGGGGTGTCCGAACCCTTGAAGATGCTGAAAACTATATAAAAGAAAAATTCTTTACGAGTTATGACAAGTATGGCTATGGCTTTTATGTCATTAAGCTAAAATCTACAAAAGAAAGCATTGGCACCGTCGGACTGATCGACAGAGATGGTATAGACGGAGTAGAGATCGGCTATGGGATGCTGCCAGCCTTTCGGAAAAAGGGATATGCCCTTGAGGCCGCACAGGCCATTTTCGATCATGCCCGAAACACCTTCCACATTAACAAGATCGTAGCCATTGTAAACCCAAACAATAAAGCTTCCATACAATTGCTCGAAAAATTGGGTCTTACCTATGAAAAAATGGTTCGACTTCCCGAAGAGACTAAAGACATCCAATACTTCTCCTGAGAAGTCTTTTTGTGGTACTTTATGAATCGATCAGCATATTATTTTATCTATTTTAGAGGCCATATTGTATTCATCATTCTTAATATTTACTTTTATTTAAAAATTAAATGCCTGAGATACCCTTTATCAATGACGCCTTTATGGAGTCGCATACTGATTTCAACGTACTGATTGGATTTCTGGATCAGGGATTTTCAAATGCCAGGGTTCATACCCCAATGCGCCACCATCATGATTATCCCAATCCCCGGGAAGGAACAGATTCGACCTTACTGCTGATGCCAGCATGGGAAGCAGGGAAAGATCTCGGGGTCAAGATCGTATCGGTCAATCCGAAAAACAGCAAATACGATCTACCCTCCATACAGGGCACCTATATCTACATGGATGGGCATAAAGGGGTTGTGAAGGCCATTTTTGACGCCAAGGCACTTACCACAAAAAGAACAGCAGCTGCCTCGGCTCTTGCCGCATCTTATCTTGCCAAAGAAAGCGCATCGTCATTGTTGATGATCGGCACAGGGGCCCTTTCTGTGAACCTTATAAAGGCACATGCATGTGTAAGACCTATCAAAAAAGTCTTCGTCTGGGGAAGGGATTTGAAAAAGGCGAAACTCATAGCCAATGAATTCAAAAACGGCTCCTTGGAAGTCAAAGCGGTTGAGGATTACAAAGACTTTATGCCAAAAGCAGACATCATTTCCTGCGCCACACTGTCTAAAACACCCCTTGTTTTTGGCAAATACCTGGTCCCGGGTCAGCATTTGGATATGGTGGGGGCCTACAAAAAAGATATGAGAGAGGCCGACGATGAAACCCTGCGGAGATCAGATATTTTTCTGGATACCTACCAGGGAGGAATCAAAGAAACCGGGGACCTTGTGATTCCCTTGAAAAATGGTATCATCAATGAAAGTGACATCAAAGCAGACCTGTTTGAATTGTGTTCCAAAACAAAAAATGGCAGAATCAATGAGCGGGAGATCACCTTTTTCAAATCTGTTGGTCATGCCTCTGAAGATCTCGCAGGAGCCCGATATTATTTTGACCAGTATATCAAATCAATGACTTAGGCCAGGGATCGCTTTTTTTGAAGATCCATCTTAAAATTAAAATATATTACCTTTAAACGAATCATGTCAACCTATCAAAAGATACAATATAAAAACTGGAAACCTGATCCTGCATGGCTGCAGATCAAGACCATTGATATGCACACCGGTGGCGAACCCTTGAGGGTAATTATAGATGGATTTCCTGAATTGAAGGGAAATTCTGTCCTGGAATACAGACGCTATTGCAAAGATAACCTGGACCACTTGAGAACGGCGCTGATGTTTGAACCCAGGGGGCATGCCGACATGTACGGCTGTTTGCTGACAGCTCCCAATGATGATCAGGGTGATTTTGGTGTGGTGTTTATGCACAATGAAGGATATTCAACCATGTGTGGCCATGCCATCATCGCCTTAACCACCCTTGCTATTGAAATGAATTGGATCAAAGTTAAGGAAGGTGTGAACAGCTTGAAAATTGATGCTCCCTGCGGAAGGATCACGTCTTTTGCAACGGTTGAAAATGGCGTTCTTAAAAGCACCAGATTCAATTGTGTCCCGAGTTTTGTTTCGGGTCTTGATCAGAAAGTGAACGTTCCCGGGCTGGGCATGGTTACTTACGATCTGGCTTATGGTGGCGCCTTTTATGCCTATGTCGATATGCATAAAAATGATTTTGATTTTGATCTTTCAAAACATTCGTATCAAAAACTGATCAACAAAGGCATGGCCATCAAACATGCGGTCATGGAAAAAAATACAGGCTTGGCACACCCCTTTGAAGCAGATCTTGGCTTTTTATACGGCACCATCTTTATTGGCGAGGCTGAGAACAAAGAAAATAACAGCAGAAATGTTTGTGTTTTCGCAGAGGGAGAAGTAGACCGGTCCCCTACAGGTTCAGGGGTTTCAGGAAGGATGGCCATTCATCACTTAAGAGGGGAAATTGATCCTGGTGAAAAAATGTCTGTTGAGAGCATTACCGGTTCTGTATTTACCGGATCCGTTTTAGAAGAGACGGATTTCGGACCCTATAAAGCTGTAATCCCACAGGTTGAAGGCTCGGCATATATCACAGGAATGCATACATTTGTTCTGGATCCGGGGGATCCTTTTAACAAAGGATTTATTTTAAGATAACCACCATGCAGATAAACAAGATTTCACATAACAATGAGCTTCTTGAACATATTCATATCCACCATAAACACCTTTCGGTTAAAATTTTTCCGAAACTTGGTGGAAGTGTGCAGGAACTGATGGTAAACGGCACCCAGATCCTTGATGGGATCTCCATTGACGAAAGCGGTCTGGCTGATTATAAAAACAGCTACAAATCGGCTGTTCTTTTCCCCTTTCCCAACAGGGTAAAAGACGGAGCGTACCAGTACAAGGAAAGCCTATATCAGCTCGGCATCAACGAAAAGCCATTGAACAACGCCCTTCATGGCCTCGTTTTTGACAAAACATTTCAACTGACCGGGTCCGAATTGCTCGAAGAAAGGGCCAAACTTGAACTCACTTATAAATCGGACGGAAAACTTCCCGGTTTTCCTTTCAGGTTTAAATTGAAACTGATCTACAGAATCAGTTTTAAAGGAGGATTGTCACTGACCCTAAAAATTAAAAATACCGATACCCATACATTTCCTTATGGTATGGGATGGCACCCCTATTTCCGTACTGATGATCTGGCCAGTGCCCTGATATCCATTCCGGCTCAGGATTTTTACAGCAGCGACAACAGAGGACTTCCTCGGGAACCGGTCCCTGCTGATATCGCTCCTGAATTTAAACTGGATGATAAAAATTTTGATGATGCATTTTCGTTAAAAATTCCTCGTTGTGATTTTAAAACCGACACCTATGACGTGAGTCTTGGATTTAAATATCCTGAAGGCACTTATTTACAGGTTTACACCCCGCCTCATAGGAAAAACATTGCGATTGAACCCATGACATGCCTTGCTAATTCTTTCAACAATAAAATTGGATTCAGCGAACTGGCACCGAAAAAATCGGATACCTGGAGAATAAATCTTTTTTATATCACAAAATCCTGACGGTCTCCTATGAAAGAAGTGCCATATAATGAGATGCGCATCACAAAAACCCTGGCAGAAAGAATTTGCTCAGATCTTTATGCTATTCATGGTTTGGCAACGCCACTTCCAGGTGAAATCGACTTCAATTTCAAGATGGATGTCCCTGAAGGGGAAAGTTATGTTTTAAAGGTCTCAAGACCTGGGGAAAATCATGAAATTCTGGAGTTTCAACAAACCATGTTGGCCCATTTGGAGCAGTTCAAAGAATGCATTGAGGCTCCTGTTGCCATCAAGGATGTCTCCGGCAGGAAAATTTCAGAATTCAAAGATTCATGCGGACATAAAAGACTCGTCAGATTGCTCAGATGGATACCGGGACGCCTGTACAGCAAGGTAAACCCTCATACAGATGCACTAAGATTTAGTCTGGGGATACAAGGTGGCACCCTGACCCGATCCCTGTTGAACTTTGATCATCCCAGGGCCCATAGGAAATTTGACTGGGATATTGCTGATTCACTGTGGACCGAAAAATACACTTACCTCTTCAGGGATGATCAAAAACAAATTGTGAGTTACTTTCAGCAGGGTTTTTCAAATGGTTTAAGTGATTTTGACCGCTTGCGAAAATCAGTGGTGCACAATGATGCAAATGACAATAATATCCTGGTTTCGGATGCCCTGAAAGATACTGAAGTGATTGCCTTTATTGATTTCGGAGATGCTGTCTATACCCAGACCATCAACGACCTGGCCATCATGTGTGCCTATGGGATGATGCAGCAAAATAATCCGCTGGGGGCAGCAGTATCAATAGTTTCCGGATATAACCAGGGCTTCAAACTGGAAGAAGCAGAGCTTGCCCACCTCTATTGGGCCATCGCCATGAGACTTGTGATCTCTGTAACAAAATCAGCAATCAACAAAGTTGATGAACCCGATAATACGTATTTGCAGATCAGTGAAAAGCCAGCCTGGGAAGTACTGGAAAAATGGAAAGAACTGAGTGAGGACCTTGTTCATTTCAGTTTTAGAGCGGCATGTGATTTTGCACCCCATCCTAAGCAGGAAATGTTCAGGACCTGGTGCAAACAGCAGCATGTTGAGGTAGCACAGTTGTTCCCTTCTGAAAAAAAATCTGGCTGTATCAATTTGGATCTTAGTGTTTCAAGCAAATGGCTCGGGCATTTAAGCGATTTTGGAAACTTTGACCTCTTTCAATTTAAAATAGACAGGCTCCAGAAGGAGCATCCTGAAAAGATCATTGCCGGGGGATATCTTGAACCTAGGATGGTATATTCCACATCGGCCTATGACAGATTGGGAAACAACGGTAGCGAAAGCAGAACGATTCATCTGGGAATTGATGTCTGGTTTCCAGCCGGAACCCCGGTTCATGCTCCGTTGGATGGCGAAGTTGTGACGGCAATTAATGACAAGGGAGACAAAGAGTACGGCGGACTGATCATCCTGAAACATCAAACAGACCGGTTTCATTTCTACAGCCTTTACGGACATTTATCTGTAAAAAGCGCTACTGAGAGAAAAGTAGGTGAATACATAAAAAAAGGAGAACGCATTGCCTTTTTGGGAGACTTTCCCGAAAACGGGAACTGGCCGCCCCACTTGCATTTTGAAATTATGCTTTCCATGCTTGATTATAAAAATGATTTTCCCGGAGTGGCCTATAAAAGTGAGATCGAGGTCTGGAAAAGCATTTGTCCGGACCCAAATCTGCTTTTTATGGAACCATCCCTTGAGCCGGAAAACAAGATCAGTGATGCCGAATTGATCAGTTACAGAAAAAAACACCTGGGTAAAGGCCTGAGCCTTTCGTATGATGATCCCCTTTACATGGTGCGTGGCATGGGAGCCTACCTGATCGACGTCTGGGGAAGAAAATATCTCGATACCGTCAACAATGTGGCCCATGTAGGTCATGAGCATCCTGAGGTGGTCAAAGCGGGCCAGAATCAGATGGCCCTGCTCAATACCAATACCCGATATTTGCATGAAAACATCAACATATTGGCTCGGGAGCTGCTCGAAACCATGCCTCCTGAGCTTTGTGTGGTGCATTTTGTCAATTCAGGAAGCGAAGCAAATGAACTTGCCCTGCGCATGGCTAAAACAGTTACCCAACAGAATGATATTATGGCTTCAGAAATTGGCTATCACGGAAATACAAATGCCTGTATTGAGGTCAGTTCCTACAAATTTGACGGACAAGGTGGAGGAGGCTGCCCCGAACACACGCATTTGTTCCCATTGCCGGATACTTTCAGGGGAAAATACAGAGGGAAAAATACTGCAGAAGACTATGCAAATGACCTGAAAAAACAAATTGAACTTGTAAAGCAGAAAGGACGCTCACCTGCAGCCATGATCATTGAACCGATTATCAGTTGCGGGGGTCAGATCCCGCTGCCCGAAGGATTTTTGCCTTTGGCGTTTGAATACATGAGAGAAGCAGGAGGCTTGTGTATTTCCGATGAGGTCCAGGTGGGCTGTGGCAGAATGGGTAAAACCTTTTGGGGTTTTGAACTGCACAAGGTAGTTCCTGATATCGTCACCATAGGCAAACCCTTAGGGAATGGTCACCCTATTGCCGCTGTGGTGTGCACCAGAGAAGTAGCCGATAAATTTGCCAACGGAATGGAATATTTCAATACCTTCGGCGGAAACCCTGTGTCATGTGCCATTGCGACGGCCGTTTTAAGAACCGTCAAAAGAGAAAAATTACAAGGCAATGCCCTGAACGTTGGGAATTATTTAAAAACAGCATTAAAAAAACTGGCAAAAGCATTTCCCATACTTGCCAATGTGAGAGGAGAGGGTTTGTTTCTCGGAATAGAATTGACAGATGAACATTTCAATCCCTTGCCTGATCAGGCAAACTACCTCGTTAATCGCATGAAAGATCACGGCATTCTGATGAGTGTTGATGGTCCGGATCACAATGTTTTAAAGATCAAGCCTCCGTTGGTATTCTCACAGGACAATGCTATTACATTGCTTGACTGTTTGAAATTGATTTTGAAAGAAGATT
>JAHEHF010000125.1 GCA_024644745.1 Flavobacteriaceae bacterium
ATCAGTAATGTCATAAGCATCATCACCCGTTGCGGTCCTGCCGTCAAAATCAAGATTGTACATGGTATTCACCTGAGACCCGTAATATTTAAGACCGCCTTCAAGCTGCTCATTTACTTCAGTGACATTGCTCCCACCGCTCAGGATCTTCATTAAGAAAGGATTTCTGTCTGCTTCTTCGAGGGTATTGAGGTCAGCAAGGGTATAATCTTCCTTGCCTAATTTTTCAACTGTCGATTCATGGGCATCATTCAGATAGGTCTTTGTTTTATTGTAGTAATCATAGTTTTCTTTGGCCTTTTCGATTCTGCTCTCATAGTCTTTTTTGACCTTTTGATAATAATTGAAGCCATCCATTTCAGAAGCGCTCATGTCTGATGAAGACTTCCCTTTGTACTTGTTGTCAAGCATCTTATAAATTCGGGTCACTTCAAGTTGCTCAGGTGTTGCCTGACCTTCACCCCCAAGGAAATTCCATCCGTGAATGTCGTCAATATAGCCATTGTTGTCATCGTCTTTTCCGTTGCCGGCAATTTCATCGGTATTGGTCCATACATTGTCTTTAAGGTCTTCATGCTCGATATCAATTCCTGAATCAATCACACCAACAATAACGGTTGTTCCTTTTTTGTCAGCAATAAATTCATAGGCTTTATCCAAACTCATTCCGGGAATCGAATCCTGGTAGATATCGGCATGTGGCCACTGCTGTATCTCTTCTTCGGTCATGCTTGCTTTTTTCGCAGGAATGTTTACTGCGGTTGATGACCCCTCGGGTACAGCAACGCTGTGTAGGTTCTTTGTTGAACTACATCCTGATAGTACAATGGCTAACCCTAAGCCCAATAAAAACGTTTTATTCATCATTTGTCATTTAATTTATTATCAGTTAAATATTTCATCGAATTGGAATGTCTGGTCAAGCCTGACACCTTTTTCGGTGTGTTTCAAGGTACAAAGCTGATGCTGTGCATCGTGCTCGAGAAAAAGATAATAACCATGGTCGGCCGCTGTATTCAAAAATTTGGCCTTTTCATTCATGGTCATCAGGGGCCGTACGTCGTAACTCATGACATAAGGCAGCGGGATATGTCCCACGGTTGGAAGCAGGTCGGCCATAAAGACCAGGGTTTTATCCTGATACTTTAAATGGGGAATCATTTGCTTTTCAGTGTGGCCGTCGGCAAAAAGAATGTCAAAACCAAGAGGACCGTCCTTTAAAAAACCATTTTCCGGGATCGGAACATGATTCAATTGACCGCTGTTTTCTATCGGGTTGATATTTTCCTTTAAAAAAGAAGCTTTTTCTCTTGGGTTGGGTTGGGTGGCCCATGTCCAGTGGTTCTCATTGCTCCAGAATCTGGCATTTTTAAAAGCGGGTTCATAGCCAGTACGATTCTTATTCCATTGTATGCTTCCCCCGCAATGATCAAAATGGAGATGGGTCAGGAAAACATCCGTGATGTCATCCCTGTGAAAGCCATATTTTTTCAATGAGGCGTCAAGATCAGCATCCCCGAAAGGGAAATAATAGCTAAAAAATTTATCACTTTGTTTATTTCCGGTCCCGTTGTCAATCAAAGTCAGCCGGTCTCCATCTTCAATGAGCATACATCTGAGGCTCATATCGATCAGGTTATTTGAATCTGCAGGATTTGATTTTTGCCAAATTACTTTCGGGACCACACCAAACATGGCACCTCCATCTAGCTTAAAGTTTCCGGTTTCAATTGGGTAAACCTGCATGAGCAATTTTTAAAACGTACAAATATGCAAAAAATAGTCTGAAAATATTGTTAAATAAAACAAAAAACCTCATTGACAATCAATAGATCAATGAGGTTTAAGTAAAGAGGCGTCAAGCGGATTCGAACCGCTGTACGAGCTTTTGCAGAGCCCTGCCTAGCCACTCGGCCATGACGCCAAAAACGGAGGCAAATTTAATAAAATTTTAATGAAATCGTTTAAAAAATCGGCTTATTGTTTCTTTTCAAGCAAATAAAACATCAGGGTCTTTCTTTGTTTGTGCCCGCTCCTGCCTTCTTTGAGATTGTTTATATCAAAAAGAGCTTTGAATTCTGTATTAAAATTTCTTTGAACCGCCATCGGGATGGAATCATTGACAAGCAGTCCAAAGTTGCCATTCTGAGGAAGGTCTGTTGCAGTTTTGACTCTTTTTACAGGTTCTCCGAGATCAAAAATCAGCTCAGGAGAAGGCAGGGAAGGATCTGTAGAATAGAGCGGAAGCGCTTCCATCCCTTCCATTTTTCTCAGGGTTTGAAGGCTCAGATATTGATCATTGTCGTAAAGAAGGGATGCCATGGGGAAGGCAAAAAGCATGATGCTGCACGTGAAAAGAATGACTCCGTAAAAACATCTTTCGTAATATTTTTTTCTCAACCAGAGGAACATCAGGAGCCCCAGCGAAAATAACGATGCAGAACTCAGAAAATAAGAAACCCAATGCCCCGGGAAATGGCCGTCAAAATAGAAATACAATCCAAAGGGAAAAGCAAGTCCGATCAAGCCGATCAGGCCAAAGCCAAAATTGGCAAGGTAAATGTCTGCCTTTTTCAGGGTAACAGTTTTATCGACCAGATAATGGATAAAAAAACTTGTATTCATGGCCATGGGAATCATGACAGGCAGAAGATAACGCTCCTTTTTTTCTGGAATCAGGGACAATAAAAAAACAGCCGAAAGGGTCCAGATCAGGCTGAAGAGGTATTGTTTTTTATCTTTTACCCTTTTGATCATAAAGGGATAGAGCAAGGCTATGAAAGCGAAAAATGTCCAGATTCCTGACTGGGTAAAGAAACTCCAGTAATGGTAAAATGGTTTTACACTGCGGTTTGACCAGGCCAGGGTTTCTTTATCCGCAATAGTGGCCGCTGATGAGGTGTCAGTAAAGTAGATATAGATGCCCCAGGTGAAGCCGACAAGGGCAAAAATCAATAGACTGCTGAACAGGGGCAGCCACTTGCTTTTGAAATTATTAAACTTGTATACAAATCCGTATGCTATCAAAAAGGGTAAAAACAGGGCAAATAAAGAAACGGGTCCCTTACTCATAAAGGAAAGGCCCAGGAACAAACCCGCCGTCATCCAGTTTTTCCAATTTTTTCCGTTGGCTTCAAAGGCCATAAAAATTTGGTATATCGCAAAGAGCATAAAAGCATGGGAAAAAATGTCCCATTGACCGTTCCTGCCCGCAAAAACGATATAAAATGAGGTGGAAAGGATCAGGGAAGCCAGAAAGGACTGCTTTTTGTCATGTAGCACCCGGACCCCCAGAAAGTAAAAGCTGAAAATCAGGAATACTGCCGACAGGGATGCCGGTAACCGAAGCCCGATCAGGTTTTTTAATCCGAAAAGGCTGGCCGAAAAGGCAGTGATCCAGGTAGGCA
>JAHEHF010000003.1 GCA_024644745.1 Flavobacteriaceae bacterium
GGTTTGCATTAGAGACGGAAAATGAGGTCGACAATGCCAAAGAAAAAATGAAAAGAAAGAATCTTGACCTGATCGTTTTGAATTCTTTGAATGATACGGGAGCGGGTTTCAGGTCCGACAACAATAAAATCACCATGATCGATAAGAACAATGTTGTCAAGATAGGTGACCTCAAGTCTAAACCTGAAGTGGCTGCCGATATTTTTAATGAAATAATGAAAAGTTTTGAAGCGTAAATTTTTGATCATTTTACTCATTTTGACAGGATGGAAGGCAACTTCCCAGGAATTGAATTGTGTTGTATTCATCAATCATGCTGAAATCGGGGTTTCCAACAAAAAATTGTTCGAAACCATGCAGAATGATATTTTTGAGTTCATGAACAATACCAAATGGACCAACGCTGCCTATAAAACTCATGAGAGAATTGATTGCTCTATTACGATCAACATATTGGAAGCCTTATCAGCAACGAATTTCAAGGGCAGTCTGCAATTACAGGTCTCCAGGCCCGTATATAATTCGACCTATTCCACTTCCATTCTCAATTTTAATGACAATGACATCTCCTTTACCTATCAGGAATTTCAACCTTTGGTGTACAATGAGACAGCCTTCGAATCTAACCTGGTTTCCTTACTGACCTTCTACGCCTATACCATATTGGGTTATCAGGCAGATACCTTTGGATACAAAGGGGGTGAAAATTTTTTCAAACTCGCCGAGAGTGTCATGATCGTTGCCCAGCAGGGTGGTGGAATCGGATGGAACAGGGTTGATGGGAACTATACCCGCTTCCAGTTGAATGAGAATTTGTTATCTCCGGTTTACGAGCCGTACCGCAGAGCTATGTATGAATACCATATCCTGGGGCTTGACAGAATGGTGGACGACACCAGGGGGGCCAAGGAAGCTATTTCGAAGTCAGTGGCCGGTTTGCAAAATTTATACAACGACAGACCCAATACTTTTTTAATACGTGTATTTATGGACACCAAGAGTGACGAGATCGTCGATATATTTTCAGACGGCCCCCGAATTGACACTTCACGTTTAAAAGAAGTACTTTCCAATATTTATCCTTCGTTTGATGAAAAATGGAAAGAAATAAAAATATAGCGGCCTTGAGGACCTGTTATTTTTTTAATTAAGTTTGTTTTACTTTCAATGTTTTTTAAATCATAAGAAAATCCAATGCTGGTATCTCTGTCCATTAGAAATTATGCCCTTATTGAAGACCTTAAGGTCAACTTCAGGGATCAGCTGTCAATTATTACGGGTGAAACAGGGGCCGGTAAATCAATTTTACTGGGAGGACTGTCACTGGTTCTGGGAAAAAGAGCCGATGCATCGCTGGTCTATGACAAAGAGAAAAAATGTGTCATCGAGGCAGAGTTTGAGGTTGAAAGTTATAATTTGCATGGATTTTTTGATGAGAATGATCTTGATTATGAGTCTCTTGTGATCATCAGAAGAGAGATTCTGCCCAATGGGAAATCCAGGGCCTTCGTCAATGACACCCCAACGACCTTGTCTGTTTTGAATTCCCTGACGGTGCAACTCATCGATGTGCATTCCCAACATGAAACCCTGCAGTTGTCTCAGCCTGAATATCAGTTTTATATCATCGATTCTCTTGCAGCCAATCAAGCCTTGCGCGATGCCTATACCCGTGATTTCTATCACTTAAAGACCCTGAGGACCGATCTGGAAACCATAAAGTTGGAGCAGCAGCAGGCACAAAAGGAGTATGATTACAATTTATTTGTTTACAATGAGCTTGATCAGGCAAATTTAACAACAGATGAAAAGTCGAATCTGGAAGAACAACTGGAAAAATTGTCACATGTTGAGGAGATCAAATTGCATTTGTCTGAAGTGATTCAAGTGTCTGAAGATGAGCAGAACGGTACTTTGAACCAGTTGGCTCAAATTGAGCACAGCCTCTCGAAGATTTCCGGTTATACAGACTTATATGCTGAATTTACGGGCAGGGTGCGCAGTTTGCTTATAGAATACAAGGATATTGTGGAGGAACTGCAGACGGAGAACGACAATCTTATGTATGATCCCATTGAGCTCGAGAGGGTGGAAGAAAGATTAAGGCTGATTTATGATCTGGAGAAAAAGCACCTTGTTTCTTCAGTTGAAGAATTACTGGAGATAAAGAATGTCTTTGAAAAAAAGATTGTCGAGGTCGATCAGGCAGAATCCTTGATTGCCAATAAGACGAAGGAAATCTCAATAGCTGAAAAGGACCTGGATCAATTGGCAGATCAGATACATAAGTCGAGGAAGCTTGCCATTCCTGAGTTTGTCAAACAGATCGAGGCGGTGTTGTCTGATCTTGAAATGAAGAATACACGTTTCAAAATCAATCTTGAAAGGAGTAATGTCTTTTTAATGAACGGAAAGGACAAACTCGATTTTTTGATGTCATCTGATAAGGGAAAAAGTTTCGAGACACTCAAAAGAGTGGCTTCCGGAGGAGAGATGTCAAGAATGATGCTGGGTATAAAATCGATCTTGTCGAGGTACTCAAATTTACCGGCCATCATTTTTGATGAGATTGATACAGGAGTATCAGGGGAAGTATCAAACAGGATTGCGGAAGTGATGCGTTCCATGAGTGAAAATATGCAGGTGATCACTATTACCCACCTGCCTCAGGTGGCGGCCAAGGGCCAGCATCACTTTAAGGTATACAAGGAAGAGCGTCAGGGCGGGATATCCTCAAATATAAGACTGCTCAATGAAGACGAAAGGCTTGTTGAACTTGCTGAGATGCTCGGAGGCAGCAAAATCACCGAATCAGCCATTGCGCATGCCAAACAGCTTTTATCTTAAATCAATATGTTAAAATAATCACTTAACTTTGCCCCCGCATTGGTAATAAAGTGACCAAATTAGAATCAATAAACCTATATCATAAAATATCAATCTATGTACAATTTATTAAAAGGAAAGAAAGGGATTATATTCGGAGCGTTAAACGCTGATTCCATAGCCTGGAAAGTGGCTGAAAGGGCGCATGAGGAAGGCGCCACTTTTGTATTGACAAACGCTCCAATTGCCATGCGAATGGGGGAAATCAATAAATTGGCTGAAGATACGGGATCTGAGATCATTCCGGCGGATGCCACTTCAATGGAGGATCTTGAGAATCTTGTGGAAAAGTCAATGGAAATATTAGGGGGTAAAATTGATTTCGTACTGCATTCTATAGGAATGTCCATCAATGTCAGAAAAGGCATTCATTATACGAATTCCAATTATGATTTTACCCACAAAGGATTTGATGTTTCTGCGCTGTCTTTCCATAGAGTAATGAATGTTTTGTACAAGAAGGAGGCTATGAAGGAATGGGGCTCTATTGTGGCTTTAACCTATATGGCAGCGCAAAGGGTATTTCCCGATTACAACGATATGGCCGACAACAAGGCTTACCTGGAATCAATAGCAAGAAGTTTTGGATATTTTTTCGGAAGGGATCACAAAGTCAGGGTAAACACCATTTCCCAGTCGCCAACACCAACAACCGCAGGAAGCGGCGTCAAGGGCTTTGGAGGATTTTTGAGTTATGCTGAAAAAATGTCTCCCTTAGGTAATGCTTCAGCTTTGGAATGTGCAGATTACACCATTACACTTTTTTCTGATTTAACAAAAAAGGTGACACTTCAGAATCTTTTTCACGACGGAGGGTTCTCAAATATGGGAATCAGCGACGTGATCATGGATAATTTTATGGATGAGGATGAATAATTTCTGAAAGGAACGAAGAGATGAGAATCGAGGAAATTTTAAAAGGCAATAATTTTCTCGATTTTTTTTTAATTTTAAAAACAGCTTAAAATCTCAAAATTGAAGTTTTCAATTATCATAGCGGTGTACAACAGGCCGGAGGAACTGGATGAATTGCTCCTGAGCATCCGTAGGCAAAATACGGAAATTGAGATGGAGGTTGTTGTCGTTGACGATGGGTCTGATAAAAGAAGTAATTTAGTTGTTAAAAAGCATATTGATGCAATTAACATAAAGTATTGCTTTAAGAAAAATACAGGTCCGGGCGACAGTAGAAATTTTGGAATGGAACGTGCCTCAGGTGACTATTTTATTATTCTTGATTCTGATTGCATCCTGCCTGACCATTACCTGGAGCATGTCAGCAGGACGTTGCATGAAAATTACAAAGATGCCTATGGGGGCCCGGATACGGCACATCCATCCTTCAGTGACAGGCAGAAAGCCATTAATTACAGCATGACATCCCTGCTGAGCACGGGGGGCTTGCGAGGCAGTGACCAGGCCAGCCAAAAATTTCAATTGCGCAGTTTTAATATGGGTCTGTCTAAAAAAGCTTTTTTATTGACAGGTGGTTTTGCCAAACAACGAATAGGGGAAGACATAGACCTGAATTTCAGATTAAAGGAACATCATTGTTCAACGCAATATATGCCCGACGCCTTTGTTTATCACAAAAGAAGAAGTTCCTGGAGGGAATTCTTTTATCAAACAAGGAATTTCGGAGCTGCCAGACCCCTTTTGAATAAAATGCACCCCGGTACCGGGAAGCCCGGCTATTGGTTACCCTCCTTTTTTGTCATAGGGATTTTTGTTGCCGCCGTATTGTTTTATTTTGATTTTTATGCCCCTCTGATGATTTATGCGCTGTATTTAATTGCGGTTGGCCTTGATTCAATGGTTAAAAATAAAAGCTTAATGGTTGGGTTTCTGAGTATTTTTGCTGTGATGATACAGTTTTTTGGTTATGGATCGGGTTTTCTCAGGTCGATTTACCGACTGTATTTGCTTCGCAAGACAGTTCCCCAGGCCTTTCCCGGAATGTTCTCTTAGAGCTCTCGTAAAGGCTCCAGGGCGTTTATTTCCTCAGTTTATTTTCCCTAACTTTGCTATTGTATCAATAAGAAAAGATGAATTACGCTAAAAATATATTGGAAACCATTGGTCACACGCCATTGGTTCGTTTGAACAAAATTGTGGATGATGTGGATGCCCTGGTGCTGGCCAAGGTGGAAACCTTTAACCCGGGGAATTCGGTAAAAGACAGGATGGCTCTGAAAATGATCGAGGATGCAGAAAGCGCGGGTCTCTTGAGTCCGGGAGGAACCATCATTGAGGGAACCTCTGGAAATACGGGTATGGGGCTGGCCCTGGCTGCTAATATCAAAGGCTATAAATGTATTTTTGTGATTGCTGATAAGCAGTCTAAAGAAAAAATTGATATTCTCAGGGCTTTGGGCGCCGAAGTTGTCGTTTGCCCCACTCATGTTGAACCCGATGATCCCAGGTCATACTATTCGGTATCGAAAAGATTGGCTATGGAAACCCCTAATGCCTGGTATGCCAATCAATATGATAATTTGTCGAATACCGCGGCGCATTATGAGAGCACAGGGCCGGAAATATGGGAGCAGACCGACGGGAAGGTCACACATTTTGTGGTCGGAGTGGGAACCGGGGGAACCATATCAGGAGTAGGCAGGTTCCTGAAAGAAAAAAATCCGGACATTAAAATCTGGGGAATCGATACGTATGGCTCTGTTTTTAAAAAATACCACGAAACTGGTGTTTTTGACCAAAATGAGATTTATTCCTATATCACAGAGGGTATAGGTGAAGATATACTGCCGAAAAATGTAAATTTCGATATCATTGACGGCTTTGAAAAAGTAACCGACAAGGACGGAGCCGTCTATACCCGTAAACTGGCCCTGGAAGAAGGGATCTTTGTGGGCAATTCTGCGGGTTCTGCCGTCAAGGGCCTGATCCAGTTAAAAAAGCATTTCAAAAAGGATGACGTGGTGGTCGTGCTGTTTCATGACCACGGAAGCCGTTATGTCGGAAAAATGTTCAACGATGACTGGATGAGGGAAAGAGGTTTTCTGGATGAAAAATACAAGACAGCAGCTGATCTGATCAGGCTTCACAGGGAGAGACCCCTGATTTCGGTGAAGACAGAAGAATTGGTTTCACACGCCATAGAGCGCATGCGTAAGCACGATATCTCTCAACTGCCCGTTACCGATGCGCAGGGATTCGTTGGTTCTCTGGATGAGAGCCGTCTTTTTAGACTGTACTTTGAAGACAAGGATATTGCCGACAAACCTATTAAGGAGGTTATGAGTAAACCCTATCCTGTTGTTGGCAAACAGGTTGCTCTTGAAAAGATTTCAGCTTTGATCCATAAAAACAACCAGGCTGTTATTGTGGATGGCGGAGATGGTAATTACCATATGCTGACGAAGCATGACATTATTAGTGTCATACATTAGTTAAAAGCATTTAAAACATTTATATGCAATACTTTAGTGCATAAAATTTTAAATAGATTTAGTGTCGTAAATCATTTTTATTTGTAATCAGGATACCAGTTCCTCAGCCTCACTTCAATCTCATCATCCTTATCATTGACCAGCCTTTTGAAGGCTGCGGTATCACTCATGTCAGGATTGCCCCGGTAATGATACGGATAAACAACAGCGGGTTTAAAATCAATAACCGCATTTGAGGCCTGATTGATATCCATGGTGTAGGGAAGGTTCATGCAAACAAAGGCCACGTCAATGTTTTCCAGTGCCCTCATTTCAGGGATATCCTCGGTATCTCCTGAAATGTAGATCCTTTTGTCACCCATTTTAAGGAGGTAGCCATTTCCTCTTCCTTTTACGTGTTTTGCCTCCGGTTCTTCGGGTAAATTATACATAGGGATGGCCGTAATCTGGATGCCGAACATTTTTGTCTTTTCATCATTCTGAAGGACTGAAACCTGCTTCTTGTATTTTTCAGAGATCTGTTCTGCCACGGCCTTAGGGGCAATAATAGGAATGCCTTCCGCTGATATGTCGTCTAGGGTTTTTTCATTCAGGTGGTCTCCGTGGATGTCGGTAATTAGAATAAGATCAGGCCCGGCGATATTTTCAAATGCCCTGGCTTCGCCATAGGGGTCCACATAAATTATTTTATTGTCGTATTTTAATACCAGCGTGCCATGAAGAATGGGTTGAATCGTGATATCTCCTGATTTCGATGCAATGACATCAGGGTCGGGCCTTTGAGCACAGAGGATTGAGGCAATAAAAAAAAGACAGAGTGACAAGAATGGTTTCAAAAACATAAGCTTTGTTTAAGGGTTAAAGAACAGCCCTAAAGATAAGCAATACCTTTCAAAGTTTTCCCAGGCTTCTTTTGCGGGTTATGCAGTTGATTCATCTTCGGGTATTGTTCAGAAGATTTTATGGACTTCAGATTTTAAGAAAGACAATGCCGCTTCAGTAGGTCCTTCGTGTTTCATATGGTTCTTCAGAATGTATTCGCGGAGCTGGTCAGCGGTTTCGATCTCTTTATTTTCAGCAGAGGTCCTGATGATCTTGATCATGAGGTTTTTTGAGGTAACCACTGCCTTCCATGCTGTTTCTGACACATAGATCTGCTGGGCAAGATTGTGCTCGAATTCCTGCTCAATGATACCGGTTAGTTTGTGGCTGTATTTCAAAGGATCTTTGCCCGTTGGAGGAATCCTGATCAGCAATTTGTTGAGCGATATGCGCTCTAAAAATAACGTTAGTCTTTCGTAGGCTTGCAACCTGAGAGGCAAAGCGGCCTTCTGTCCTTCTTTTCTCAACAAAAAATTACGCCTGTTGTTCTCATTTGCTGTAAACGATTTGAAAAAATAAACAGCCACCAGTCCTGTTACAACGGCAGGCAGCGTATAGAATAATAATTCCATGATTTTGGATAGGTCCATAATAATTTCAATTGGTCTTAACCCTATGTGTAACTTACATTACATATAGGATATTAATGATATTTGTCACGTTTCATTGTAACATTTGCTACTAAATTTGTCCTCAAATAACAGATTGCTGAAACAAATAAAGTAAATTTAAAGATCAATTTTAAAAAATTCACCTTGTTTTAGGTGCAGCACTTCAAATTTAATCATTATGATACACAAAACAATTAAACTATTCTTAATTCTATTGAGCAGCATGGCTATGGCTCAAACAGGACACCTGATGCAAGGTGTTGGTGCGGTGAACATGTCTATGGGTGGTGCTGCCACTGCACAACCACTTGACATCAGCGGGGCCATGCAATGGAACCCTGCAGCATTATCGGTTTTTGATGGAACCAAATTAAAATTTGACATTGGTGCTTTCTTCTCATCACCCGAGGTCTACTCAACTTTAGCATTTCCGGATGGATCTGTATTTAGCGGATCAACTGAAGATGATCGCGGGACTTCACCAATGCCTGCTTTAGCAATTGCATGGGGGAAAGAAGATTCCAAGCACACTTTTGGTGTCTCAGCTTTTGGGGTGAGCGGTTTTGGGGTGACTTTTCCTGAGAACTTGAATTATCCTGCAGATATGCTAGGAAATCCAAATCCTAATTTTGATCCTACAGCACCTACAAATCCAATTAACTGGCCTCAGTATGCAGGCGGATTTGGTCATGTTGAATCTGACTATATGTTGTTGCAGATTGGATTTACATGGGCTTATAATTTTTCGGACAAATTTTCAATTGGTCTGCAACCCACTTTTAACTATGCAAGCTTGTCACTGGAGCCAAATCCTTTAGCGGTTCCGACGACTATGGGTTATCCTAAAGGGGATGATTCAGCAGTTGGTTTTGGAGGTCAGGTAGGATTGTTCTATGATTCCCTGAAAGGAATCAAACTGGGTGCTTCGTATAAAACGACACAGTCCTTTTCTGAATTTGACTTCGGCAATGGTGATACTTTTCAAATGGATTACCCTGCCGTATTTTCGGTTGGTTTAGGATATTCAAAAGGTATTGTTGATTTTGCTCTTGATTATCGCTACGTAGATTATGAAGGTACTGAAGGCTTTAAACAATCAGGCTGGACACAGTTTGGAACTGTACAAGGATTTGGCTGGGAAAATATTTCTATAGTTTCTGCTGGTCTTCAGTTGAAAGCCATTGACCGCTTGCCTTTAAGATTTGGTTATACGTATAGTTCAAATCCAATCAACGAGGAATTAGCCTTCTTCTCAGTTCCCGCAACAGCAATTATAGCACATGCTTTTCAGTTCGGACTCAGTTATGAATTTACTGATAATTTCAAGCTTGATGCTGTGTATCATTATGGTATGAGCGATGGTAAAACTGAAGGTCTCTTGCTTAATCCTATGATGGCAGGAGCCGGTAATCCACTTGGAGCCATTCCTGGAAGTAATGTTGCCTATGACATGACAACTTCTATGATCATGGTGGGTCTAAATTTCAATCTTGGCGGAAAAGATACAGACAAGGACGGCGTCAAAGACAAGGATGATCTATGTCCTGAAGTTGCTGGTCTTGAAGAATTCCAGGGTTGCCCTGACAGTGATTCAGATGGTATTCAGGATTCTCAGGACAAATGTCCTAATGAACCTGGTTTGACCGAATTTAACGGATGCCCTGATTCAGACGGAGACGGATTTCCGGATAAAGAAGACATGTGTCCTGACGTTGCCGGATTGGAGCAATTCAACGGATGTCCTGACACCGACGGAGACGGCGTTATGGACTCTAAAGACCAGTGTCCAAATGAAGCTGGCCCTGTTGAAAACAAAGGTTGCCCTGTAGTTGATTCAGATGGTGACGGCGTTGCTGACAAAGATGATCAATGCCCCAATATTGCTGGTTTGGCCGAGAACTATGGCTGCCCGATTGTAACTCCTGCGGTTCAAAAGGAAATTACAGATTTGGCCAGAGCCATTTATTTTAAAACGGGTCAGGATAGTTTCACAGATGAAACCAAGATCAGACTTGAAGGTATTGACAAGATCTTAACCGAATTCACCACTTCAAAATTTGTTGTTGAAGGTCATACCGATAGCACTGGAAGTGACAAGATCAATCAGGAGCTTTCTCAAAAAAGAGCTGATGCCGTTATGAATTATTTGATCGACAACGGATTCCCGGCTGAGAACATCAAGGCTGTTGGTTACGGATCTTCAAAACCCATTGGTGACAATAACACCAGTAAAGGCAGACAAGCCAACAGAAGGGTTGAGATCTTCGCCACTAAATGATAAAGATCAACTGATAAGAAAAACCGCTTTTAAAGCGGTTTTTTTTTGACAAAATGTCAATAACTTTTATTGTTCTTGTACAATAACCATTGTATTTTTGAGGCAAAACTCAGAGGTGTTGCATAGTTATTTGGATGAATTGAACGAACCACAAAGGGAAGCTGTTCTGCAGAAGGAAGGGCCGATGATCATCATTGCCGGAGCCGGTTCCGGAAAAACCAGGGTACTCACCTACAGAATAGCCCATTTGATGAAAGAGGGTGTGGACCCGTTTAATATTCTGGCACTTACCTTTACCAATAAGGCTGCCAGAGAAATGAAAAACAGAATTGCGGGTGTGGTAGGCCCGAGCGAAGCGAAAAATTTATGGATGGGAACCTTTCACAGCGTGTTTGCAAGAATTTTGCGAAGTGAAGGAGAGAAGTTGGGTTACCCTTCCAATTTTACCATATATGACACCCAGGATTCTGTAAGACTGATCTCTTCCATTATCAAAGAGATGCAGCTTGAAAAAGACAAATACAAATCCAAACAGGTTTTGGGAAGGATCTCTCAGTTCAAGAACAGCCTGATTACAGTTAGAGCCTATTATCAGAACCCAGAGATCATCGAGGCTGATAAGGTTTCAGGAAGGCCGCAGATCGGTTCGATCTACAAGGAGTATGTTGACCGTTGTTTTAAAGCGGGTGCCATGGATTTTGATGATCTTTTGCTCAGAACCAATGAGCTGCTGACAAGATTCCCAGAGGTTTTGGCCAAATATCAGGACAGGTTCAGGTATATTCTGGTGGATGAGTATCAAGACACGAATCATTCTCAGTATCTCATAGTACGAGCCCTGGCAGACCGCTATCAGAATATCTGTGTGGTAGGTGATGACAGCCAGAGCATCTATGCCTTCAGAGGTGCCAACATTCAGAATATCCTTAATTTCCAAAAGGATTATGATGATGTAAAATTGTTCAAGCTGGAGCAGAATTACAGGTCTTCTGGGGTGATTGTTCAGGCAGCCAACAGTGTTATTGATAAAAACAAAACCAAACTGGACAAGGAGATCTGGACCTCAAATAAGGAAGGTGAAAAGATCAAGGTCATGCGAACCTTCTCAGAAGGAGAAGAGGGCAGATTCGTCGCTGCCTCGATATTTGAGAATAAGATGCAGCACCAATTACCCAATAACAGTTTTACGGTGCTCTACAGAACAAATGCCCAGTCAAGAGCCATTGAGGATGCCTTGCGGAAAAAGAATATCAAGTATAAAATTTACGGGGGCCTGTCTTTTTATCAGCGAAAAGAAATAAAGGATACTTTGGCTTATTTAAGACTGCTGATCAATCTGAATGATGAAGAGGCACTGAAAAGAATCATCAATTATCCGGCAAGGGGCATCGGTCAAACTACATTGGATCGAATTTTGATTGCTGCCAATCACTATAAGATCAGCATGTTTGAGGTGCTGACCCGATTAGATGAATTGCAGATCGGTATCAATGCCGGGATCAGGACAAAGTTGCAGAATTTCGTAAATATGATCAGAGGTTTCCAGATCCAGGCAGCCTCGAAGAATGCTTTTGAAGTTGCAGACATGGTCGTCAAGCAGACCAGGTTGATCAGGGATATTGAAAGCGAAGGAACTCCGGAGGCGATCAGCAGGGTGGAAAACGTTCAGGAACTGATGAACGGGATCAAGGATTTTATTGAAATACAGACTGAAAAGGGCGAGGATGCCTCTTTGGCATTCTTTCTCGAAGATGTCGCACTGGCCACTGATTTTGATCAGGAAAAAGACGAATTGCCGCGCGTGTCTCTGATGACGATTCACCTGGCAAAGGGCCTTGAGTTTCCATATGTGTACATTGTGGGTCTTGAAGAGAATTTGTTCCCTTCTGCCATGAGCATGAATACAAGGAGCGAAATTGAAGAGGAAAGAAGGTTGTTTTATGTGGCTCTGACACGAGCTGAAAAACAGGTATATCTCTGTTATGCTCAATCGCGATACCGATGGGGTAAACTTGTTGATTGCGAGCCCAGCAGGTTTTTAGAAGAGATTGACGAGCAGTATCTGGATCACATAGCACCCAAGAAAGAAACGGTTGTGAACAATAAGTTTCTGAACAAAGATATTTTTGGAATGCCTGATGAAAGCAAAATAAGGTTTAAAAAGCCTGTGCAACGAAAGATTGAGAAAAAAACACCACGGAACATTTCAAAAGCTCCTGCGCCTGCGGCTCCTAAGCATCTAAAAAAGTTGAGTGATGCGGTCGGAAATCCAAACCTTTTTGATGACAAAATGGTCACAGGAAATATTGTGGAGCACGCAAAGTTCGGACGTGGAGAGGTGGTGCTCCTTGAGGGTGTGGGTAACAGCAGAAAGGCAGAGATCAAATTTGAATCGGGAGACACGAAAAAATTATTGCTCCAATTCGCAAAGTTGAAGATTATTGGCTAAATGCTTGCCACAAGAATTAAAATAATTGTTACTTTGCACAAAGAGATAATATTAATAAAAAGTTGATTTAAAGAAAAGAGCGGATGGATTTAGAATATAATTCTGAAAGAGAACATTTAATCATACCGGAATACGGACGGCACATTCAAAAACTTGTCAATCATTGTTTGAAACTGGAGGATTCGGAAGAGAGAAACGTTATGGCCAGAGCCATTGTGCAGGTTATGGGTAATATGCAGCCTCATTTGAGGGATGTGCCTGACTTCCAGCATAAATTGTGGGACCAGTTGTTTATCATGTCAGATTATCAGTTGGATGTTGACACTCCCTATCCAAAACCTGAACGAGAGTTGTTACAAGCGAAACCAACCGGGTTGCCATATCCTAAATCGGCTTCCCAATATAGGTTTTACGGGAATAACATTCAGATCATGATCGATACGGCCCTGACCTGGGAAGATGGAGAAATGAAGGATGCACTGGTTTATACCATAGCCAACCATATGAAAAAATGTTATTTGAACTGGAATAAGGACACTGTTGATGATGAGGTCATCTTCAGTCATTTGGATGAATTGTCAGAAGGAAAATTGAAGTTGAAAGACAAAGAGCCCCTTTCAGAATCAAAGGACCTGGTGAGGAAGAAATCAGGAAAATCCGGATCTTATCAGAAGGGTTCTCAAAAGCAGGGCAAAAAGAGTTTTAGAAAAAGATAATTCCCATAATAGTTTCCTATAATGTCAGTATTCAAAATTGAAGGAGGACATCGTCTTCAGGGTGAAATTGTACCGCAGGGTGCAAAAAATGAAGCACTTCAAATCATTTGTGCCACTCTTTTAACCGATTCAAAAGTAACCATAAGCAATATTCCTGATATCAGGGATGTCAATAAACTCATTTTTATCTTAGGTGAACTGGGTGTCAAGATCGAAAAGCTTGAGGCCAATACCTATACTTTTCAGGCAGATGACATTGACCTGAAATATTTGGAGTCTCTGCAGTTCAAAAAGGACGGAAGTTCTTTGAGAGGGTCCATCATGATCGTGGGGCCGCTGTTGACGCGTTTTGGTAAAGGCTATATACCGAGACCGGGGGGTGACAAGATCGGAAGGCGCAGGCTGGATACACATTTTGAAGGGTTTATAAAGCTTGGAGCAGCCTTCAGGTATAATAAAGAAGAGTATTTTTACGGGGTAGAGGCGGAAAAGCTTTTCGGAAAGGAATTGTTACTGGACGAAGCTTCTGTAACGGGTACGGCAAATATATTGATGGCAGCCGTTCTTGCGGAAGGTGAAACGATTATTTACAATGCAGCCTGCGAGCCTTATATCCAGCAGTTGTGCAAAATGCTGATCAGCATGGGTGCCAGAATTGACGGTGTCGGATCGAACCGGTTGATCATTCAGGGCGTGACTGAATTAGGCGGATGCTCTCACCGGGTGCTTCCTGACATGATCGAGATAGGAAGTTGGATCGGGATGGCAGCCATGACGCGATCTGAATTAACCATTAAGGACGTGAGTTGGAAGGACCTGGGCCAGATTCCCAATGTCTTTAGAAAACTCGGGATCGACCTACGGCAAAAAGGAGATGATATTTATATACCGGCACAGAAAAGTTATAAGATCCAGGGTTATATGGATGGCTCGATACTGACCGTTTCAGATGCCCCATGGCCAGGATTTACCCCTGACCTGTTGAGTATCGTTCTGGTGGTTGCCACACAGGCAAAGGGAAGTGTTCTTATCCATCAGAAAATGTTTGAAAGTCGATTGTTCTTTGTCGACAAATTAATCGATATGGGTGCAAAGGTCATATTATGTGATCCCCACAGGGCTACGGTTATAGGCATGAATCATGAGTCCAGCCTGAATGCCACCACGATGAGCTCTCCTGATATCAGGGCGGGTATTTCCCTGCTCATCGCGGCACTTTCTGCCAAAGGAACAAGTACGATCCATAATATCGATCAGATAGACCGTGGTTACGAAAACATCGATGAGCGATTACGGGCCCTGGGAGCCAGGATCGAAAGAATTGAAGATACTTTCTAGCAGCAGCAATTGCATAGATTTTTTAATTTGTGACAATATGACACAAATAAACACTTGGCAGGTAATTTGCTTACCATGCTGTATGAGCACAAAATTGAATTAAAATGAGTCATAAAGAAAATAAAGACAAGGAAATGGATAAAAATAACGAACCTCAGGAGGTTGCAAAGGAAAATGAAGAAAATAATACAGAGTCAGTTGAAAATGAGGTAGTTGAAAATGAAGTTGAGAAACTGAACAGGGAAATAGGGAAAGAGAGAGATAATTTTTTGAGGCTGTTTGCCGAATTTGAAAACTATAAAAAAAGAACTTCCAAGGAGCGCATAGAATTATTCAGCACTGCCAATAGGGAACTTATGACAGCATTATTGCCAATTTTGGATGATTTTGAACGGGGTTTGAATGAAATTGAAAAATCATCGGATAAGGCTTTGCTCGAAGGCATGCAATTGATTTATAACAAATTCAAGAATACTTTGAGTCAAAAAGGGCTCAAGGATATGGAAGTAAAGCAGGGGGATTCTTTTGATCCTGAAGTGCATGAGGCCATCACCCAGATTCCTGCGCCTTCAAAAAAACTCAAAGGAAAAATCATTGATGTTGTTGAAAAGGGATACAAGCTTGGAGAGAGCATTATTAGATTCCCAAAAGTTGTTATTGGTAACTAAGGCCGTTAAAATTTAAAAAGAGTCAGTCGTGAAACAGGATTATTACGAAATACTTGGTGTAGGGAAGAATGCTACGGCGAGTGAAATAAAAAAGGCCTATCGGAAAAAGGCAGTGCAGAATCACCCGGATAAAAACCCTGGTGACAAGGAGGCTGAAGAACGATTTAAACAGGCTGCAGAAGCCTATGAGGTACTGAGCAACGAAGATAAAAAAGCAAAATATGACCGTTTCGGCCATGCTGCTTTTGAAAACGGAGGCGCCGGCGGCGGCTTTGGGGGGATGAACATGGATGACATTTTCAGCCAGTTCGGTGATATTTTCGGAGGTCATTTTGGTGGCGGCTTTGGTGGCGGTTTTGGTGGTGGATCACGTCAGAGCAGGATCAAAGGAAGCAATCTGAGAATCAGGGTCAAACTTGAACTCAAGGATATATTGAACGGTGTAACCAAAAAGGTGAAGGTAAGACGTCAGGTCAAGGCACCGGGAGTGACATACACTACCTGTACTTCCTGTAACGGACAGGGAAGCGTTATGAGGGTGACCAATACCATTCTCGGAAGGATGCAAACTGCCACGACTTGTCCGACTTGCAAGGGATCAGGTAAAATTGTTGATCACAGACCCAAAGGGGCTGATGCCAACGGACTGATCACAAGGGAGGAGACAGTTGAGATTGATATCCCGGCAGGAGTGACAGATGGGGTACAGCTTAAAGTTTCGGGAAAAGGAAATGATGCACCCGGAGATGGAATTCCTGGAGATATTCTCGTGGTCATTCAGGAGATCCAACACGATAAACTCAAGCGTGAAGGAAGTAATTTACACTACGACCTGTATATCAGCTTTTCAGAAGCGGTTCTGGGCACGAGTAAGGAAATAGATACCTTGACCGGAAAGGTAAGAATCAAAATTGAAGAAGGAACGCAGTCAGGGAAAATTTTGAGATTGAGAGGAAAGGGCCTTCCGAGCCTGGACAGATATGGTAAGGGAGATCTGCTTGTTCATCTTAACGTATGGACACCCAAAAAGCTAACAAAAGAGCAACGGTCATTCTTTAAAAGTGAAGGTGAGCACGAAAATTTTATACCGAAACCATCAATTTCGGAAAAATCTTTTTTTGAAAAAGTAAAGGACATGTTTTCATAACTTAAGAGAAATCAATTTCTTAAGTCGAAGAATTTGTAATGAATAAATTTTTTTAGGAAAATTTTCATTATATTTGTTTTACTGGATTTTTTAATTCAGTAACTTTTTCTTTTTCATAGCAATTTTCCCACTCTTTTTAAGAGTGGGTTTTTTTATGCCTGTATATTTTTTGGATCTTTTAATTATTTATAAAATAAATCTTTAAATGATTAGGATTTTGATGTAAATATTGTATTTTTACAATCTTATTTATATTACTTTTAATAGTAATATTCTTTTTCATAGCAATTTTCCCACTTTTGTTTACAAGAGTGGGATTTTTTTTTGACGCTTAATTAGACTATTTTTGCAAAAATTAAGAGCAAGTCATCTTATCGCCGCGCCTTGGGCGTGGAGGAAAGTCCGGACACTAAAGAGTAGCATAGCGGATAACATCCGTCGTCACGCCAGAGGCGTGACAGGACAAGTGCAACAGAAAGTATGTACAGTTCGGCTGTAGTGAAATCAGGTAAACTCTATGCAGTGCAATGCTATGTACATTGGAGATCCGATTCGTCGGGAGAGAACTACTCGTTCGATTTCAAGGGGTAAGCAGCTAGAATTGTAAAGTAATTTACAATCCAGATAAATGATGAGAGTCTCGCTTGTTGCGGGATAACAGAATCCGGCTTATTGGCTTGCTTTTTTTTTCTTTTGTGAAATTCGCAAAATCACCTTTCTTTTCGCTGCCCTTTTTAAGGTTTTACAAAAATTAAGGCACATTCGTGGAAGGCCATCCATTGCAGGCTATTTTCATTGAATATTTTATAAAATCATTTTAATATTTCGTACTTTTGGAAACCAAAAAAATTCATTAGGAATAAATTAAATAAAAATTATGGCATTTGATGTTGATATGATAAAAAAGGTCTACGAAAGGATGGCTGACCGCGTTGATACGGCAAGAAATGTGGTTGGAAGACCCCTGACCTTATCCGAAAAAATATTATACAATCATTTATGGGAAGGTACCCCGAAGGAATCTTTCAGTAGAGGTGTGGATTATGTAGATTTTGCACCCGACAGGATTGCATGTCAGGATGCGACTGCGCAAATGGCCCTTTTGCAGTTCATGCAGGCGGGTAAAAAGAAAGTTGCAGTTCCTACAACGGTGCACTGTGACCATTTGATTCAGGCGAGAATTGGAGCGGATAAGGATTTGCAGGAGGCGATCAACAACTCAAGTGAGGTTTTTAACTTTTTGGCCTCGGTTTCGAACAAATATGGTATTGGATTCTGGAAACCAGGAGCGGGTATCATACACCAGGTGGTTTTGGAAAATTATGCTTTCCCCGGAGGAATGATGATTGGTACAGACTCTCATACAGTGAATGCGGGCGGATTGGGAATGATTGCGATTGGTGTTGGAGGAGCAGATGCCGTTGATGTGATGGCAGATATGCCCTGGGAATTGAAATTCCCAAAATTGATTGGAGTCAAACTGACCGGAAAATTGAGCGGATGGACAGCCCCGAAAGACGTGATTTTGAAAGTAGCAGGAATCCTGACCGTAAAAGGAGGTACCGGATGTATTGTTGAATATTTTGGCGAAGGCGCGAAGTCTTTGTCAGCAACGGGAAAGGGTACCATTTGCAATATGGGTGCTGAGATTGGTGCTACGACATCTACCTTTGGATATGATGCCTCCATGGAAAGATATTTAAGAGCTACAGGCAGAGATGAGGTAGCGGATGAAGCGAACAAAATAGCGGATTACCTAACGGGAGATGCTGAAGTGTATCAAAACCCGGAGCAATATTTTGACCAGGTCATAGAAATCAATTTGTCTGAGTTGAAACCACATTTGAACGGACCATTTACACCTGATCTTGCAACCCCGGTGGGTGAAATGCATGATAAAGCCGTTGAAAACGAATGGCCTTTAGACGTTGAATGGGGATTGATCGGATCTTGTACCAATTCGTCCTATGAAGACCTTTCAAGAGCGGCTTCAATTGCGAAGCAGGCCGTTGAGAAAAATCTGGTGACCAAAGCTGAATTCGGGATCAACCCGGGCTCTGAGCAAGTGAGATATACGGCTGAAAGAGATGGTCTTCTTGAGATTTTTGAGGATCTTGATGCAAAAATATTCACCAATGCCTGTGGGCCCTGTATTGGGCAGTGGGCAAGGGAAGGAGCTGAGAAACAGCAAAAGAATACCATCGTACATTCTTTTAACAGAAACTTTTCCAAAAGAGCCGATGGTAATCCAAACACGCATGCCTTCGTGGGCTCACCGGAAATGGTAGCTGCTTTGGCCATATCAGGAAAACTGGATTTTAATCCGATAACTGATAAACTTATCAATAAAGACGGAGAGGAAGTGATGTTTGATGAACCAACAGGTTTTGAATTGCCTCCTAAAGGATTTGACGTTGAAGATCCTGGTTTTGTTGCACCCGTTGAAGATGGTTCAGGAATTGAGGTGGTTGTAAACAAAGATTCCAAACGTCTTCAGTTGCTGGAGCCGTTTAAACCCATCGGGACAAGAATTGAAGATGCTAAATTATTGATCAAGGCTTTTGGAAAATGCACAACAGACCATATCTCTATGGCAGGACCCTGGTTGCGATTCAGGGGGCACCTTGACAATATTTCTGATAATATGCTCATTGGGGCTGTGAATGCCTTTAATAAGGAAACCAATTTGGTTAAGAATCAGTTGACTGGTGAATATGCACCTGTACCTGCCACCGCGAGAGCTTATAAGGAGAAAGGAATCTATTCAGTGGTCATTGGGGATCACAATTATGGTGAAGGATCTTCAAGAGAGCATGCTGCAATGGAACCCAGACATCTGGGTGTTGCTGCAGTGATTGTAAAATCATTTGCCAGAATCCACGAGACAAATCTTAAAAAACAGGGTATGCTTGGTCTTACTTTTGCGAATGAGAGTGATTATGATCTGATTCAGGAGAATGACACTTTTAACTTTGCAGATCTGGATCAATTTGCTCCCGGCAGACAGTTAACCCTTGAAATACAACACGATGACGGGACCAAGGACCTGATCAAATTAAACCATACCTATAATGAAAATCAGATTGAATGGTTTAAAGAAGGATCTGCCCTTAATTTGATCAAAAAAGAAAACGCCCAATAAGACGATTTAGCTTAAAGGTCACAGAGTAAAGCCCCGTTTTTAACGGGGTTTTTTTGATTGTTCTTAGATGATCGTGAAGACCATAGTAGGTTCGCATGAACAGGAAAGGATGCATGACTGTTCTTATTGACACAACCTTGTTGCACAAGGAGACGATCACTGTTTATTATTTTTTGTAAGTATCTTATTTTGCAGGCGACTGATCCTGCAAATTAATTTAATGAAAGTTTTTATTGAAAGAAGCAGCTCGCTGATCGCGGCAATCATCTTACTTCAAACTTTGTATTTCAAGTTTACTGGTGCACCTGAGAGCGTTTTTATTTTCGAGCAATTGGGCGCGGAACCTTACGGCAGAATTGGTACAGGGGTATTGGAACTGATAATTGGAGGGTTGTTGCTGTTCAGGAGATCCTCGCTGATTGGAGCTTTTTTGGGCCTGGCCGTCATCAGCGGCGCCATTTTGTCACACATCCTGGTTTTGGGAATTGAAGTTCAAAATGACAGGGGATTACTTTTTGGTTTGGCCATTTTGGTTTTTGTTTTATGCCTGATTACAATTATATTGCAAAGGGATAAATTATTGCAGTTTATCAATAAAAAATAAGCCCTGAGCTGAAATACATCGAATGAACTTTATTAAAAAGAACCTTTCCAATATTTTATTTGTCGGATTTATAATTTTCCTGTTTACACCTTATGGCTTGCCGGTCAGAGCTGTTTTGATAAGAGGGGTAAGCATGGTTACGACCCGCGTTTTTTCATTGGAAAAAGATGCGAATGAACAGGTAGTACTTGATTCTTATCAGTGGGATTTAATTGATGAGGAAGGAAACAGGGTACCATTTGAGTCTTTTAAGGAAAGGATTGTTCTGGTCAATTTCTGGGCAACCTGGTGCCCGCCCTGCGTTGCTGAAATGCCGGGACTGCAAGACCTGTATGACCGGTATGGAGACGAAATAAGTTTTGTATTCGTGACCAATGACAAGAAGCAAAGGGTCTTGGACTTTATGAAGAATAAGAATTATTCGTTTCCTGTGTATTTTGAGGTTTCAAGGCCTCCGGCACCCATGACGTCGAAATCGCTTCCGAGTACCTATATCATCGATCAAAGTGGAAAGGTTGTTGTTGAAAAGGTGGGCGCCGCAGATTGGAACAGCCCTAAAGTTCACAGGCTCCTCGAAAGTCTGTTGCAATAAAAAAGTTGCCCTGAGGGGCAACTTTTAAATTCAAATAATTTAAGAAAAGATTATAGGTCTTTAATCATTTTCACAGGTAATAAATAGATCTCTCCTGGTTGTGCGGGACGGTGATCCACTTTTTTGTAGTTCAATTTTCCTTTTAAATAACTTTCCAGTTGGCTGTTGTCTGAATCCACAGATAAAACGATCAATTCTCTCTTTGAATTCACGGTGAACAGAACTTCAGCTGAATATTCATTTTCAACCATTTCGTCCATATAATTGGTTCCGATCAAATCAACTATTTCAATGCGCAAGTCATCAGTTGGTTTGATAGGATTTAAATTAGCAGCGGAAACATTAATGGTAAAAAGTGCAAGGGCCAGGACAAATATTTTTAAACTTTTCATGATATATAATTTAGATTAGACAAATAGATTAGACATTTATATACATAAAGGACGGAAGAAATGTCATTATTGTTACACTAAGGAAAGTTAAAATTTTATGAATTAAGAAACATTTAACGTTTCAGGGATGTAACGGGATAGATAATTAAGAAAGCCTTAACAATTTTAACAAATACTTAATGATTTATTATAAAAAATAAAGATATGGCAATGAATGAAGCCATTGATTTACGGATCGATAAAGCTGGATTTCAGCCTTGAATTATTTTTCAGTAGTCTTCAGGCCTTTAATTTGTTTAAAATCTTCAGGATGATCCCACATCCTTTTTTGATTTCCTGTTCAGAGATGTTCAGGGGAGGGGTTATTCTTACAGCCCTTGGTTCATAGAGGAGCCAAAAAAGGAGCAGCCCCTCTTGCATGGCTTCCATAATGAGGATATTAGCCGATTGAGGGTCTTTCAGGATCAGCGCGAGCATAAGGCCTTTACCTCTGATCTCGATGATTTGCTCATGAACCAGGAGCTTCCTCATCAGTTTTTCTTTAGTCAGGGTCTGCTCGATCAGGGTAGTGCTGAACAATTCCTTTAGGGTCGCCAAAGCTGAAGCTGCGATCACGGGGTGCCCTCCAAATGTGGTGATGTGCCCAAGTTTTGGATTTTCCGTCAGTAAGCTCATATTTGAATTTGATGAAATAAAGGCACCAATGGGCATCCCCCCGCCAAGTCCTTTGCCGGTAACAATAATATCCGGGATGATCCCAAAATGCTGAAATCCGAAGAATTGCCCGGTTCTGCCAATACCACTTTGAATTTCATCAAGGATCAGCAGCGCTCCCACTGCTTCGCACCTCGCCTTTACTTTTTTTAAATAATTTTCGTGGGGTACAATGAATCCGGCACCCCCCTGAATGGTTTCCAGGATAACTGCAGCGGTGTTTTCCGAGATCAAATCAAGATCAGTTTCCCGGTTGAAGGTGATAAACCTTACGCCCGGAATAAGTGGTCTGAAGGCCCTGTTTTGCGATTCTTCACCGCAAACGCTCATGGCACCCTGGGTATTCCCATGGTAGGCACGATGTGCGGCAATGATCTCCGCACGGCCCGTAACCCTTTTCGCCAGCTTTATAGCTCCTTCGGTAGCTTCGGTTCCTGAATTGGTGAGATAAGTGCAATGAAGAGGTTCAGGTAAATGTTTGGCTAAAAATTTTGCCAGGGCCACCTGGGGTTCCTGAATGAACTCTCCATAGACCATGACATGCATATAATTGTCAAGCTGTTTTTTAATGGCTTTTATAACCGACTCGGGCTGATGTCCCAGGACATTTGCAGATACACCAGCGATAAAGTCCAGATAGGGCTTGTTATTCTTGTCATAAACATGACATCCTTTGGCACTTTTGATCTCTAAGCCCAGTGGATGCTGACTCGTTTGAGCCTGATATGCAAGAAAGTCATTCTTCATCTATGATAAAGATATCATTTTTAGTCATTGGTTTTTCATTTTCCCTCCAAACGAATCCCCTTAGTTTACGAACGTTTTCAGGTAATTGTGATGGGGGATAGGTCTGCCCGTCAGGTTGGGTGACAAAAGTTGATGTTTCAATCTTACCATCTCTCAGGACGAAATGGATTTCACTACAAGTTGTTTTCTCTATTCCAATCAGGTTTTTTTGTTCATCACGCACAAAATGGATCACCTCAGAATTACCTACAATTCTGACAAACCTCAGGTCATTTTCTTCGAATTTCCCAAATAAATTCCTTCCTTTGATCTGATTGTAACCGATCGAATCTTTATCAATGATAAAAGCATTGTACAAGACTTTAATGCTGTCCATTTTCTCGGTTTCTATATTATTGATCAACTGAATGGTATCTCCGGTGATCTGACTTTTCTGCGACCAAAGGACAGGCTTTTTAAACATTTGAGTCAATCCTATTCCCTGATCAGAATGTATGGAGTCACATTTTCCACTCAGGTCACTTTTAAAAAATTTAACATGGTGGTAAGCCCGAATGATCCTTTTGTCAGGTTTACCCGTGGCCAGTATGGTGTCGCCATGAATGAACAAGGAATCTTTATTTGTATTTGTGATAGCAACGGCACGACCCACTACAAATGCTGAATCTGCTTTTTCGAAAAACTCGGCGTAATTGCCTTTCAACACACTATGGTTTAGCGTGTCAATAACCGTTATATTTTTTGTTGCCGATGCAAAGCCAATATTTCTGTTATAATACAAACTGTCAGCCCTTATTTCTTTTTCATCAAATTCAATTCTCGCATTTTTTGTAAAATGAGAAATGTCCAGTTGGGTATCGTAAAAGCCTTTTTCACAGTAAATCAAGTTGTCATCACTGGTAATGGTTGATGCGCCATACAAATAGGCTCTTCTGCTATTGGTATAATAATCGAGGTGATTCGATTCCAGCACATAATCCGGATTGGTTAACACCACATTGGAAATGGCCTGGAATTTATTGTTCTCAAGATAATAATTCCCCTTATTACTTGTAAGCACGTTAATGCTGTCTTTTATCCTGGCCCCATAATTATAATACAGCAGTTGTCTCGATCTGTCGAAATTCAAGGTGTCGGTGCTCAGGGTCATTTTTGGGTCCCTGATCACGACATTTCCCCATGACAGGGCTTTTTGGCTGTTACCATTGTATTCCGTATACTGACTGGTCTGTATGATACTGTCTCCCTGGTTCAGGACGACGTCGCCATAGGCTTTGATGAAATTCTGCTGTTTGTAATGCACGGCCTTTTTACATTTTAGCCTGATGCCCTGATGCTGAATGATAATATTGCCCAACAATATAGTAGCGCCCGGCAATCTTTTTTCATCAATGCTGGAATTGTCTGAATGAAGGATTTGAATACGTTTGCCCTGCGCTGTAACTGTCACTGATAACAGGCAAAAGAAAAAAAATAGATATAAGGTTCTCAACGGGCGTACATTTAAATTTAGCTCTACAAATATAAGTGAAATGAAAAAAGGTAAAAACCCTGAAACTGATCTTTACCTTTTTTTAAAAGGATTATTATACAATTATACCATTATGGTTTGTTTACGGTCGGGCCCTACGGAAACAATGGTCACCTTGACACCCACAAAATCTTCAATAAACTGAATGTAGTCCTTGAGGTTCTTTGGTAGTTGTGAGGCTTCCGTCATTTTGGTAAGATCTTCTGTCCAGCCTCTGAATTCAGTGTAATTTACGCTGACGTTATCTTCCTCAATATTATAAGGAAGATGGGAAATTTCCTCTCCCTTGTAGTTGTAGGAGGTACAGGTTTTTAAGGTTTCAAAGCCCGAAAGCACATCTCCTTTCATCATCATCAACTGGGTTACTCCATTGATCTCAACTGCATATTTTAAGGCAACCAGATCGAGCCAGCCGCAGCGTCGCGGTCTGCCTGTGGTTGCACCGAATTCATGACCTACTTTAGACATGGTCGCCCCGTCTTCATCGAATAATTCAGTAGGGAAAGGGCCCGAACCGACACGTGTGGTATACGCTTTGAAAATACCGAAAACGTCTCCTATTTTATTGGGTGCAACACCCAGTCCTGTACAGGCACCTGCAGCAGTGGTGTTAGAAGAAGTGACAAAGGGATAGGTGCCAAAGTCTATATCCAGCAAGGACCCCTGGGCGCCTTCTGCCAAAATTGACTTTCCCTGTTTCAGGGCCTGATTGATGTATTCCTCACTGTCAATAAAGGTGAGCTTCTGAAGCGTTTCAACGGCTGCAAAAAATTCAGCTTCAAGCTGGTCGAGGTCAAAATCCAGTTCGACCGCATAAAACTTGATCATGTTCAAATGCTTCTCCGCCAGATTTCTGTATTTCACTTTCCAGTTGGCCAGTTCAAGATCACCAATTCTTATTCCGTTCCTGCCCGTTTTGTCCATATAGGTTGGGCCAATTCCTTTCAGGGTGGAGCCTATTTTTGACTTTCCTTTCAAGGTCTCAGAGGCTGCGTCCAACAATCGGTGGGTCGGAAGAATAATGTGTGCCTTCCTGGAAATGAGTAATTTAGATTTAAAGTCAATATTGTAAACACTTAAATTTTCCAGTTCCTTTTGAAAAATGACCGGATCAATTACCACCCCGTTACCTACAATATTGAGCGCTTTGTCGTGAAAAATTCCTGAAGGAATGGTGTGAAGAACGTGTTTGTTGCCATCAAAGATCAGCGTATGACCTGCATTTGGACCTCCCTGGAACCTGGCAATGATGTCATAATTTTTTGTGAGTACGTCTACGATTTTCCCTTTTCCTTCATCACCCCATTGCAGGCCTAGCAGTAAATCAATCATTTAATAAAAGTTTAATGAGTTATTTTGATGTTTTGTTTTTTTGACCATAAAAGTATAGGGAATGGTTGTCGATTTTGACGTCGAATACTTCTTCAATAGACTTTTTGATATTTTCAATTCTCGGATCACAGAATTCAATCACTTCACCCGTGTCAGTCAAAATGATATGATCATGCTGTTTGTTGAAATACGATTTTTCATAATGGGCCTGATTCTGACCAAACTGATGGCGCCTGACCAAACCGCATTCCAGGAGCAACTCTATCGTGTTGTACAATGTTGCCCGGCTGACCCGGTAATTCTTATTCTTCATTTCTATGTACAATGTTTCAATATCGAAGTGATCATCATTGTCATAAATTTCCTGAAGAATGGCAAATCTTTCCGGAGTTTTCCGATGATTGTTATCTTCTAAAAACTTGGTAAAGAAGTTTTTAACCGTTTCCTGATTCTGATTATTACTCATGTAAATAAAATCTAGTTTCTAGCTGCGCAAAGTTACATTTAATCCTCATAAGATGGGGTTTTAATTGCAAAAAAAGTAACATTTTAGTTCGTAATTCTTTTCACTTTTTCAAGTCCATCTATCTTTAGAAGTTTTTGAATAAGATTGTTCAACTGCTGGTTGTTTCTTATGTGCACAGTGATCATACCATGGAAGAATCCTTCGTCGCCAGAAATATTGATACTGTGAATATTAACGTTCAAAATACTTGAAATTACTCTGGTTACTTCATTGACCAATCCAATGTTGTCCACTCCAGTAAGCTCAAGACTTGCTTTGAAACCTTGCTGGGTAGAGTCAATCCATTTTGCGGAGATCACTCTGTATGCATATTGTGATTGCATGCTCAGTGCATTGGGACAATTGTGTTTGTGTACCTTGATGCCATCCTTAATTGTTATAAAACCAAAAACAGGGTCCCCCGGAATCGGATTACAACATTTCGAAAGGCTGTATTTTAACTTTTCCTGATCCTTGCCAAATACGAGCATGTCATAATTGGAACTTACCTCTTCCTTGGTAAATTCCTGTTTGAGGGCTGTAGGACGGTTCATTTTGCTTTTCAAGAAATGCATCAGGGCATTGGAACGCTGGCTCGCATATTTTTTCAGCTGCTGGTTGTCTATACTGCCATTACCGATCTGATAATAAAGATCAAAGCTGGTTTTGAGCTTGAAAAAATTAACCAGTTCATTGATGGTCTTTTCATTCATTTTGATCTTCAAGTGGCGAAGCTTTCGTTCAAGAACTTCCTTGCCCTCTTTTGCGATCAATTTGTGTTCTTCCTTGAGGATGCTTTTAATCTTGGATTTTGCTCTTGCCGTCTTTACGATATCCAGCCACGCCAGCTTGGGTTTTTGATTTTTGGCAGTAATGATCTCCACCTGATCGCCACTGTGGAGTTCTTTACTGATCTGAACCAGACGTCCGTTGACTTTGGCCGCCCTGCATTTCATGCCTACTTCGGTATGGATGGCAAAGGCAAAATCGATGGCAGTTGCTCCTTTTGGCAGTGATTTGATATCTCCATCGGGTGTGAAGACATAAATTTCTTTTGAATAAAGGTTTAATTTGAATTGCTCAACAAAATCAACTGCATTGACATCAGGGTTTTCCAGGGACTCTCTCAATTTGTTCAGCCACTCTTCCAGTCCGCTTTCTTTTTGTGAGCCGTGCTTATACCTGAAGTGAGCGGCATAGCCCTTTTCGGCAATTTCATCCATTCTGTGTGATCTGATCTGTACTTCCACCCATTTCCCCCGAGGGCCCATGACTGTCGTATGTAAGGATTCATAACCCGTGGTTTTAGGATGTGTGATCCAGTCTCGCAATCTGTTGGGGTTGGGGCTGAAGTGATCCGTTACGATGGAATAAATTTTCCAGGCATCAAATTTTTCATTCTTCAAAGTTGATTTGTACACGATCCTGATGGCGAACTTGTCGTAAACTTCCTCAAAAGAAACCCCCTGGTTCAGCATTTTTCGCCTGATGGAGTAGATCGATTTGGTGCGCCCTTTAATTGTGTATTTGAAGCCTTCTTTGTCTAAGGAGTCCTTGATGATTTTAGTAAAACTGTCAATATATTTTTCCTGCTCTTCCTTACTCTCCGAAATTTTCTCCTCAATATCTTTGAAAACTTCACTCTCGGTGTATTTCAGCCCGAGGTCCTCAAGCTGGGTCTTGATGTTGTAAAGTCCAAGGCGATGCGCCAATGGAGCATAGATAAAGAGCGTTTCCGAAGCGATCTTCACCTGTTTGTCAGCTCGCATCGAATCAAGTGTCTGCATATTGTGGTAACGGTCTGCGATTTTGATCAGGATCACCCTGACGTCATCATTGAGGGTCAGGAGCATTTTTCTGAAATTCTCTGCCTGAATGGATGCATCCTGGTCTTTTTGCAACCTGGAGATCTTTGTGAGGCCGTTGACGATCTTTGCAATGGTCTCACCAAATAGTTGTTCGATGTCTGCAAAAGTGTAGTCTGTATCTTCAACCACATCATGTAAAAGGGCCGCGGCAATTGAATGGGCTCCAAGTCCTATTTCATTCGCCACAATTTTAGCTACGGCGATGGGATGATAAATATACGGCTCACCTGTTTTCCTTCTCTGGTCCTTGTGCGCATCCAATGCAATGTCAAAGGCCTTGCGTATCAAAACCTTATCTTCATTCGACAAAGTCTGGTACGTGTCTTTCAGCATGTCTTTATAGCGACTTGCTATTTCCTTCTTTTCCTGCTCTAATGTAATTGTATATGCCACCGACTAAAAATAGTATAAAGCACATTAAATAACAAGTTTTTAAGAATCAAAAAAAACTGCAGCTCGGCCGCCTGATTAAAGCGATCTTAGATTCCTGACCCTTTGCAGCAGAGTAGGGTGCGAGTAGTGCAGGAATACATTCGCTTTGTGAGGGGTGAGATTGCTAAGGCTGTTTTTTGACAGTTTTTTAAGCGAAGAGATCAAGGCCTCACCATCGAAATTGGATTTGGCAAAATCATCTGCCTCGTACTCGAATTTTCTGGACATATAATTCATAATGATACCTGTAAGTTCGGATATTGGGCTGTAAAGTATTCCGAAAGTGATCAGGCCAATATGAAAGCTGGGGATCTCTACAGACAAGGCTTGAGACAGCAGGGCATTATTGATCAGCAGTGAGAATACATAGAGGGTGAATCCCGTAACGAAAAGAGATATGGCCATGTTGATCATGACGTGTTTTTTCTTGTAATGCCCTATTTCATGCGCTAAAACAGCTACAATCTCTTCCGGAGTAAGATCGTCAATAAGCGTGTCATACAAAACAATTCTTTTTTTACCTCCAAAACCGGAAAAGTAAGCATTGGCCTTGGTCGATCTTTTTGAGCCGTCTATGACAAAGATATTGTTGAGTTTAAATCCCGTTTTTTTGGCAAATTCCTGGATGGCATTTTTCAGGTCACCCGCTTCCAAAGGTTTTTGCTTATTGAATATAGGAACGATCAGCGATGAGTAGAACATGGTCATAAAAATCGTGAAAAGACCAATGAAGATCCATGCGTATATCCAAAACAAGTCTCCGGCTATTTCATAGAACCACATGATAATCGACAGGACGCCAGCTCCAAGGATGACACTGAGCAACCAGCCCTTGAGTTTGTCTGTAAAAAATAGGCGTTTGCTACTTTTATTGAACCCGTATTTTTCTTCAATTACAAAATTGTGATAGTAGGAGAAGGGGGTATTGATGATGTCACTTCCTATCATGATGACCCCAAAGAAGATCAGGGCAACGGTAATTTCATTACTGCTATAACTTCTCGCAAATTCATCAACCCATGCAAATCCTTTGAAAAGAAAAAAAGCGAGTGTCAGTAAAATTTTAAAGCTGCTGGTGATCAAAGAAAACCTGTAGTTCTCTTTTTTATAAGACTGAGATTTGTAATACTCGTCTTCGTTGTAAACATCCTTTAATTCTTCGGGGATCTTGTCGTCAAAACGCCTGGAATTTAAGTAGTCAATATATGTATCAACGATAAAATCAATAATAAGAATACCGATAATAATTAAGAATAATACTTCTGGAGTCATTGATCTATGATTAATTGGTCAACATTTTATTGCAGGGTTTCAAAGTTTCTTTGTCTTTTGGCCTCAAAAATAACAATTGCAGCCGAAACAGAAACGTTTAATGAGTCTATTTTACCTTGCATAGGTATGATGATGTTTTCTGTGGCCTCTTCGGTCCATTCCCGGCTCAATCCGGTTGCTTCAGTTCCTACTACGATGGCTGAAGGATTTTTATAAGCCACCTGGTCATACCTGACACTGTCACTGCGCAAAGCTGCAGAATAAATATGAATCTCCCGCTGCTTCAGAAATGTAAGAATTTCATTTGTTGATCCTACAGCAATTTGATTGGTAAAAACACAGCCCACACTCGACCTGATGATATTCGGATTGTAAAGGTCAGTAATTGGATTTGCAATGATTACCGCATCAAGGTTTGCTGCATCCGCTGTTCGGAACAAGGCACCTAAATTGCCTGGCTTTTCGGAGGCTTCTGCTACCAGAATTAACGGATTTTTATTTAATTTTAAATCGTTTAATTTCAATATTTTAAATAATGACACCGAAATTATTCCTTCAGTTCCTTTTCTGTGAGCGATCCGTTCGTAAACCTTCAAAGATACACGTATCAATTCTATATTTTTTACCTCGATCAATTCCAGCAGCCCGTCAAGTGCTTCCCTGGCAATAATATCCTCACAAAACAGGAGTTTCTGAATCACATAACCCGAGGCCACAGAAAGCTTTATTTCCCTTAGCCCTTCAATGACAAACAGGCCCTTTTTCTTTCTAATTTTAGACTTGGTCTGTAATTGAATGATTTCTTTAATCAGGTCATTCTGGGTACTTGAGATTTCTTTGATCATGTGATGAATTTAAAAACCAGATCAGTGGCAATTTTATCTATTCCGCAGCTTGTGAAAATTTTTCCATATAGCGTTTCCATAATTTGGTCTCATGGGTTTCAAGACTGATATCACGACCATCTATAAAAGCCCTGGACAACAAGTTCCCCCTCAAATCAAGGGCATTTCCCTTACTGATGGGAAGGGTGGTACTTTTTCCTTTCAGATCAATAATTACCGAGTTTTCGTGAATGATCATGTTTGATCCGGATCCAACTACTTTGCCATTTTTGATGAAAAGGATCCCATTACTGACTTCCTGATCAGGAGAACTATATAATTTCGCATTTATCAATGCGGCGTGATTTTCATTTTCTGATGTAAGGCCAGCGATTTTAGGAACGTACTTCTGCGAGTTTACTGTAATGAGCTGAAGCAATAAAACCAAGGCAATTATTTTCTTCATAAGATATTGAAATTTAGATTTCAAATGTATCAATTAAAATCCAGTGTATATTCCTGTTCATAGGAAATGAGCAGATCCATGATCTGGTTATAGCTCTCCAGCCCGTCTTCGTGCTGGTTGTATTTTAAATAATGATCATAAAAGATCTTGAAGAAGGGCTCAAAAGGATTTTCATATTTTCGCCAGAATTCGTCAGATTCACGAATATTTTTTAAGATACCTTGAGGGAGCCTGTCAATATAGGTCTTGAACAGGTCCTTGTCGTAGCGATTGATGTCCAGTAAAGCATAGCGCAGGACCAGTAGGTAAGCCGCATACTGAAAATAGGGATCATTGTGATGCGCCGCTGCCAAAAACCCGATAAAATTGGCCTCACTTTCAGATGCAATTCCCAATTGATGGGCTACTTCATGAGAGCTTGTAAAGGGAAGCGTGATTTTCGGAATCAAATGATCGACCTGGGCTTCGCCTGACAAGGGGTTGAAATATCCTGAAAATCCCATATAAGTTAATGGAAGGCTGAAAAGCGATGGTTTTAAGGAACTTCTCGTGTAGCGGAACTGCTCAAACTTTTTACCCAGATTGTCGTATCCGTTTTTTGTCAATTTTAGAATTTCATCCTTGGTATGAGGAACAATAACGGGTAGTGAATCGTTGACCACAAGCCGGTTTTGTAAATTCAGGGTATGCTCCATGATTCTGGCAGTAGTTTGTTCCAGCTGTTCTATATCAAATTTTTCTTTCTTTAACCGCATGGTTTTGGAGACCGGGCTTCTCGAATAGTTGAGTCCCCAAAAGAGATAGAAGCAAAAATAAAATACGGATATTCCGGCCAGGAGTTCGAAGAGGTATTTTTTTCTGTTTCTCATCTTGTTCGCAATGATTCTGTAAACAGCACGAATGACCAGAAACAGCAGCAGGGCATAAAGCAGATCGCCAATTGAAAAGGGCAGCCAGCCGAAAAGGAATCTCAGTACGGCTGCAATGACCGGGTAAAGCCCATCGGCATAGAACCTGTCAATAAAGTCAGGAAAATAAGAAAAAACGGCTACCAGACCTATTTGAAAAAAAAGGAAAATTGATAAAAGGATATTTCTTTTTTCTTTATACATTGCATGGTGGAATATCTGAACAAAAGAACAAATTATTAACAACATTAACAATTTAGTTTTTGATTGATTTCATTGTTCGTATCCGATGCACCGGATGCTAAAGAATTGCAAATTAATTTATTAAGATTTTCATTTTTTCATATAGAAAATCCAAACCTAGCCACCTTTTGTAAGCAATGATGTTTTGAACCTGGCTTTATTAACATCATTTTGATTGTTAACAAATAATGTTAATTTTAAATAGAACATTTTAATAGTTTTAAATCCTTAAACAATTACATTTGCCACATGGATTCAGCAAGATCAATATCGTACCAAAGCAAGGGAAAAGGAACAATAATAAACCTTGAACAAGGGAAGATCCCTCCGCAGGCTATTGACCTTGAAGAGGCCGTTTTAGGGGCAATGATGATCGACAAGAAAGGTGTGGATGACGTAATTGACATCCTTCATTCGGAAGCTTTTTACAAGCCTGCACACCAATTTATCTATGAAGCCATTTTTGCTCTGTTTGAAAATTCTGAACCCATAGATTTGCTGACTGTTTCTAATCAGTTAAAAAAATCTGAAAAACTTGAAGCTGTCGGGGGCGACTTTTACCTGATCAGCCTGAGTCAGAAAGTCTCATCGGCTGCTCATATTGAATTTCACGCCCGGATCATCCTGCAGAAGTTCATCCAAAGAAGGCTGATTACCATTTCAAGTGAGATTATCACAAATTCCTATGATGAAACCGTCGATGTATTTGATTTGCTTGATGAGGCTGAAACCAAATTATTTGACATCACCCAGGGAAATTTAAAAAAGAGTTCTGAAGCCGCACATAACCTGGTAACCCAGGCCCTGAAAAAAATTGAAGATATTTCGAATCAGGAAGGCATGAGCGGTGTTGCCACGGGCTTCAGCAAGTTGGATCAACTGACCTCAGGGTGGCAACCGTCTGACCTTGTGATTCTGGCTGCTCGTCCCGGGATGGGTAAAACGGCCTTTGTGATGTCTATGGCGAAGAACATCGCGATCGATTTTGACATTGCGGTGGCAATTTTTTCATTGGAAATGTCATCGGTTCAACTGATCACCAGAATGATTTCCAGTGAAACGGGTATTTCTTCTGAAAAATTGAGAAAGGGAAGCCTTGAAACCTACGAATGGGAGGCACTTAACGTTAAGGTTAAAAAATTGTCCGATGCTCCTATTTTCATTGATGACACACCTTCTTTGTCGGTATTTGACCTTCGCGCTAAGGCCAGGAGACTCGTTTCCCAGCATGATGTAAAAATTGTAATTATTGATTACCTTCAACTGATGACCGCTGGTTCCAGCACCAAGAGCTCAGGGAACAGGGAACAGGAGATTTCTACCATATCAAGAAACCTCAAGGCACTGGCCAAGGAACTTAATGTGCCGGTGATTGCCTTGTCACAGTTATCGAGGGCGGTTGAAACAAGAGGGGGAAGCAAGAGACCCTTGCTGTCAGATTTACGGGAATCGGGTGCCATTGAGCAGGACGCCGATATTGTTTCCTTTATTTACAGGCCCGAATATTACGGCCTTACCGAATGGGACGATGATGAAAGAACTCCTTGTGAAGGCCAGGCAGAGTTTATTGTGGCAAAACACCGTAATGGAGGACTGGACAGCATTCGTATGAAGTTCATTGGCAGGCTGGCGAAATTTGCCAATCTTGACGAAGGCTTTGAAACAGAGTTTCAGTCTTCAATGAACTCAGACACGATCTCTCCGAGTAATTTTACAAGTGCAAACGATGCCTTTGGGAACATGAACAATGATGATGACGTTCCGTTTTAATTTACAGTAGCCTTTATAATCATATGGTTTTTTGTAAGACATTTTTCAAACCAAAGAATTTTTTTAGTTTGCTGGTGTTATTGCTTTTTAACACTGCGGTATATGGATCCTATTTGCTTATCCCGATGGATGCAACCTCTCAGAAAAATCATTTGAAAGCCTACGGGATCACATACTTTTCATTGCTGCAAGGCAATAAGGTACAATGGTTGCTGAATTACAGAGGTGGATCCTTCCTGCTTGAAGACCATGAGAATTTTCGAAGAGAGTGTACCGTACGTGGTGTTTCTTTTGAGGTCATTTCAGAAATTGAAGCTGTAAAGATTCTCGAACTTATTGCAAGTCCGTCACAAAACATGGAGGCCGTAATTTTGGAAAAGGCACCGAAAATTGCAGTCTATTCACCCAAGGAGAACCAACCTTGGGACGACGCCGTGACCATGGTGCTGGAATTTGCAGAGATTCCTTATGATGTTGTCTATGATGAAGAGGTGTTGCAAGATAAATTACTCTTGTACGAATGGCTGCATTTGCATCATGAAGATTTTACCGGGCAATTTGGAAAGTTCTACGGGGCTTTCAGAAGCGCGCCCTGGTATATCGAGAGCAAAGTGAATGCTGAAAAAAGGGCCTTAGATCTGGGTTATCAAAAAGTTTCGGAACAAAAACTGGACGTTGCCTTGAAAATAAGAGATTATGTTGTTGGCGGAGGCTTTATGTTTGCCATGTGCTCAGCCACAGATAGTTTCGACATTGCCCTTTCGGCAGAAGGGGTGGATATTTGTGAAGTTATGTTTGACGGAGACCCTTCAGACAGAGGATACCAGGAGCAACTGGATTATGAGAAGACCTTTGCCTTTAAAGATTTTACCCTCGAGCGCAATCCGATCATTTATGAATTCTCTAATATCGATACGACACGAAAAAGAAAAGTACTTAAACCGGAAGATTATTTTGAATTAAAGGCTTATTCTGCAAAATGGGACATGGTTCCCAGCATGCTTTGTCAGAATCATACACTGATGATCAAAGGTTTTATGGGTCAGACTACTGCCTTTGAACCAAACTTGATCAAGCCTACGGTCATGATCATGGGGCAAAATAATGTGAATGGCGAGGCGAGATACATACACGGGGTCAAGGGTAAGGGAATGTTTACTTTTTTTGGGGGTCATGATCCTGAAGACTACCAGCACAGGGTAGGGGATCCAAAAACGGAACTCGACCTGCATCCTACATCTCCTGGTTACAGACTGATCCTGAACAATGTTTTGTTTCCGGCGGCTCGAAAGAAAAAGCAAAAAACTTGATCAAATGATTTTTTAATGAAGCAAGGGCAGTGAAAATCTAAGAGAATAAAAAAAACCTCAGGTACAAGGACCTTGAGGTTTTTTTCATAGGTGTATGATGAATTGAGGACAATTCATTCAAGAATGCCTCAAATGATCCCCTTGATTATTTCTGCAGCCATTTGCGAGCGTTTACAAATGCCTCGAGCCATGGGCTCACTTCGTCCTTTCTGCCGGTTGGGTAATTCGCCCAGTTCCATTGAAAGATGGACCTTTCAATATGGGGCATCATCACCAAATGACGACCGTCATCACTGGCCATCATAGCGGTATTGAAATCTGAACCATTCGGGTTGGCCGGGTAGCCCTCATAACCGTACTTGGCCACTATATTGTACTTTGATTCCTCATAGGGGAAACTGAATTTACCTTCTCCATGTGAAATCCAAACCCCAAGTGTATGGCCTGCCAGGCTTGACAGCATCACCGAGTTGTTTTTTTGAATTTTTACGGAGGTAAAACTGCTTTCATGCTTAAAAGAATCATTATGCAACATCTTTGGCTTGACATCATGGTCAGGATTGATCATCTCCAATTCGACAAACAGCTGGCAACCGTTGCAAATGCCAACAGACAAGGTGTCTTCTCTTTCAAAAAACGCTTTCAGGGTTTTATTTGCCCTTTCATTGTATAAAAATGCCCCGGCCCAGCCTTTTGCAGAACCCAGTACATCTGAATTTGAAAAGCCACCCACGGCGCCAATAAATTGAATGTCTTCCAGGGTTTCTCTTCCGCTGATCAGATCCGTCATGTGTACATCTTTAACGTCAAATCCGGCAAGGTACATTGCATTTGCCATTTCTCTTTCACTATTCGATCCTTTTTCCCTGATGACCGCTGCCTTAGGCCTTGGTTTTTCGGCATCGCTATTGCATAATTTCCCTGTAAAATGAGCAGGGAAATCAAACTGTAAGGGCTGATCTTTATAGTTTTTAAATCTGTCTTCGGCCAGATTGTTGGCAGTTTGCTGTTTGTCAAGAAGGAATGAGGTTTTGAACCAGTAATCTCTGTATGTTTCAATATTGAATTCCAAATCAAAATTAGAAATCCTCAAAGAAGTTCCCTGTGTGGCAGAACCAATTTTATGGAACACGATCCCATGGGCCTCCAGGATGTCATCTACCTGTTTTGAACCATTGCTTTGAATGATCACCCCGCTATTTTCAGCGAACAGTAATTTCACAGGATCTTTTTCATTTATTTGAGAGAGGTCAATGTTCGCTCCCAGGTTATTTTCGGCAAAACACATTTCAAGCAGGGTCGTGACTAAGCCGCCCGCTGAAATGTCGTGCCCTGCGAGCAGCAGGTCTTTTTTAATCAGTTCCTGAATGGTGTTAAAACAGTTCTTGAAATACACTGCATCATTCACAGTGGGTGTTTCCTGACCAATACTGTTTCTAATCTGTGCAAAACTGGAACCTCCTAGTTTTAAGGTGTCTCCGGAAAAATCGATATAATAAATCTGATTGCTCGTTCCGGCTTGCAAGACTGGTTCAACTACTTTCCTGATGTCGGCACATTCGCCGGCTGCGGATATGATCACAGTGCCTGGTGCAATGACCTCCTGATCGGCATATTTTTGTTTCATCGACAAGGAATCCTTTCCTGTTGGAACATTGATCCCCAGGGCAATCGAAAAATCTGACACGGCCTCGACTGCATTGTACAGCCTTGCATCTTCACCTTCATTCTTGCAGGGCCACATCCAGTTGGCAGACAAGGAAACCGATTTCAGATTGTCTTTCAGGGGTGCCCAAACAATATTGGTCAGGGATTCGGCGATTGCGTTTCTTGATCCTGCTTTTTCATCAATCAGGGCACTGGCGGCGGCATGACCTATAGAGGTGGCAATTCCTTTTGATCCTTCGTAATCCAGTGCCATGACGCCCACATCATTTAATGGCAACTGCAGGGAACCGGCACACTGTTGTTTCGCTACTTTACCGCCAACACATCGGTCCACTTTGTTGGTGAGCCAATCTTTACAGGCCACGGCTTCCAGTTGCAATAACTGTTTGGTATATTCATAAATCTCTGTCGGATCATAAGTTACCCTGGCATACTTCCTGTCAATGGTTTTGTCATTCATGATGGTCTTGGGAGAGCTTCCGAACATATCCGCAAGGTCAAAATCCATAGGCGTGGCACCCGTTTTTTCCGATTTGAAGGTAAACCTGAAATCATCCGTCACTTTCCCTACATCGTAAATTGGAGCTCGCTCCCTGTCAGCTATTCTATGGAGGTAGGACAGGTCATTTTCATGGATGACAAGTCCCATCCTTTCCTGTGATTCATTACCTATGATCTCCTTGGATGAAAGGGTCTTGTCTCCCACCGGCAAAGCATCAAGATCAATGATCCCTCCTGTGTCTTCAACCAATTCTGACAGGCAATTCAAGTGCCCCCCTGCTCCGTGATCATGGATGGAGATGATCTTGTTTTCAGGACCCTCAACCATCCCGCGTATGGTATTGGCCACTCTTTTTTGCATTTCAGGATTGGACCTTTGTACGGCATTCATGGTAATCGCTGAATTGAAGGCGCCCGTATCGGCGGAGGACACTGCAGCACCTCCCATACCAATGCGGTAATTGTCTCCTCCCATGAGTATAATGCTGTCTCCTTTGATAGGTTTTTCTTTTAAACTGTCAGCTTCCTTTCCATACCCAATACCACCGGCCAGCATGATCACCTTATCATAGCCAAGAATACGCTCTTGCTCTTCATGTTCAAAGGTGTATAATGAACCTGAAATCAAAGGCTGACCAAATTTGTTTCCAAAATCAGAAGCCCCGTTAGAGGCCTTGATCAAGAGTTCAATTGGAGTTTGATACAACCATTTTCTTTCGGCCATGTTTTCCCAGGGTCTGTTTTTTGTCAGCCTGGAATAAGGGGTCATATACACTGCTGTTCCCGCCAGGGGTAAGGATCCTTTGCCACCGGCAAGCCTGTCTCTGATCTCACCTCCCGAACCGGTTGCCGCCCCATTGAAAGGCTCAACTGTTGTAGGAAAATTATGGGTCTCGGCTTTAAGTGAAATAACTGATTTTATTGTTTTTTTTTCATAAAAATCGGGCTTGTCCGATGATTTTGGCGCAAACTGTTCAATAATGGGGCCGTCTATAAAGGCTACATTGTCTTTGTAGGCAGATACAATCGAATTTGGATTTTCGGCAGCTGTTTTTTTGATCATTTTAAAAAGGGAACTCGGTTTTTCCTTTTCATCGATCACAAAGGTTCCGTTGAATATTTTATGCCTGCAGTGTTCAGAATTCACTTGTGAAAAGCCAAATATTTCAGAGTCGGTTAATTTTCTGCCCAGTTTTTTTGAAAGATCATTCAGGTAAACTATTTCTTCTTTGTTCAAAGCCAGCCCTTCTGTTTCATTATAGGCAGCAATATCTTCAATTTCCAGAATAGGCTCGGGAGCAATATCCACTTTGTAAAGGTCCTGGTCCAATTTGAGATAATGCTGCTGTATCATCGGATCATATTCAGGTCTGGTCTTTTCCGTATGCATGAACTCCTCAATCCGGGTTATTCCCTTTATGCCCATATTCTGGGTTATTTCAACGGCATTGGTACTCCATGGACTGATCATTTCTTTTCTGGGACCAATAAAGCTTCCTTCCAGGGATTTCTCATTCAACTGTCGGGCATTACCAAACAGCCAAATTAATTTTTCAATGTTTTTGGGATGAATTTCTGAATGAGAAGCAACTGCAAATACGGTTTGATTCTGATTAAAAAAGTAGATCATTTGACTGGTGTTATCGTGATGATTTTGAAAAGTGCAAATTTAATCAATTAGCCTTGTATTATTGATGTGAATGTTAATAATATTGAATAAAAAATGAAGGGTACTGAGTCTGGAGGTCAATAATTGCAACTCATTTTATATGAATACAGCACACAGGTCTTAAGGCTTGCATTGTGCTGAAGGCCCGGATGTTCAAAATTTTTGACAAAAGACATCCCGATCTTTTCCATGACCCTGATCGAATTTAAATTAACCTTTGGTGCCACAGCAAATATTTCGGGAAGATTCATATGTTGTTTGGCGTATTCGAGGCAGGCTTTTGCTCCTTCAGTGGCATAACCCCTGGACCAGAATGACCTGCTGAGCCTCCAACCAATGTCTGTATGAGGGGTGAAATCGCTCTCATAGTTTTGGTCGGAAAGCCCTGTGAATCCAATAAAAGTTCCTGATGCCAGTTCATCTACAGCGAAATAACAATAATTTTTTTTGGCAAATTGTGTTTGCATCCTCTGAATGAAGGCAACAGTTTCCTGTTTTGAGGGCAGGGAAGGAAAGAATTTCATGACCTCCTGATCGGCATTGATCCGGACCATTTTCTCAATATCTGACAATATCCAGTTTCTGAATCCGAGCCTTTCAGATGTAAAATGGTAAGGGCCCTCCATATTTCATTGGAATTTAAATATGAAAACTAATCCTTTTCAAATTTTGTTATTTTTTCTCCATCAGCGCCATATAAAACCCGTCAAAACCGGAGGCAGCGGGAGATATTTTCTTTTCTCTGATCAAAGTGAACTCAGCATGGATTTTTAAAAAAGCCTTTACCTGTAATTCATTTTCTGAAGGTAAGATCGAGCAGGTGGCATACACCAGTTTGCCTCCGTTTTTTACCATAGACGAATACTGGTCAAGGATTTCCGCCTGGGTTTTTTTAATTCTTTCAATGAATTCAGGATTCAGTTTCCATTTTGAATCGGGGTTCCTTTTCAAGACCCCCAAGCCGCTGCATGGAGCATCGATCAACACCCGATCGGCTTTTCCCTTGAGTTTTTTAATCGCCTTGGTTCCCTCAATGGTTCGGGTCTCAATATTATGGGCTCCGTCACGTTTGGCTCTTTTTTTCAATTCTGCCAGTTTATGCGCATGGATGTCCATGGCAATGATTTGCCCTTTATTTTCCATCAGAGAGGCCAGATGAAGCGTTTTTCCACCGGCTCCTGCGCAAGTATCGACGACTTTCTGTCCTGGTCTCACATCGAGGAAGGGGGCTACCAGCTGAGAAGAAGCATCCTGAACCTCAAAGAGGCCTTTTTTAAATGCTTGGGTCAAAAAGACATTTTTCCTTTCAACCAATACCAGCGCATCGGGATATTTTGGAATGACCTCTGTGTCAATTTCTTCGTCTCTCAATATTTTCTGTAGTTCCTGCCTTGTCGTTTTCAGGGTATTGACCCGAAGAATGACCCTGGCCTGCTGGTTCAGTTCCTTTATTTCGATATCCCACTTGCCGCCAAGGGCGCTGGACCCCATTTCATCCATCCAGTCAGGAATGGATTCCCTGAATTTCCTGATTTTTTGCAATTCATCAAACTTGCCTTTGATTCTGCGGGCAGGAGTATCTGTAAAATATTTCCAGTCAGGAAGACTGATTCCCTTTAAAACAGCCCATACGGCGAAATTTTTCCATAGGTTGTCCCTGGTATAATGGCCTTTGGTTCCGGCTATTTCATTGTACAATCTTTTCCATCGGACCATGTCATAAATGGTCTCAGCAATGAATTTTCTGTCTCTGGAGCCCCATCGACTGTCGAGTTTCAATGTTTTTTGTACCACTTTGTCAGCATATTCCTGCTCGTTATATATCAGATCAAGAGCTTGAATTACAGCAAATACCAGATTTCTATGTAAGCGCATTAACGTTTAATTTTAGGGAGCCAAAGGTAGGTAATAATTACACAAGGAGATTCATCCCAGATCAAAAATCATTTTTAAGCAGGCTTCTGTCAAAACTTTTCAAATACTCCTAATCCAAAAAGGGCAAAGTCGTATTTTACCGGATCCAAAGGGTCCATGGCCCTCAGGCTTGCATCCAGTTCAGCCAGCGCCCTGGCGTCATTTTGCTTGCGGTGCAGTAAACCCAGTTTTCTGGCAATATTTCCAGAATGAACATCCAGCGGACAGGACAATTGTGAAGGTAAAAGGCCCTCCCAGATGCCGAAGTCCACTCCGGCACTGTCTTTTCTCACCATCCATCTTAAGAACATGTTGATCCTTTTTGCCGCGGAGCCTTTCAGCGGGTCCGACACGTGTTTCAGGGTTCTTAATGGGTGTTCTATTTCAAAAAAAAGCTTCTTGAAATGATGAATACCTTCTTGTACATTGTTTCCCGTAACATTTTTAAGGAATGCCATTTCCATTCCATCATGGTTCTCATAAATATTTTTCAGGGATCGAATAAAGAAGTTAAGGTCTGTTGTATTGAAAGTCCGGTGAACGTATTGATCAATACTGTCCTGATCATAATGCATGACAAAGTCATATGGGGAATTGCCCATAAGATCCATCATTCTCCCTGCGTTTTTGATAATCATTTTACGATTTCCCCAAGAAATGGTTGCGGTTAAAAAAGCAGCTATTTCAATATCCTCTTTGAGCTGGTAACGGTGAGGAACCTGTATCGGGTCACTGCTAATGAATTCGGGTTGGTTGTAAAACAAAACCTTTTCATCTAAAAATTCTTTTATATCTATCGTTGCAGCCATTAAATTTTTAAAAAATCAAATGTAAAAAATATACAAAACAATTCAGTTTTATATCTTCGTAAATCCATTAAGGACCTTGATGATTAACTTTCAGATTTCTATAGCATACCTCAAAGGAGTAGGGCCGGCAAGGGCTCAGTTACTGGGAAAAGAACTGGGAATTTTCACCTATGCCGATCTGGCAAATTTTTTTCCTCATCGCTATATTGACAGAACCAAATTCTATCAAATAAAAGAATTGCAAAATAATAGTGCTGAGGTTCAGCTTGTTGGGAAGATTACATCCATGAGGTCTGTAAAGCAAAAAAAAGGGAGCAGACTTGTGGCCAGTTTCATGGATGCATCCGGCAGCATGGAACTTGTTTGGTTCAGAGGAGCCAAATGGATCAGGGAGCACATGAAGCTCAATGTGCCCTATGTGATTTTTGGAAAAGTGAATTATTATAACGGGAACTATACCATGCCACATCCTGAAATGGAATTGCTGAGTGATTATAAAAAAGGATTCAAGGCAGCTATGCAGCCCGTTTATCGTTCAACGGAACTGTTAAGTATTAAAGGGGTGAGTAACAGGGTGATGCAAAAACTGATGCAAAACCTTTTTCAGGAATGCAAAGGAAAATTTGCGGAAACCTTGTCTGAAAAACTGATGGTATCAAATGGGCTCATTCCTAAAAACAAGGCCATGTTCAATATACATTTTCCTCAAAATCAGGAGCTTTTGTCGCAGGCCGAATACAGATTGAAATTTGAAGAACTATTTTTTATTCAATTACAACTCATTGTAAAGAACCTGACAAATAAAAAAAAGAACAAAGGTTTTGTCTTTGAAAAGGTTGGAGATTATTTTCTTGAGTTTTACAATAAATTTCTTCCCTTTGACCTGACCGGGGCTCAGAAAAAAGTGTTGAAAGAGATCAGAAGAGATCTCAATACAGGGGCACAGATGAACAGACTGCTGCAGGGAGATGTAGGCTCAGGAAAAACGATTGTTGCTGTACTCAGTATGTTGATCGCTGCAGATAATGACTATCAGTCTGCCCTCATCGCTCCGACCGAGATTTTGGCTTCACAACATTTTAATGCTGTCAGGGAATTGCTTCAGGACATGGAAATAGGGGTGAGGCTGCTGACCGGTTCCTCTTCAAAGGCTCAGAGAAAGGTCATTCATGAAGAACTGGAAAACGGAACCCTGCATATTATCATCGGAACACATGCGATTTTCGAAGACAAGGTGAAATTTGCCAATCTCGGACTGGCCATTATTGATGAGCAACACCGGTTTGGAGTGGCGCAAAGAGCTAAAATGTGGATGAAAAATGAGTTACCGCCACACATTCTTGTAATGACCGCTACCCCGATTCCGAGAACCCTGGCCATGAGTGTCTATGGTGACCTGGATATTTCGGTTATCGATGAATTGCCCCCGGGAAGAAAATCGATCAGAACCCTGCACAAATATGACAGCAACAGGCTGTCTGTTTTCAGGTTCATAAAGGAGGAGGTGGCCAGGGGCAGACAGATCTATATCGTTTATCCGCTTATTCAGGAATCTGAACAACTGGATTATAAGGATCTTATGGATGGGTATGAAAGCATTTCAAGAGCATTTCCCTTACCGGACTACCGGATCAGTATTGTCCATGGTAAAATGAAATCAGCCGATAAGGAATATGAAATGCAGCGTTTTGTTGAGGGACAAACCCAGATCATGGTGGCCACAACCGTGATAGAGGTGGGCGTCAATGTCCCGAACGCAAGTGTCATGATCATTGAGAGTGCCGAACGTTTTGGACTTTCTCAACTCCATCAGTTAAGAGGACGGGTAGGAAGGGGTGCCGATCAAAGCTATTGTATTTTGCTTTCGAGTGTCAAGCTGACCAAGGAGGCGAAAACCAGGTTGCAAACCATGGTTGAAACCAATGATGGATTTAAAATTGCAGAAGTTGACCTGAAACTCAGGGGGCCTGGTGATTTGATGGGAACCCAGCAAAGTGGTGTTTTGAACCTGCGTATTGCTGACATCGTCCACGATTCCAAAGTTTTGTATAAGGCAAGAAAAGCTGCCAGGGATATAGCGGGATCTGAAATGGGACATCTCGATCCGGATCACAGGGTTGTCTGGAGTACTTATGAGCAGATTGTGAGAGACGGATCCATCTGGATGAACATAAGTTGATTTGTCTTACAACAAATTATTATATTTGAACAAAATTATGACTCATGAAAAATAAGATTTACATATTCTTTTTATTGGGACTTATAAGTATTTTGGCTTACGCTCAGAATGATACAATTAAACTTGCCAATAATGATGTTTTGGTTGGGGAAATAAAAGAGATGGACCGGAGCATATTGATTTTCAGCACTTCTTATGATGACTCGGATTTCAAGATAAAATGGGGAGAAGTCAGGGAAATTAAGAGTGACAGGCAATTTATAGTGTCGCTGACCGATGGAGAAAGGATCACAACAACCGTCAAAAGTGTTTCTGATAAAGAAATGGTGGTAGCCCTTTACAATGAAGGCAATATTGAAGAATACAGTTTGAAAGATGTGGTTTTTATTGAACCCATCGGCAAGAATTTTTTGGCTAGACTCACAGTGGATCTTGACCTGGGTCTTACAGTGACCAAGGCCAATGATTTTAAACAATTTACAACCAATTTACAGGCGAGTTATCTCGCGACCAAGTGGAGAGGTCGTGGATTGTACAAAACCGTGCTCAGCAGGCAAGATGGCAGCAGTGATATCAATAGGATGGATGCAGAATTAGGCGGAGAATATTATTTGCCGCATGACTGGTTTTTGCAGGCCAAGGCCATCTTCTTGTCTAACGATGAGCAGCTGCTGACCCTGCGTTCCACTTATCAGGTAGGCGCCGGTTATTATTTTATCAGAAATAATAATATGTTTTTCTCAGCAAATGCTGGTCTGGCTCAAACCAATGAAAATTTTTCAGAAGGAAGTCCCGACCGTAACAGTACTGAAGGATTTGTAGGTCTTGGATTCAATAAATATGATATCGGCAATCTGAGCCTTCAAACTACCGCAGCACTTTACCCAAGTTTTTCGCAGGGAGGAAGGTACAGGGTAGATTTCAATTTTGATATGAAATACGATTTGCCCCTCGATTTTTATATCCGCTTAGGTTTGTCATATAATTATGATAACCAACCGGTTGAGGATGCTTCAGACAGCGACTATGTATTTACCACTTCCTTTGGTTGGGAATGGAACTGATCCTTCATCTCGAAAAAGGCCTAAGATTTTAATTTGTCATTTGTATTTTTCAGGTTGATGATCATGTCATCCGTTTGACCCAAATACCTTCGGCTGCCCAGATACCTGTTGGTGTTAAAAGCATCATATTGAGGTGAATTCGGGTCAATAGAGCCCAATTTAACACGCCCCGCAGAATGAATGAATTCTCCTTTTTCATTTCCGAGCCAAATACCCACGTGTGTCACCCGCTGTTTTGTGCTGTCAGTTGCCTTTTTCCCGAAAAACATGAGGTCCCCTTTTTGCATATTGGAAAATGAGAGATCAGGATCTGTATCTTTTCCGGCCATGATCTGCTGGGAAGCATCTCTGGGAATAATATAACCGTTCATTAAATAGGCTGTTTTTGTAAAACCGCTGCAGTCCATCCCCTTGCTTGAAGTGCCACCCCATAAATAGGGAGCGCCCATTAATTCTTTGCCATAGAGTTCAAGCAGCATACCTGAGGGTTGCAGTTCATTGATCCATGTAATGTAAAGTTCGCTTTCCGTTTTTTTCAGATAACCCTCCCTTTTGTCAGGATACTCCACCTTATAAAATTCCCCGGCATCTTCTATAAAATTGAGCTGAGCACCTATAACAATGTCTCCGGTTATTCCCAGTTCAGTATTGCTGTTTTGATATACGTAACCAAAAGGTTTTGTAAAGATGATCTTTGGTGCATTTTGCCATTGAGCGAATTCATCTGAGGTCATTAAAGCGACTCCTCCGTGATCTACCCAGGAAATATATCCATCAGGGGTCTGCACCAGATAAAAGCTTCCGGCTATTTTAAGTACTTTTAAGGTGGATCCAAGAATAGCCTGGGTAGCCAGTTCTGCCGAGTGCCTGGCACCTGAACGAATATTGGCAACTGAATTGTTTACTACGGCATATTTTGTATCACCTACGCTTTCATCCGGCAAGAGAACCGAATGGTCCTCAAATCCAAGTCCTTTTTCACTCAGCTTGGAAGTCAGTGCATTGAGCGCCTTTTCCTGATCTGATTCTCCATTGATTTGGATGAGCCCGTTTTTTACAGACAATTCAATATCATAAACAGCGACCCTTTTGTCTGGGGCGTAAACTTTTTTGAGACTGTCATTGACAGACATCAGGCTTTTCAGTTCATCCTGAGGTGAGCCGCAGGAGATCAAAGACATAATGGTGGTAAAGGCAAAAAAGACTTTTAAAAGATGGTGCATAATATACATGTTTAAACTTTGCTAAACTACAAAATTAACCAAGAACTACGATCTGAAAAGGAGTTGTTTCGGTATGATTTATCCTGTACATCTTTTTTTGATCCAGTCGTTCAGGTCATAGAAGTTTTGGGGTGCAACACCATGACCCACGGGGTATTCCTGATAGCTGTGCCGAATTTTAAGCTTGTCAAAAAAATCGGGGCTGCGTCTTGCCCACGCAACCGGAATGACCTGGTCTACCGTACCATGGGAAATAAAAAACTCCAGATTTTTAAAAGCTGCTGTTTCAAATGGTTTTTTCATCAGCTCAAGGTTCACATAACCGCTCAGAGCCGTCACATAATGGATCTTGTCCGGATGATTCAGGGCATAGGCAATACTCAGAATGGCTCCCTGGCTAAATCCCATCAGAAATATATTCCTTTCATCAACTTCATAGGTCTTGATGATCTCCTCAATAAAATTATCAATTAGTTTCAAGGCATTTTTCGCTTCGGGAATATCCGAAAATCTGTCGCTTCCTTGATCCAGGTGTATCGTGTACCAGGCATAACTTCCAAACCCCATGGAAAGGGGCGCACGTACACTGATGATAAGCAATTCATCAGGCAATTCTTCTGCGAATGAAAAAAGATCCTGCTCATTGCTGCCATAACCGTGAAGCATGATCAGTAATGGGGGCTTTGACTGATTGATCTTTGGTTTTCTCGTAACAAATTCTAATGAAAATTCAGGCATGAAAATAGGGGTTGAATCAATTGATTATTCTGAAAAAAGATTCAGATTTGATGTTTTATTTTTGGACGGGTCTATTATCGGATGTTTCTAAACCATTCCTGGAATTGTTCACCCAGCAAGGGAACAGTTTTTTCCTCTCCCTGTATGGCACCTATAAGGCCAATGATCCACAGAATAAATACCCCGATGGCCAATATTATATCTATTGCGTTAAAATTTGTATAGCGCTGGAGAAAATTGACAACCAGGCCTACAAGAAAGATCCCGATGGCCTGTCTGATATGGAAGGAGGCAAAAGGGTTCTGTTTGTTCTGGTTCATGATAAAGGCGATTAATGTTCCAATTACGGTAATATAACTGATGATGGCCATCATCTTACCATCCTGAACTATTTGATTATTCATCATCTTTTTTATGTTTAAAATTAAGGGCTGAAAAGTTTCAGAGTTCAATTCAAAACCAGTTTCCTTTTGGCATAAATTCCATAGGCCCTGCCCTTTAAGGCTTTCCCAAGAAAGGCCGAGTTTTTAGATTTGGATCTGATATCTGACACTTCAAAAATATATTCTGTATCCGGGTCAAAAAGGGTCATGTCGGCCAATTGATCCTCTTCGATGACCGGTACTGGCAGGTTAAATCTTTTACAAGGATTTTCAGTAAGACAGGCTATGGCTTTTTCAAGTTCGAGATTTTTGTGAATGCTGCCAAACAAACTTTCCATGCCAATGGTGCCATAGAATCCTTTTTCAAATTCAACATTTTTATTTTCGATATCGATAGGATTATGATCACTTACGATCATGTCAATGATTCCGTCATGAACTCCTTTGATCATTGATTTTACATCTTTGGCTGTTCTAAGGGGAGGTGTCACCTTATAATTGGCGTCAAAGGATTTGATTTCAGCATCGGTCATACACATATGATGAGCCGCCAGGCTGCACGTGACATCGAGTCCCTTTTTCTTGGCCTCTTTGATGAGCTGAACAGACTTGCTGGTGCTGATTGTGGGAATATGCAGTTTTCCCCCGGTATATTCCAAAACCGCCAAATCTCTTGAAACCTGCAATTCTTCGGATAAATTAGGGATGGCATTCAAACCCAGCCTAGTGGTTTGTTCACTTTCATTTACAAAGCCATGGGCGCCGATGCTTTCATCCTGGGGAAAACTCAAAACAAGACCGTCAAAATTTTGTGCGTAAAGCAGCGCAATTTTCAGAAGATTCACATTGTCAACAGATTTGTTATAGTCTCCAAAGGCGATGGCCCCTGAATTTTGCATATCATATAATTCGGCAAGTTCCCTGCCTTCTGCCTTTTGAGTCAGATTGGCTATGGGATATAATGAAACAGCTGACCCCTTGCTTTTCTGGATCAGAAATTCCACAGCAGATTTATTATCAATCAGGGGTTGGGTGTTCGGATTGAGCGCAACTTTTGTAAATCCTGATTTTGCGGCTACTTCCAGCCCATGCATGATGTTTTCACGCTCTTCATAACCGGGTTCTCCCAAAGAGACACTGCTGTCAAACCAACCGGCGGAAACATGAAGGTTCTTCAACTCAATTACTTTTACATTTTTCGGGGCTTCCAGGGCTTTCCCAATTTTGACAATCATGCCATTTTGAATCAAGATATCTTTAACCTGTTTGTGATACCTTGAGTTGCTGTCGATGATCCTGGCAGATCTTAGAAGTACGTTCATTTATTTCTTGTTGTTTTTGATGCTTGTCGTCTCAAGATTTAATTCTTCAAAAATTTTTGAAGTAAAATTTCCAAGATTAAAAAAACCAAGGCTAAAATAATAAATAAATGCCATAAATTTTGATTATTCTGCCTGTCATTTAATTCTTTTATGACATCCTCCACTGAATTGTAGCTATGAATGTTTTCAGGCATATTCTCCAGGGCGTCGAGCTTGTTATACACCAATTCGCTTTCCTTCCGGTTGTAATTGTATGCCAGCTTACCGAGCTGTATCCCGCCATTTTTTATTTCGTAGACTCCGGAGGCCTTTGGAAAATCCCGGGTTGTGAGGAGCACCTTATTATTTCTTTTTGATTGCAGGGGAATAAATTCCGACTGGTCATTTGAAATGGTCAAAGGAGTCTCGCTTTCAAGGGTCTGAGCCACTTCAATTTGATTTTCTTCTCCAATGAGGCGGTAGATGGCTTCAGTGCTCTTATGTTGTTTAGAAAAATTATAAAATAAGGGCACGATCAGCGGGGAGCTAATAAAACTATTGCCCTCATCTGATAAGGGTGAGGCGATCCAGTAGAGCTTGTTCCTGCTATAGGGGATTTCAAAAACAAAACCCTGCCTGTTCTCAAATGACAGGAGCGGGGAGGAGTTATTAAGTTGGGCATCAAAGGTTCCTTCTAAGACCGGGTATTGAAAGTTCATGATTTTTTTCTCAAAAACGCCATTGAAAAAAGGGTGCTCATAATGAATTGAAGTGACTCTTTTTTGTTCGCTGGAGGCACCGGATATGGATCCAATATTTAGCGCACTGAAAAAATTGTTGTAAGTGAAAATATCGGCTTCAGGAGAGGGAATGATGACCAGATTGCCATGGTCCTGCACAAAATTTTTCATGAGCTGCAGAAGCGCGTTTGGTATCTTTTCCAATTCGTTCAGGATGATCAGATTCTGATCGCGAAGAATCCCCTGTTCAAGCTCCGACAGGGGGCTGAACTGCAATTCAAAATCTGCCGGCTGATAAATTCTTTTCAGAAACTTATTTTCATTACCGATAACCAGGACCTTGGTCCTTGTTTTTTCATTGATCGAGAAAAACAGGTCATTGTCAAAATTCAGGCGGTGGTCCGTCAATGAAATTTTTCCCTGAAATTCAGAAGTGTATGGTACACTGAATTCGATTTCTTTTTCTGCACCTGCCTCAAGATTCAATCTTGTTTTACCATAAAGTTTATCTTCCACAAAGAGTGAAACACTCAATTCTGAAGCATCCATCTTATAGCTACTGACGACAGAGCTGATCTTGAGAGTCTCCTCCTTTTCCTCGCTGATCCAGGCGGTGTCAATAGAAATATTTTCAACCTGAGCGAGTGCGGGTTGTACAAAATTATAGCGATCATTTTCATTCAAATGCTCTTTGGATATTGTATTATTAATTATTTGAAAATCAGATATTAAAATTATATTAAATAAAGCGTTAGATGAGTTTTTTTTCAACTTGTCTATTTGGAGCAGAACCTGATTGATATCCTTTTTAACTGGATAGAAATCCACGTCGAGTAAAGCTTTCCTGAACAAATTATAATCAAGATTTTCAAGGGTCTTATCATTGGTAATGAGGGTGTATTCAAGCTCGTTTTCAGAGAATTTTTCATAGAGAAGGTTTTTGTTGACCTGCAGCAGGTCACCCCCGTTTTTATCCCTGGCCTGCATACTCATTGAATTGTCGAGATAAATCACATTCCGGTATTTTCCTTCTGTTTCATTTCTGCTGAAATAGGGTTGGGAAAAGGCAATAATAAGAAAGGACAGCAGCATCAATCTGCTCAGCAGGATGAGCAATTTTTTCAGTTTGGAACTCTTTCTGGTTTCAAGTTCAATTTCCTTGAGAAGCTTAACATTGGTAAAGGCCTCTTTTTTAAATCTTTGCAGTTGGAATAAATGGATCAGTATCGGAATAATGAGTAGAAAAAGAAAGAATAGAATTTCTGGATATTTAAAATGCATTATTCCGAATAACTTTGTTCAAAAATAGGAATTTATTTTGCATTTCAGCAAGGCAGTGACTGAAATGATCATCGGCTATGCGTGAGAAAAAGTTTACACATCACAGGATTAAAGTTCACTTATGATTCCTTCGCTGTCAATTTTGAATCTTTTGTATTTGTTTCTTTGCCTTACCATTAAGAGCAATTGGGTTGCTGCATCATTAAGATCCGTTGTAAGCAGTTTTCCTTCATATTTCTGGGTAATGGTTTCCAAAGGGGTATGGGCGACCACATGGAATTTTGAATCGTATTTTTTTAGCATGGCATTCAATTGTGGGCCAAGGGTGTCATAATTCACATAACCGCGGTACCAGTAGGGGCTTTCCCTGTGGTAGAAGAAACTGCTCATTTCATACCAATGCCTGGGGTCGTAACGCGTGCTGTCGGGATCATCTTTCATCATATCGAGGTACATGGGTTCCTGCATGAAAAAATAGGCCTTGTTGTTGAACTCCTCCAGAGAGATTGGCCCGATATCCAATATTCCACCATGGGCCATAACCATCTGATCGATTTTGAGCAAGGAAACTTTGCTCCTTAGCCAGGCTCCGAGGTAGGAATCAATTGGATGAAACAAAACGTCATAACTCAGGCCATAGGCAATAGCGATGTTGTTTTCTTTTCTGCTCAGGTACCTGAGGTCTTTCGTCATGGTCATGATCTCATGATTTCCAAGCACCAGATGAGATTTACCACCTGCCTTTGCAGCTTTCACCTCTAATTCATGGATGAACCATAAAACTTTTGTAACATCATCACCACGGTCGAACAGATCACCCAAAAATACAATATGGGCCTTTCCTGCGATCCAGTTCAGGTTTTCATCAATAATCTTTGATGCTGACAACAAATTGATGAGCTGGTCATATCTTCCGTGCACGTCTCCGATGATATAGACGGAATCAACTTTTTTATAGTTTGTTTTGTTCAGCTCAAAACCTTTCCTGATCCTGACTTGGTGCACGCCCTGCTTCTTACCGCCGAATTTAAAATTAAAAGGAGGTGCTACATCACTTTCCAGTTTGATCTTGTGGCTGCGCGACTTTCCAGTCTCGCCCGAAAAGAGGATTCTGTTGTTGACATCAGTTATTTCATAAATTCCCTCATCTTCAAGATTTGTGATCCAGCGGAAATCAAAATAATCTGTTTTTCCCACATACAGGGAGTTGGTACCTTCATAATTGAATTTTTTTTGAAAAACCAAGGAATTGGGTTCAACAGGTCCGATAAAACCCGTTAGCACCATGAGTGCCAGGATTGACAGGACGATATTTACATTGAGCCGAAGATTGTTATTTTTCATATGCATGCTTGTGTTTTACCCTGCAGGCCTTGCTGATTTTTTTTTCAACATATTTTGGGTCCTTTAGATTCTTGTAAAAGCTATTCATATATTTTGTCATTGCCTTTTTGGTTTGATCCCTCAGGTAGTCTGCATTGGCAATTTCATTTAGCAGCTCATTTTCGATTTCCAAATAAAAATCAATGGTGCTTCGATAGCCATCCTGACGGCAGAAACCTCTGAAATGTCTGGTCTTCACATCTGCAAAATTACTTTCTTCAGGGGGAAGGGCATAGGGGGTGTCTACCATCCCGGAATAATCGAAATCATAAGGTACCGCTACTGGTAAACTCCCTTTGTCGCCAATGATGAGTTTCATGTTGTGCAATTTGGGTATGGACCAGTCAAGGTTACCGATCATAAACTCAAACATGACCAGCTTATCCAGATCTTCCTTGTTCACAACCTCCTGAATCCTGATTGAGTCTTTCAATACGCGCATATCGTTTCTTTTGGCAACATCTTTAAGCCTTTCAATGAAGAACCCGTAATGCATATTTTTCCGCTTTGGGTTATTGGCATCAACATAGTCTATTTTAAAAAGTCGCGTGTTAAAACTATAAGGACTGATTTTTTCATACATCTTATAAACCACATATTCTTTTTGGACATACTCTTCATACATATCATCATTCATGCAATGGGTGACCAGTTTGATTTTTTTCTGATCATTAAAGACTGTATTCCTGGTGTCAGTTTTATTAAAAGTGAGTTCCAGGGGCGGGAAAGAGCAGGTTTGTTTCAAGGCCCTTGTTTTCCCCCGAACTTTCACTTTGATCTTATGCTCGACCCTATTGCCGTCAGTATTCGTATAATACAATTTGGCATCGTGTTTCAATCTTTCCTTTGTGTCATTGACCACATCTTTTATCGGTAACTCCAGGCTTATCTCTCGTATAGAATCTGAACGAAAAAGTTCCTTTGGCTCCTGAGCACAGAGTTGGGAGGTGGTAACCAAGAGGAACAATACTAAAATGAGGGGTCTGATCAACATATTCTTATTTTTAAAGGCTTCACTTTAATAACAAGCCATTTTGCTCTGCAAGTGAACCGGGCAAACTTGAAATTCCATTCAAAATTTCATTGTAAACCCTATGTATATGTAAATATAATCAAAAAAATCAAAGGCCATTTCCTTCGAAATGGCCTTTGACTGAATGTCTTGAAGTGCTTACACCAATTTTTTGGGATGTTTCACTTTTTCTTTTAGCAAAGCAAAGTCAATTACCTCTTTCATATCATTCACGTAATGGAAATGAAGTCCTTTCAAATATTTCGGATTGATTTCCTGAACATCTTTTTTGTTTTCTGCACAAAGCACGATATATTTTATATTCGCTCTTTTGGCTGCAAGGATCTTTTCTTTGATTCCTCCGACTGGAAGTACCCTGCCTCTTAAGGTGATTTCTCCTGTCATGGCCATCCTGGCCCTTACCTTTCTTTGTGTATAGGAAGACACCAGGGAGGTTAACATCGTGATTCCGGCACTTGGCCCGTCTTTTGGAGTGGCTCCCTCAGGAACATGGATGTGAACATTATTATTGATAATGGTTTTATAGGAGATGCCAAATTCATCGAGATTGGCCTTTATATATTCCAGGGCAATGGTGGCAGATTCTTTCATCACTTTTCCAAGATTTCCTGTGATGGACAAAATTCCTTTACCCTTTGACAATATCGATTCAATAAAGAGGATATCACCTCCAACACTGGTCCAGGCCAGGCCTGTAACAACGCCGGGAATTTCATTGTTTTCATATTTGTCCCTTTCCAAATGAGAGGGGCCAAGGATCTTTTCTATGTCCTCATCAATGATTTTAATATTGTATTCCTCCTCCATGGCTATTGATTTGGCAGCAAATCGAACCACTTCGGCCAGTTTCTTTTCCAATCCTCTGACACCCGATTCCCGCGTGTAGCCCGTAACAATTTTTTCCAGCTGTTTTTTGCCGATTTTCAGATCCTTAGCAGTCATGCCATGTTCTGACAGCAGCTTTGGTAATAGGTGGCGTTTGCCTATCTCTACTTTTTCCTCAATTGTGTAACCGCTGACATTGATGATTTCCATCCTGTCTCTGAGCGCCCAGGGAATCTCAGACAGGTTATTCGCTGTTGCGATGAACATCACCTTTGACAGGTCATAGCCAACCTCAAGGTAATTGTCATAAAAGTCCTGATTCTGCTCTGGGTCCAGGACCTCAAGCATGGCTGAAGAGGGATCTCCACTGTGACTGGAACTTAGCTTGTCAATTTCATCCAGAACAAAAACGGGATTTGAAGTTTCCGCCTTTTTTATGCTTTGGATAATTCGACCCGGCAAGGCTCCGATATAAGTCTTGCGATGCCCCCTGATTTCGGCTTCATCCCGCAGGCCTCCCAATGACATTCGTACATATTTCCTTCCCAAGGACTCTGCAATTGATTTTCCGAGGGAAGTTTTACCAACTCCCGGAGGTCCGAAAAGGCATATGATAGGCGACTTCATGTCTCCTTTTAATTTTAATACGGCGAGATGCTCAATAATTCTTTTCTTTACTTTTTCCAGCCCGTAATGATCTCTGTCCAATATCTTTTGAGCTCGTTTTAAATCAAATATATCTTCAGAGAATTCGTTCCAGGGCAGTTCAAGCAACAGGTCAAGATAATTTCTTTGGACAGAATATTCGGCAACCTGGGGGTTCATTCTTTGCAATCTGCCCAGTTCCTTTTCAAATGTTTCAGAAATTTCCTTGTTCCAGTTTTTACTGGCAGCGAGCTCTCGCATTTCCTCAATTTCCTCATCATGTGACGCACCTCCCAGTTCTTCCTGAATCGTTTTCATTTGCTGATGCAGGTAATATTCTCTTTGCTGCTGATCCATATCTTCACGGACCTTTGATTGAATATCACGACTCAGTTCAAGTCTTTGCAATTCTTTATTCATTTTCTTCAAGGTCGCCAGAGCCCTGCTTTTTAAACTGCTGATGTTTAACAGTTCCTGTTTTTCTTCAGTGGTCAGGTTCAGGTTTGATGATACAAAATTGATCAAAAAGGAATTGCTTTGGATATTTTTGATGGCAAAGGATGCTTCGGTCGGTATGTTTGGATTCTCTTTGATGATTTTTAAAGAAATATCTTTAATGGAATCAATAATGGCGCTGAACTCCGAATCCTTGGTGCTGGGAGGAATTTCTTTGAGCTCATTCACCGTGGCTTTCAAATAGGGTTCCTCCTGAATAAGCGCATCAATCTTGAATCTTTTTTTTCCTTGGAGGACAACCATGGTGTTGCCATCGGGCATTTTTAAGATTTTAAGGATCCTTGCCACTGTTCCAACTTTGTACAGGTCATCTATACCGGGATGTTCCACCGTTTCATTCTTCTGAGCAACAACACCAATGGTTTTGATGCCTTTGTTGGCCTCCTTGATCAGTTTAATGGATTGATCTCTTCCTGCAGTGATAGGAATAACAACTCCCGGGAACAATACGGTATTCCTTAAGGGTAATATCGGAAGCACACTTGGTACGTCTTCTTTTCTGATTTCCTCTTCATCTTCCGGTGTCATCAACGGAATTAATTCGGAGTCTTCATCCAGGATATGCTGAAGTGACAAATTGTCAATATTTAAAAATTTAGTATTGCTCATGCTATATTTAAGTCATTTTGACATTCTAAAAACCGACCTGCGAGGCGGTTATACAATATCTCATTAATCAATTATCTATTATTTAGTTAGTTACAATCAGTAACCCACCTTATTCTCCTATATTATTTCAATTCCTGTGCCAATAAATTCAAATATTGAATTCAGGCCCATAAAATCAATAAGTTTATCTTTATGTCCGACTCTTTTTGATGTATTTATGGTGTCAGGTGTTATTCTAAGGAGATTTTTCCTTCAATTATGACATTCCTAAAAAATTACTCCTCTAAATTTCATATTTTTATCAATAAAGCAAAGGGTTTTGGGATTTTTTTACATGATATGTATCAAACATTTACGCAAAACTGTAACATCAGAATAATTCAATTGTCATTAATATAGAAATAAGGTTTTGAAAGCAGAACAAAAAGAAATATCCAGGCTGTTGAAGGCTTGTAAAGAAGGGAATGCAACTGCACAGTTCGATATCTATAAGTTGTATTATAAGGCGATGTTCAATACCTCGCTGAGAATAGTTCAAAATGGAGATGATGCTGAGGATATCATGCAGGAAGCGTTTTTAAGTGCATTTTCGAAGATCGATACCTACAGGGGGGAAGTGCCTTTCGGGGCCTGGTTGAAAAGAATCGTGATCAATAAAAGCCTGACGTTCATTAAAAAGAAAAATCGATTGAATGAGGTGAATTTAGAGGTGGTCGATCACAAGCTTGAAAGTGAGAATGAAGGGGTCGACATAGAATCTGAAATTGATTATGCCTCAATAAAGATCAAACAAGTGAAAAGAGCCATGGAGAAATTGAAGGACAACTACCGGATGGTATTGAACTTGAGTTTGATAGAGGGTTATGACAATCAGGAGATCGCTGAAATTATGAATATAAGTAATGAAAATTGCAGGACGACAATTTCAAGAGCAAAAAGCAGGTTGAGAGCTTTACTTGTGGAGTCTTCAATACTAAATTAAAAGGTCATGAAAAATAATATGGAAGATTTTTTTAAGGAAAAAAGACAGGAATTTGATTTTTCAGAACCCAATGTGGGACATTTTGAGAGGTTCCGGGCCAAACTTGAGGGTAACAGCTCCGAAAAGAAAGAAAGAAAAGGTCCATCCTGGTATGTGCTTGCGGTTGCTGCTTCGCTATTGTTATTTTTTGGCTACTGGATGGGTAATTCCAATGTCCCTCAAGGGATAGAACTTGCTGACGTTTCCCCTCAAATGGAAGAGACCCAGAATTTTTATCTGGCTACCATTCAAAATGAAATGGCAGAGATTAAAACGAAAAGAACAAATTTCAATCAAAGGATCATTGATGATGCTTTTGAACAATTGGAAATACTTGAGGCGGATTATCGCAAACTTACTTTTGAGCTGAAAGAAAGTAATGCAGATAAACGCGTTATATATGCCATGATCACTAATTTTCAGAACAGGTTGTATGTTCTTCAGAACCTGATGGAGCAACTTGAGGAGTTAGAACAAATGGCACCTATTGAGAACAAAGTCTAATTTAAATAATAAACAGAAATCATGAAAAATCAATTACATTTTATACTGGCTTTTGCCATGTTGGTCCCAATGATTGGCCTTGCCAATCCTATAAAGAAATCCTACGATTACGAAAAAACAAAAACGATAAAGAAGGAATTTAAAGTCAATGCAGATGCCTTGCTCAAGATCAATAATAAGTTCGGCAACCTTGACGTCATTTCCTGGACACAAAACAGGGTAGAGATTGAAGTGACCATTACAGTCAAGGGAAATGACGAATCCAAAGTTATATCGAAATTGGAGAAAATAGATGTGAACTTTACGAATAGCCCTGGTGAAGTTTCGGCGAAAACAGTTTTGGAAAATTCATCTAATAAATGGTACAAATCAAATGATAAAATGAATTATCAAATTGACTATAAGGTAAAAATGCCAGTGACCAACAGTGCAGATTTTTCAAATGATTATGGCATGGTCTCCTTAAATGAAATCAAGGGGAAGGCCAAGATCAGTTGTGATTATGGCAAGATCAGGATCGGAAGTCTTTATCATGATGACAACAGCATCAATATAGATTACACAAATGATTCTGAGATAGAATTAATGAATGGGGGAGTGATCAACGCAGATTATTCAAAACTAAGGGTAGAGAAAGCGAAAAACATCAAATTGAATGCCGACTATACAGATTTGTATTTTGAAAATCTGGAAGTTTTGAACTTTAGTTGTGACTATGGTAAGATTGAGGTTGAAAATGGAAATGTTGTGGATGGCAGCGGTGATTATTTGACCATGCGTTTCGGAAATATCTACAAAAGGATAAACATTACAGCTGATTACGGAGGTATTAAAGTGGGTAAATTGATGAAGGGATTTGAAAGTGTAGACATCAATGCCGACTATGCCGGAATCAAAATAGGCTTGGAAAGTGGAACTTCCTTTGATTTTATAGCAAAATTGAGCTATGGCGGCTTTGACTATGATTCTGAAAACATTAATTACAGTAAAAAGGAAATCAAAAATTCTTCAAAATATTATGAAGGATTTGTAAATACACAGAATTCAGGTTCAAAAATTGAGATTTCTTCTCAATACGGAAACATAAAACTTTATAACAATTAATCAGCATTACAATGAAAAATCTATTTTTAAAATCTTTATCCTTTTTAGCCATCACCGTTTTAATCACTGGATTTGGTTACGCCCAAAAAGTTAATGGAAACGGGAATTTAATTCAGAAAACAAGAAATGTGGGCAGTTTTAGCGGGGTAGGTGTAGCCGGGTCCTTTGATGTTTTCTTAGTCGAAGGAAATGAAGGGAAACTGGAATTGAACGTAGAAGAAAACCTTGAGCCTTATCTGGTAACGGAAGTCCGAGATGGATCCTTAAAAATAAAGTGGAAAAAGGGGGTCAAAGTGAGAACCAGTAAACCAACCCAAATAACCGTACACTTTAAAAAATTGAATGAGATCGCTCTTGCAGGTTCAGGGGATATTGTTTCCAGGAGCAAGTTGTCATCAAATGATATGGAGGTGGCTTTAGCGGGTTCTGGTGATATAAATCTGGATCTTGATGTCCAAAAGCTCAAAGCTGCTATCTCAGGTTCTGGCGACATCCAACTAGCTGGAAATGCAGTGGATTTTACCGGGGCAATAGCTGGTTCAGGTGATCTCAAGGCAGGTGATCTGAAAGCTGTCAATGCAGAATTGGTGATCTCTGGTTCAGGAACCATGCAGGCATACGTTGAAAATAGCATTACCGCGCGAATTTCAGGATCAGGTGATATCAAATACAAAGGAAATCCGGATAAGAAAGACATCAAAGTCAGTGGTTCCGGAACTATCAAAACGTATTGAAAAAAATATTGCAATATTTTGCTAAATACCGGCTCCTTAGGGTGCCGGTATTTTTATTTAAGTTCTTACTTTAATTGAACCTTGAGGCTTTGAACAATGGCAACTGAATCACAGACTTCCACGGTGATAATCAATTCCTTTTGATCCTGATCCTGTTCTATCCAGTAGTTTCTGCAGGGATCGTTCTTGACCCTGCTTTTTGAAAAATCGATATCCCCATGCTGAAGGACCTGCATGATCTCGAGACTATCTGCCTTGCCAACAGCGATGCTCTCTTTTACATGATCACCGAAACTGATCTTTTTTTGCGCGATTATATTTAAAATACGATCATTGGGTAACCAGTTGCAAGAAGCTTTTTTGCCTCCCAGAAAAAAAAAGACCAGGACCAGGCCGATAAAAAAGCCGAAGCCATAGAGCGCAAAACGCGATTTCATATCATCCATTGACTAAAAGATAAGTAAATTAATGTCAGTAAAAGGCAGGTTGAACCAATCAGCGATATTTTTATTGGAAAGTATACCGTGGTAAAAATACATACCTTTTTGAAGACTTTTGTCAAACCTGGCGGCATTTTCAAGTCCTCCCATTTCTCCAATGTTCAGCAGATAGGGTGTAAATATGTTGCTGATCGATACTGAAGCCGTTCTGGCGTACTGAGAAGGGATATTAGGAACACAGTAGTGTATCACCCCGTGTTTGACCACCGTCGGGTTGCTGTGCGTCGTAATTTCAGAAGTTTCAAAACAGCCGCCATTGTCGATGCTAACATCTATGACCACAGCTCCGTTCTTCATTTGCTGAACCATTTCTTCAGTGACCACCACAGGAGTTCTTGTTTTGCCTCTCAATGCGCCAATGACAACATCGCAATCGATCAAAGACTTTAAAAGATTTTTGGGCTGGATGGTGGAGGTTGCAATGGGAAATTGAAGCTTGTGCTGTAAATTCCTCAATTTTGTGAGCGAATTGTCAAAGACTTCAACGCTGGCACCCAGGCCAAGTGCTGAGCGGGCAGCGTATTCCGCAACCGTACCGGCCCCGATAATGGCTACTTTACTAGGGGGAACCCCTCCGATATTACCAAGTAGCAATCCGTTACCAATATTGTTGTTATTCATGATTTCGGCCGCAATCAGAATAGAAGCGATTCCTGCAATTTCGCTCAAAGATTTGACAAGAGGATATAAACCGTGACTGTCCTGGATATAATCAAAGGCGATGGCCGTAATTCGTTTCTCCGCCAGCGCCTTAAAATATTCCTTTGTCTGGGTCTTGATTTGCATCGCAGAAAAAAGGACGCTTTGAGGGTTCATCATTTTGATCTCCCCGAGTGATGGCGGTTCAATTTTCAATATGATATTACAGGCAAAAACATCATTCGGATTGTAAGATATTTTTGCTCCTGCCTCAGAATAATCATTGTCTGAAAAATTGGTTCCGTCTCCGGCACCGGACTCTACAACAATTCTATGTCCGTTTGAAGTAAGTGCAGCTACCGCATTGGGAGTTAAGCATATACGTTTTTCCTCAAAATGTGTTTCCTTTGGTATGCCAATGTACAATTCATCCTTATGCTTTTTGATTTCAAGCATTTCCGGTTTTGGCATTAATTCTTCTCGGCTAAAGGGCGAAAGTGGCTTGGGCATTTTAGTTAATTTGAATGGTCCGTGTATTGTCCGGATTAATGGTTAGTTTAATCACAACCGACTCTAAAGGTAATAAATTTTCTACTTTTTCTGGCCATTCTATAAAACACCAGGCCCCACTGTCAAAATATTCTTCTATTCCCATATCATAGGCTTCTTCTTCGGCTTCAATCCGGTAAAAGTCGAAATGATAGAGGATGTCCCCTTTTTCTGAATGGTATTCATTTACAAGAGAAAAAGTAGGAGAACTCGTGACGTCTTCCACTCCGAGCTGTTTCGCAAGTTCCTTGATCAAAGTTGTTTTTCCACTGCCCATTTCTCCGTAAAAGAGAATAATTTTTGAGGTGGCTTTGTCAAGGGTTTGTTCAGCAACAATTGGCAGGTCGGAAAGCTGGTAGGTGCGTGTCATGGTTGGTTAAAATGAATCAAAATTTAGGGTCTGCAATTAAGAATGCTAACTTAAATCCATAGAATGGTAAACATTCTGAACGTCATCTTCTTCTTCAAGCCTGTCCAGTAATTTCTCTACATCCAGCTGCTCTTCTTCATTTAATTTTTTTGTGGTCGTAGGAATTCTTTCAAAGCCCGATGAAAGTATCTCGATGTTCTTTTCCTCAAGGTACTTTTGAATCGCACCGAATTGCTCAAAGGGGGCATAGATCAAAATACCATCTTCATCCTCAAACACTTCTTCAACATCGAAGTCAATCAATTCAAGTTCAAATTCTTCGAGGTCCATTTGAAGGTCCTCCGAATTGACCCTGAAATTACAGGTATGATCGAACATGAAGACCACAGAACCGGAAGTTCCGAAAGTGCCGTCACATTTATTGAATGCCGCTCTGACATTGGCTACGGTTCGGTTATTGTTGTCTGTTGCGGTTTCAACGAGGACAGCGACGCCATGAGGGGCATAACCTTCAAACAGCACTTCCTTGTAATCAGCAGTATTTTTGTCAGAAGCTTTCTTGATCGCCCTTTCCACGTTGTCTTTTGGCATGTTGGCCGCCTTGGCATTCTGGATGACCGCTCTCAAGCGCGCATTGGTTTCAGGATTGGGTCCACCTTCCTTCACCGCCATTACTATATCCTTACCAATTCTGGTAAATGTCTTTGCCATGGCAGACCAGCGTTTCATTTTCCTGGCTTTTCTAAACTCAAATGCTCTTCCCATTTCTTATGTTGTGATATATTTTTTTGATTAGACTTGAATGACCCCGAGGTTGAAAGATTTTTCTATGGGGGCGTGATTTGCTGCTTCAATTCCACTGCTGATCCAGTGTCTCGTTTCCATCGGATCTATGATGGCATCGGTCCATAACCTGGCAGCAGCGTAATAAGGAGAAACCTGTTTCCTGTAACGATCCGTTATGGTATCAAGGATTTCCTTTTCCTTGGCTTTACTAATGGTTTCACCCTGCTTTTTTAGCCTTGCGGTTTCAATTTGCAGCAGAACCTTGGCGGCCTGTTCGCCTCCCATAACAGCGAGTTCTGCGCTTGGCCATGCCACGATCAATCTCGGGTCATAGGCCTTTCCACACATGGCATAGTTTCCGGCACCATATGAATTCCCAATGATCACCGTAAATTTAGGCACGACCGAATTGCTGACCGCATTTACCATTTTGGCTCCGTCTTTAATGATCCCTGAATGTTCAGATTTGCTGCCGACCATAAAGCCGTTCACGTCCTGTAAAAAGATGAGCGGAATTTTTTTCTGGTTACAATTCGCAATAAATCGTGTGGCCTTGTCTGCACTGTCGGAGTAAATGACTCCTCCGAACTGCATTTCTCCTTTCGCGTTCTTTACAACTTTCCGCTGATTGGCAACAATGCCTACTGCCCATCCGTCAATTCTGGCATAAGCACAGATCAGGGTCTTGCCGTAATTTGCCTTATATTCCTGCATCTCAGAATGATCCGTAAGACGTCTGATGATCATTCGCATATCATATTGATCCGAGCGTGACTTGGGCAGGATGCCATAGATCTCTTTGGACGGCTCTTTTGGCAGGGCAGGTTTCGACCGGCTGAAACCGGCATTTTTTGGCTGACCAATCTTATCAATGAGATTTATGATAATCTCAAGCGCGTCTGTATCATCCTTTGCCTTGTAATCACAGACCCCGGATATTTCGGTGTGCGTTGTTGCACCTCCGAGTTTTTCGTTTTCGATCAATTCACCAATGGCCGCTTTCACGAGATAACTCCCGGCGAGAAATATACTTCCTGTTTTATCAACAATGATTGATTCGTCACTCATGATGGGCAGGTAAGCCCCACCGGCAACACAACTGCCCATGACCGCAGCGATCTGAATAATGCCTTTGCTGCTCATGATGGCATTGTTTCTGAAAATTCTTCCGAAATGTTCTTTGTCCGGAAATATCTCATCCTGCATCGGAAGATAAACACCGGCACTGTCTACAAGGTAAATGATGGGTATTTCATTTTCCATGGCAATTTCCTGTGCACGAAGATTTTTCTTCGCTGTTATCGGAAACCAGGCACCTGCTTTCACTGTGGCGTCATTGGCTACAACAATGCACTGTTTTGATTTGATCAGCCCTATTTTGACAACAACGCCCCCTGAAGGACAGCCCCCTTGTTCATGATACATATCATCTCCGGCAAGGGCACCAATTTCAAGGGATTTTGAAGGATCGTCAAAAAGAAAATCAATTCGTTCTCTTGCCGTCATCTTACCAACAGCGTGAAGTTTTTCGATTCTGTCTTTGCCGCCACCCTGAGAAATCTGTCGTAATTTTTTCTTGAGTTGCGCCAGGAGGAGTTTATTGTGATCTTCGTTGATGTTGAAATTGAGGTCCATTTATATGATTACATTAAAGGGCTAAAGTACAAAATGCCTGTTAATTAGCATTCAATAAATACCATGTAATTATATACCATGGTAAATATTAAAAAAAATTCTTATCTTTGCATAGAAAAACAACATAAAAAACACAGATGAAAAAAATATTGACATTAGGAGGCAGCAGCAGTAAACATTCTATTAACAAACAACTCGCAGCGTATGCAGGAAGTTTATCGCACGGCGTTGAGGTCATCAATCTTGATCTGAATGACTATCCTTTGCCTTTGTTTTCAGTGGATCTTGAAAAAGAAGAAGGATTTTCAAAAGAATTGCTCGACCTGAATTCCATACTCGATCGTGTGGATGGCTTTGTAATTTCCCTGGCTGAGCACAACGGGGCCTATTCGGCTGCATTCAAAAATGCCTTTGACTGGTTGTCTCGGATCGACGGCAAGGTTTGGCGTAACAAGCCCATGCTTTTGCTGAGCACTTCTCCAGGTGCGAGAGGGGGGAAATCTGTGATGGAGATCGCCCTGAGCAGATTTCCGTTTAACGGAGGAAATATTGTTGGTTCCATGACCTTCCCTTTGTTCAACGAGAATTTCAAAGACGGCAGGGTGGTCAACAAGGAGTTGCAAGAAAAGCTGAGCGGTCTCAGTAAAACATTAACAGATGCATTATAGTTATGGGAGACCTGGGCAAAGAAATAAAGTCAACATTCACAAATCAAAGGGTAAAGGCCCTTTTGAATATCAAATATACAGCCAACTGGCTGGATCAGATAGGAGCAGCCATTTTGAAACCCTATCAAATTTCAGAGCAGCAGTACAATATTTTGAGAATCTTAAGGGGGGCAGGAAAAGCCATTACAGTCAATGAAGTCAAAGAAAGGATGATTCAAAAGTCGCCGAATGCAACACGACTGATGGATAAGCTTTGTGAGAAAAAACTGATTGAAAGAAGGCGTTGTGAAAATGACAGGAGGGTGGTATTCATCCAGATCAACAGAAAAGGACTTGATCTTTTAGACAAGATCGATTTAAAAGAACTTGACAACTGTTTGAACGTTTTAACTGAAGAGGAGGCAGTTACCTTGAACAGAATTTTAGATAAAATCAGATAAAATTAGAGAAAAGATGAAAAGCAAAATATACAAGGCAAATGAACGCGGACATGCCAATTACGGTTGGTTACAAGCCAACTATTCTTTTAGTTTCGCCAATTATCAAAACCGTGACAGACAAAATTTTGGTGCACTCAGGGTACTCAATGACGACAGGATCCAGGGAAATACAGGCTTTGCTGAACATCCGCATCACAATATGGAGATCGTGACAATTCCACTTGAGGGTACCTTAAAGCATAAGGACTCAATGAGCAATAAATGGATCCCGCTGGAAACGGGAGAGGTTCAGGTCATGTCTGCAGGTACGGGTATCTTGCACTCAGAGCGAAACAATTCGGCTACTGAAGAGATCAATTTATTCCAAATATGGGTCATTCCCGATCAAACAGGTGTCGCCCCGTCTTATGAGCAGAAAAGATTTGATCCGGCAGATCGAAAAAACAAGCTGCAAACGCTTGTTTCTTCCTACAATGATGCAGGGGAAAACCGGCTTAAAATTCATCAGGATGCACGGATATCCAGAACAGACCTTGAAAAAGGAAAGTTTTTGACCTATCAGCTGAAATCATCATCACATGGGGTATATGTCATGATCATCTCAGGAAAAGTCAGGTTGAATGATTTCGAATTGAATCGTCGCGATGCCATTGGCGTGTGGCAAACGGAACAATTTGAGCTGGAGGCCGATGAAAATGCTGAAATTTTGTTTATCGAGGTACCGATGTTTTTTTAAAGAATTTTGGAATTGGGTATAGATGATGCAATCATAAGTGAAAATGATTCTTGATTGTATATATTTGTCCGGATTTGTATGTTAAATTTGCATTGCAATTCTTATGTTTGCAGCTATTTAACTCTTGAATTCTAATGCACCATGACGATTAAAAAATTCAACGATTTTATTTGGGAAACCCATGGAATACATGCGGGAACCGAGAACGATCATGTAAAACATGGCATTGATAGATTAGAGGACATCGTTGACAGGGCCATTGAGGAAAATCATCCGAGTATCACTTTTATCATACATTCCCCAAGGCTCACGAATTTCAGGTATACAGCAGAAAAGAGCACGAATATCAAATTTATCAGGGGTGACCGGTCTTACCTCAATTATCCAAAAAGGATCGCAAACCTGCGTGAAAAATACGCCGGCAGGATCAATATAAAATACGGGGTCGAACTCGAATGGATGGGTTCGGAACTGGGGCTGCTCTGGAGCAGGTCAAAAATTTTTCAGGCAGCTGATGCTGATTTTGTTATTGGTTCGGTGCATTTTGCACCTGAAGGTTTGCCTTATGACGGTTCAAAAGAAGAAGCACTTGAATTGTTGCGTTTAAGAGGATCTCTTGAAGCCTATTGGAACGGTTATATCAATGAAATGATTGAGATGATCGAAAGCTTTGGGGACATGATACAGGTAGTGGGTCACCTTGACCTTCCTAAACTCAACGTTGAGGTTCCTGAGGTTATCAAGAATTTTGAGTATAGTTCTCATCCGCTGGCCAATAAATTCAGGACCTTGCTTGAGATCATTGCAGACAGGGACCTGGCGCTTGATGTGAACATGGCAGGCGACTTTAAAGGTGTGGGAGTATATCCGTCTCAAAACATCCTGAAAAGGGCGTTTGAGTTACAGATTCCGGTTGCCCTGGGTACAGATACCCACCATGTAAGGTATTACGGTCATAATTTTAAAGAGAGTCTGGCTTATATTTACAAAGCGGGTTATGAGCAATACGTGAGTTTCTCAAAACTCATCCCCGAGAAAAGGACCATTTTTGATGACCATGAACTGAAAGTAAAATATACCATTCTCAACAAGGGAATTGAGTTGCTCAATCAAAGGTTTCATCACGGGAGCAGAAGAATCATCCCTGATTTTTCATTCGGGGGATCATTTTCAGAGTTCATAGATATTTATAAGAATGCTACCGGAATGGGCGATTATAATGCGGTAAGAATCCGAAAGGCCAATAAATCGATCACGGTTTCCGATGAAACTCCAAAATCTGAAACAGCTTGTGTCAAAGGCTTGTTTTCGAAACATCTTGACCAGCCGGGCGTTTTATCGTCTCTGTTTAATTCACTCGCGTCTGAGTCTGTCAATGTTGAAACGGCCAGGTTGCATTCTAATAATGACGGTACGGCTGTTGCCTTTTTAACTCTCGAGCAGGAAAATGGAAATGTTCAGAATGCCATTGATTTTGTCCATGGAACGGATCAGAACACTTTTCTTGAACTGACGTACAGCGAAAAAACGAAGTTGCCCAATTTCTATGGCGATGGGGTTTATCTTTATGAAATGGACGGGGTTGAGCTGAAAATGGCACTGAGTTCAAAAATGATCCTGACGCGACATGAGAATTCACCGGGTGTTTTATTGATTCTTTTATCGGCACTGGCATCAATGAACATCAATATCATTGACCTCAGATTAGGGAAAAGAAACAAGATCGGATATTCTGCATTGGCAGTCAACGGTGATTCAAATATCATCAATGACCTGTTGACCAAATTAGGGGATCAGTATTACGAAGCCAATTTGATTGAATTCCACAGCCAATAGTGCGCTTGCCTATTTGCTGAATAGGTTGCTCATATTTTTAAAGGCTTTGAATTCCAAAGCATTTCCCTCAGGATCGAGGAAAAACATGGTGGCCTGTTCACCGGGCTCCCCCTGGAACCTTATATAGGGCTCAATAATAAAATTCACATTTTTGCCCTTGAGATTCTTTTTTAATTTCTGCCACTCCTCCCAATGTAAAACGACACCGTAATGAGGAACCGGTACATCTTTTCCATCTACCGGATTAAAAACTTTGTTCTCCTGATTTTCGGCTTCAGGTCTTTGATGAATCACGAGCTGGTGGCCAAAAAAGTTAAAATCGACCCAGTGCTCGTCACTTCTCCCTTCCGGACAATTCAAGACCTTGCCGTAAAAATTTCTACACATATTGAGGTCGTTAACGGGTATGGCCAGGTGGAATGGACTTAGAGTAGACATGTTTTTCATTTAAAGGTTGACAGATGATATTTGATGCCGATCCATTAGGTTTCTTTTCGAAACAAAATGGCCTGTTATGATCAATTCACGATAAATATATACATTTGAAACTTTATAATTCGGAAAATATATTTTATTTGTATCCCCTGTTTGGCATTTTTAATGATCCGGTATAATGATCTGGGCGAAGGCTTTTTTTATTGGTTGAAGGGCATAAATTTACCGGGCAAGATGGAAAGATCCCGAAGATATCATCATCATTTTATTTAAAATCAATTGTTTATATATGAAAATCAAAATTGTTTTAGTCTTTTTATTAGGAGCAGCATTGTGTAAAGCACAAAACGATCAGGAGGCCATCAAAAACTTTTATGATACGGCCCTTTCTGATGGAATGAGTTATGCATGGCTCGATCATTTATCCAATGAAATAGGTGGTAGGCTTTCGGGGTCTGAGAATGCACAGAAGGCCATAGAATACACCCAGTCTCAGCTTGTTGATCTTGGGCTGGACAAGGTCTGGTTGCAACCTGTTATGGTTCCTAAATGGGTCAGGGGTGAAAAGGAATCAGGTTATTTTAAAACGAAAGGGGAACATCACGAGCTCAATATTTGTGCTTTGGGCGGATCCGTTGCGACTCCGGAAGAAGGGATCCAGGGCAAGGTGATTGAAGTAAAGGGAATAGAGGAACTGAAGGCATTGGGTGAAGAAAAAATAAAAGGCAACATCATATTTTATAACCGGCCAATGGAGCAGACCCTGATCCACACCTTTGAGGCTTATGGAGGCTGCGTTGACCAGAGGTATTCTGGAGCCTTGGAGGCAGGCAAACTAGGGGCTCTGGGCGTGATTGTGAGGTCTATGAACTTGAGGCTTGACGATCTGCCGCATACGGGTGCCATGACCTATGGTGACCTGCCGGAAGACCAACGGATTCCCTCGGCCGCCATAAGTACCAATGACGCGGAAAAACTAAGTCGATCACTGCAGACGGATGCGTCTCTTGAATTGGGATTTAAGCAAAGTTGCAGACAATTCGAGGATGTTGAATCTTACAATGTAATTGGAGAAATTACAGGTACTGAATTTCCAAATGAAATAATTATCGTAGGAGGACATTTGGATTCCTGGGATTTGGGAGATGGCTCACATGATGACGGGGCCGGAGTCGTTCAGTCTATGGAAGTGATGCGACTATTGAAGCTCAAGGGTCAAAAGACCAGGAGAACGATCAGAGTGGTTCTGTTTATGAATGAAGAGAACGGCTTGAGGGGTGGCACAAAATATGCAGAAGTGGCCAAAATGAAGAATGAAGTGCACATTGTTGCGCTGGAAAGCGACTCAGGCGGATTTACACCCAGGGGTTTCTCTTTTGATTGCAGCGATGCAGAAATGGAACAGGTTTTGGGCTGGGCACCTCTTTTCAAACCTTATCTCATTCATTATTTTGAAAAGGGAGGTTCTGGTGCCGATATTGGACCCCTAAAGACAGAGGGGATGGTTTTAGCCGGTCTGAGGCCTGATTCTCAGCGCTATTTTGATCATCATCACGCCAGTAACGATACTTTTGATGCTGTTAATAAAAGAGAATTGGAATTAGGTGCGGCCACAATGACTTCCCTGGTCTACCTGTATGACACCTATGGGACGAAGATGCCTGTAACCCTTCCTTTGAAAAATTAGTTTTATCATGAAATTCAACATTTTTATCACCTGCCTGTTTTTAATAAGTTATCACGTCATGGAAGCACAAAATGAATACGATCAATTGCCTTATCATCAAATCCCTGAAGCCCCTGAAACCTATACTGAAGGGAATGTTGTGGCCAGAATGGTTGACGGTCTCGGGTTCAGATATTACTGGGCCACTGAGGGCTTGGGTCCTGCAGATTTAATATACAAACCTTCTGCAGAGGCAAGAACAGCCGGAGAGACCCTCGATCATATATTGGGGCTTTCTCTGGTGATATTGAATAGTGCCGAACATAAAATCAACGAAGGGATCGATGCTTCATCCATGAATTTTGACCAGAAACGAAAGATGACCTTGCAGAATTTAAAAAAGGCCGGAGATATTTTTCGAGAGAGTAAGGATCTGAGCCAATTCAGCATCATATTCAAAGGGGAAAATGGTAACAGAGAATTCCCGTTCTGGAATCAGATCAACGGGCCGATCGCTGATGCCCTTTGGCATTGCGGGCAAATAGTGTCTTTCCGAAGAGCCTCGGGTAACCCTTTTAATCCAAAGGTTTCTGTATTTACGGGGAAATTGAGAGATTAAATGATGTTTAAGATGAAAAGAATATTGTTTTTAGCCGGTTTTTTGTCCCTTTCTCTGCAGTCACAGATTCTAACTGAATTTGAAAGGGCCCAATTGAAAGATGAAATTCTCAATGATCGATTTGACAATTTGTTGCCGGATCTGATGGATAGGACGAACATTGATATGTGGTTGGTTATTTCGCGTGAATATAATGAAGACCCCGTAATGAGAACCATGTTGCCTTCAACCTGGCTCAATGCGCGAAGAAGGACCATACTTTTGTTTTACAGGGATAAGGCAAACAATACCATAGAAAAACTGGCAGTGGCAAGATATGATGTTGGTAAGAATATAAGTTCCGCATGGAACAAAGAAGAAGAACCTGATCAATGGAAGGCGCTTGTTGCCTTGATCGAGAAAAGAAACCCAAAAAAAATTGGCATCAATATTTCAAAATCCTTCAATATAGCTGATGGCCTGGTGCAGACTGATTATCAGGAATTGAAAGCTGCATTGCCACAAAGTTTTGAAGATCGCTTGGTATCAGCAGAGGCTCTGGCCATTGGATGGATTGAATCAAGAACTGAAAAGGAAATGGAATTGTACAATAACTTGGTCGAGTTGACACATGATATCATCGATGAGGCCTTTTCATCTGCAGTGATAGAGCCAGGAAAGACAACGACTGATGATGTCGTGTGGTGGATGCGTCAAAAGGTAACAGATTTGGGTTTGAGTACTTGGTTTCACCCTACAATAGATGCCCAGCGGAATGATGAGGAACTGAAGAGTCATATCTATAGTTTTTCAAAGGGAGAGGGCAATAAAATTATTTTTCCCGGTGACCTGCTGCATTGTGATTTTGGCATCACCTATATAGGACTGAATACCGATTGTCAGCAACATGCTTATGTGCCAAAACAAGGAGAAACAGAGGTACCGGGCTACCTGGTGCGAGCGTTTAAAAAAGGAAACAGGCTGCAGGATATTTTTACAGCTAATTTTAAAGTAGGACAATCCGGTAATGATATTCTTTTAACCACTCTGAGAGAAGCAAAGGAGGAAGGGCTCCGCCCCGCTATTTATACCCACCCCTTGGGTACTTACGGCCATAGTGCAGGAACAACATTAGGAATGTGGGATGCTCAGGAAGGGGTTCCTGTTACCGGGGACTATCCGCTGCATTTTAATACAGTTTATGCCATTGAATTAAATACGACTGTTTTTATTGAAGAATGGGGCAGAGATATTCGAATCATGCTTGAAGAAGCGGGTTTTTTCGGTTCCCAGGGCTTCAGGTATGTCAATAAAAGGCAAGAGAAGATTAAATTCGTCCAATAAGACTAAAAGCTCAGGTGTCGGAGAGCTTCAATTTTTTTTCCATTTTGATATTTCCTCTGCTGTAAGGATTGTCAGAACCCATTGGCACTTCAATAAATCCGAATTTTTTATAGATGTATATGGAGTTTTCCAAAGAAGTGTTCGAATAGAGTATTAATTTTTTCCATCCCGACTCTTGTGCAAAGTTGATGCAGTACTGCATCATTTTTTGCCCGATACCTTGACCCCTGGAAGTGGGGCTCACAGCCATTTTTCCCAATTCAAAAGTATCTTCCTCAATTTTTATAAGGGCAAAAGTTCCCAAGGTCACTCCGTTTTTCTGATAAAAGAAAATGTGTCCTCCCGGATCAATGATTATTTCTTTGCATTTGTCCAGTAAATCGCGATCGTGAGGCTCAACATAAAAATACGCTTCCAGCCATTCAAGATTCAAATCTCTGAAAATGGGTGACAAGGATGATTCAAAAGGAACAATTTTCTCCATAGAACTTAATTCAAATCAAGAGGTGACGGGAACTGATACCCCAATTACAAGCCTTGCGTTGTCACATTTTACATTCTGCTGTCAATAACATCCATAACTTCACTTTCTGCTTTTAGCGTATTTAAGTAAATTTCCTTTGCTTTTGAAAGGATCTCATCTACAAAAATTTTGTCTTTTATGTCCTTGGCATTGATTCTGACATTGAAATACGCTCCTATAACAGCTGTCCGTGCGCACAGTATTCCAACTCCGGCATCAGAAAGGGAACTAGGTAACCCATCTTTGATCATTGCCTGCATCACTTCAAGTGACCGATAGGCAGTTTGCATTACCTTAAAAGGAATTTCGGTGGCGTATTTCGTGGCATTTTCGATGGCTTCCGAGCGCACTTGCTTTTCCTGGTCAGATCCTTTGGGCAACCTAAAGGCCTCGATGATCTTATTAAAGGACCTTGTGTCTTCATCGACCAAATGCAATAATTCATTTTTATAGTCCTGTCCCTTCTGGGCCCATTCGGAAAAAAATGACCACTGATCGTCCCACCCGGGTTTGTGCGCAGATAAATTCGCTACCATTGCTCCCAAAGAAACCCCCAGTGCCCCCACATAAGCAGCGATCGATCCTCCTCCCGGAGCCATGGATTCGCTCGCAGTTTCTTCGGCTAGCGCTGCGGCTGAAAGATCGACCAATTTCTTTTCGTTGGGATCTTTCAAAAGATATTCTATGATCTTCTCTTCCGGCTTAAAGGGTTTCAGATCATCCAGTCCTAATGACTTGACAGCGATCTTTATTTTTTCACTTTCAGAAATTCCAAGGGATCGTTCCTGTTTGATCAGGAAATAATCTGCGGCATCGAGCATGGCTTTCAGGGGTATCAGACCGATGAGTTCTGAGCCCGTAACTCTCAATCCTCTTTTATTTGCAGCCATACAGGTCTCATCAAAAGCCACATGCATGGAAGTAATACTGATATTGGTAAGGTTGTATGATATCTGTGCTATTCCATACTCTTCGATGAACCAGCCAATTCCTTTAACGGCTTTCAACTTACCCGGAACCCTTACCGGTTCACCTTTGGCGTCGAGGACCTTTTTTCCCGTTGCCGGATTTCCCTCTCTCAAGATCCTGCCTGCCTCTCTGATGTCAAAAGCAATGGCATTGGCACGTCGCGTGGACGTGGTATTCAAATTGACATTATAGGCGATCAGAAAATCTCGGGCCGAAATGGCAATGGCCCCTGTCTTTGCAACACTTTCGTTGAATTCTGCCGGACCAAAATCTGGTTGCCAGGCCGGGTCAGTCAGTTTCTTCTTCAGTCCTTCATATTCACCCGACCTGCAATTGGCCAGATTGACTCTTGCCTGATTCTTTGCGGCTTTTTCATAAAAATATCCGGGTATGCCCAGTTCTTTCCCAACTCTTTCTCCCAGTTGTCGCGCATAGTCAGCCGTTTCATCCAGACTGATGCCTGAGATCGGTACGAGGGGGCACACATCTGTGGCACCGAATCGGGGATGCTCACCTGAATGGATTCTCATATCGATCAATTCTGCTGCTTTTTTAATGAGTAGAAATGCAGCTTCAATTACCTGTTCAGGTTCACCTACGAAGGTGATGACCGTTCTGTTGGTGGCCTTGCCCGGATCTATATCCAGCAGTTTTACTCCTTCTACGGTTTCTACAACGCTGGCAATAAGGTTTATTTTTTCCTGATTTCTACCCTCACTGATATTCGGAACGCATTCGATAAGTCTTTTTTCCATGATGATTAATTAGAGGTTCAAATTTAGGAATTGCATCAAGAAAAGATTGAATTTAATAAAAATATTATCAACCTTTTCTCAATGAACCATTTCCTGTTTTCAGAAGCTTTACAGGAATTTAAAATTTAATCCCAATACGATATTACGACCCGGGTTGGGAATCATATCCGCTTTGAGAGCAGACAGATGGGCAGTATAGGTAGTGTCCAGCAAATTATTAAAACTTAAGGTCATACCCAGATTCACATGGTTGAAATTCAGACGTCCTCCCATTCTTAAATGCAAAAGGTTGTAAGCGGGCGTACTGCTTTCAAATTCACTCACTTTGTTTTGTTCAAAATAAGAATCCAGGATCAGCGCAGTATAAATTTCACTGAATTTTTTAGACCCTTTAAATTCAGTCCTTATGGTGTTGGCCCATTTGTTGGCCGGAACAAGAGGAAGGTATTCTCCATTATCCTGCTTGCCCTGTACAGTTTCAAAACTACTTTCGAGATGAAGCCAGTCAAAAGGGTGGGGGTGCAAATGAAAACCAAATTCACCGCCATAGAGTTTAGCGTCGCTTTGGACATATTCATATACATCATGATCTTCTATGGATGTTCCCGTTGGGCTGGCAAAAATATAATTGTTCAATTTGTTGTAAAAGCCATTCGCGAAAATTTCAAAATGTTCATTGCCGTATTCCAATGATACATCAGTCTGGAAATTCTGTTCACTTTCTAAATCAGAATTTCCTATTTCAAACCTGTTCGTTCCGTGATGAACTCCAAAGGAGGTCAGTTCCGCAAGGTTCGGGGCTCTGAACCCGCTGGCCAAATTGATCCTGGTAGTGATCGAATTCAATAGCAGGGTCTTGTATCCGAGAGAGAAGGTAAAATTCCTGTAATCCCGGTCGATTCCTTCGATAATCACCCCTTCCTGACCGTTGATTTCTTCCTCTATTTCATATGGATCTGACTTCAATTTTCGGATGTCAAAACGGATACCACCCTGCAGGGAATTTTTTTTATTGACCTCAAAAGTGCTGGTCACCAAAAATCCAAGGTCATTAATTGTAGCGTCCGGAATAAGGATTTCTTCACCAAAATTTTTGTTGACCTGGTACATACCCTGAACACCGGCGATGGTTTCAAATTTTCCCTTTTTGGCAAAATTGTACTTGAGGTCGTATGAAAGAGTTTTGAGGTTCATGTCGAGTGCAGGGCCCTCATGGGTTTCATCTTCGTGTTCTTCCCCTTCGTGCTCCTCGTGTTCTTCTTCAAATTCTTTCCTGTTATTGATGATATAACCGATGTTAAAATCGATTTTCGATTCCTTTAGATAAAAATGATTGTGAAGGCTTAGTATATGTGTTTCCAGATCCTGATAGGGCAGATCAACGGACCTTGTATTTGTCTGCTCGCCAATTTCTTCCGGAATGCCAATTTCTGATTGATTGTAATTGTACCTGAATTCTGTTACAAAACGGTCTAAATTCAGTCCGACACCTGCTTTAAAATCTTTTTCCGAAAATCTTGTATTGGTGACCTGATCTCCATCCGGAATTTTATAATCAGCATGGCTGTTGAAGCCTCCGCGTAAGATAAATTTAAACCTGCTTTTTGAAGTTTTAATACCCAAGGAAGTGTTGCTCCCCAAAGTATTCGAATAAAAATTCTGGTTCAGTTCTATTTTTGTCTCATCCTGATAGGCGAATTTTTCAGGATTGAGATACAAAACCCCTCCTAAGGCGTCAGATCCATAAAGGAGAGATGCGGGTCCTTTGATCACTTCAACACTCTCTATACCAGAGTCACTCATTCCAAGGCCATGCTCATTTCCAAATTGCTGGTTTTCCAATCTCACGCCCTGGGTATAGACGAGAACCCTGTTTCCACTAAGTCCTCTTATCACAGGCTTTCCAATCCCGGTACCCGTCGTTATTTCTGAAACCCCGGCTATATTACTGATGCTCTGCATCAGGGTGGGAGACCCGCTTTTTCTCAAGGCTTCGATACTTTTTGATTCAATTTTCATTACATTTTCACTTTGTAATTTATTGAAGGGTGCCGAAACAATGACTTCATCCATATGGAAAACAGAGGGAACAAGAGAAATATTGAGCTCAGTGCCTGCAGAAGTGAGATCAATCTCAATGTTTTGCGTAATAAAGCCTATAAAGCTGATACTCAATTTATGAGATCCCTTTGGAATATTTTGTAACTCAAAGTTACCATTTTCGTCAGAAGTGGTTCCTATATGTAATTGTTCAATATAAATGTCAGCACCTGCAACCGGGGATTCAATTTCATCGGTGATTTTTCCTTTGATGCTGTTCTGTGATAATAAATCGTTGGCTGAAAATATCACAATAAGTAATAAATAGAAAGAATATCTTTTCATTTAAATGGTATTATCAATGTAAATATTAAGTTTTAATCGCTTATAATACAGTGATAACAGGTGGGCCCCGAACAGGGTCAGATTTCATAAAAGAATACGCCAGGTCAAATTCAGAAGTAAATGCATTCTGATTAGTTACTCCGCTCAGCGGATTGATATGATGCCCGGTTTCTACAAATGTAAGGGTCTGGCTGAAATAATGGAGCTGGTCGCATTTGGTTTTATCAGCATGAAAATGACTTTCATTTTTTGCGATACAAAGATTGTCTTCATGCTGATGGAACGCATGAGCCATCCCAATTCCCATTGGGAGTAAAAGGCTCAAAATCATAAGTATGGAAGCAAATTGCTTTTTCATATTGTCTTTGAATGCAGGACAAAAGTACAAAATATTCCAAAAGAATCAGAAGAACAGCTATACTAACGTATTTCATTTGAAATACGGCATGGCTTTATGTGTTTCGCTCCCGAATTACTTCACCCCCAGTTTTTTCAAAATAATACCCATCAGGCACCAGTTTGAAAAAGCTGATTGCAAGAGGTTTGCGCCTACGAATACTGTAAACCACAACCAGTTCGGATGAACATAATGGGCAAGTATCAGACTGATAAGAACAAAGGATCCGGCAATGGCATTGATATATCTGTTGATCATAATTATAATTTTTTATTGATATTTTTCTACGTTGAGCACTATGGCTCTTATTGGATTGTCACTTTCTATATTTTGATTGAAGGCTTCAAGCTCATTTAAAAGAATGTTTATTTTGTTCACATCAGAAAAGGTGAAAAACAAAATGGATTTTACTTTTTCTGATGAGGATGAGAACCAGTTGTCGATCAGATTTTCATGATCGTCTGATTTAAAACCATTGATGTCAGTATTGCTGAAAGCAGTGATCCCTGCCTTCTTGAAAAGCTTAATGGCTTCCTTTTCAAATGATTTGACCGCTGTTAAGACTAGTAATTTCATATGTTGTATTTATTTTTTTATATGTTTGGACCTTTCAAGGTAATAGTATATCAGAGGAACCGCCAGCAGGGTTAGAAATGTTGAGAAGATTGTACCTCCCAGCAGGGAAATTGCAAGCCCCTGAAAGATTGGGTCAAAGAGCATTACAACTGCACCGATCACAACTGTTCCGGCGGTGAGCAGGATAGGAGTTGTTCTTACGGCTCCCGCTTCAATCACTGCCTGACGCAAAGGGATGCCTTCATTCAGCCTTAAATTGATGAAATCAACGAGAAGTACAGAATTACGTACCATGATACCGGCCAGGGCGATCAATCCGATCATTGAAGTCGCCGTAAAATAGGCGTCAAATACCCAGTGTCCGAGAATGATCCCGATCAGCGAAAGGGGAATGGCAATCAACATGACCACCGGTGATCTGAAGCTTTGGAACCAACCCACCAGCAATACATAAATAATGATGACAACCACGGCAAACGCGGCTCCTAGGTCACGAAAAACCTCAAAAGTGATCTGCCATTCTCCATCCCATTTCACGGTATAGTCACTGCTTGACTGGGGTTGGTGATTCCAGGCTTCCTCCAGGGTGTATCCCGGCGGAACATCAATGTCTTTCAGTACATCTGACAGTGAGAGTAGGGCATAGACCGGGCTCTCAAGGTCACCCGCCATATCAGCCGTTACATAAACCACCCTTCGCTGGTTCTTTCTCATGATGCTTTTTTCGATGACAGATTCTTCCGTATGAACCAAACTTCCGATGGGCAAGGGGGTTCCATTTTTCGACATGACCTTGAATTGCATCAGGTCTTGTGCCGTAGCCTTTTCCTTGTCTTCAAGCTGCAACACGATGCCAATGTCCTTATTGGATTCTTCCCGGTATATTTTACCGATGGGTTGATCAGATAAGGCCAGATTCATGCTGTTGACGATTTGCTGTGGTGCGATTCCGTTGAGCATGGCTTTTTCCTTGTCAACAATGAAACGCAATTCTTTCTGATCTGCTTCGACCATCCAGTCAATATCTACAACATCTTTTACCTCCCCGAACTTTGCTTTGAGTTGTTCAGCAATAAGCATTTGTTCCTTATAATCCGGGCCATAAACCTCACCTACAAGCGTAGACAGTACGGGAGGACCTGGTGGCACTTCAACGACTTTTATATTGGCACCGAATTTCTTGCCAATTCTTTGTAACTCCGGCCTGAACACGGTAGAGATATAATGGCTTTGTTCTTCCCTGTCTCCTTTATCGGTCAGATTGACCTGAACGTCAGCAATGTTGGATCCGCTTCTCAGGTCGTAATGTCTCACAAGACCGTTAAAGGTAATCGGGGATGCAGTACCTGTATAGGACTGATAATCTTTTACATAAGGACTCTCTTTGATATATTGGGCAATTTCTTTTGCAACCATATCGGTCCGTTCCAGCGTGGTACCCTCCGGCATATCAATGATCACCTGAAATTCATTCTTATTGTCAAAGGGGAGCATTTTTACAGCAACCGATTTGGTGAGGAACATGGCCGAAGTTGCCATCAGCATTAAAATATTGATCCCGAAAAAAGCAAAACGATAGATCTTTTTATCGAGCAGGGGATCGATCGTTTTTTTATAAAAAATATAGATCGAAGATGCTTCCAGTGATTTTGGAGCCTTCTTGCTGCTTTCTTTTTTACTGTCTTTCTCCCTCAGAAAAATATATCCCAGATAAGGTGTTATGGTTAGCGCCACAAACAAAGAGATGAGCATGGCAATAGAAGCCCCGATGGGCATCGGGCTCATATAGGGTCCCATCAGTCCGGAAACAAAGGCCATGGGTAAAACGGCTGCAATCACAGTGAACGTGGCCAGAATGGTAGGGTTGCCCACTTCATTGATCGCGTAAATAGCTGCCTGTTTGAATGGCAAACGCTTCATTTTAAAGTGGCGATGCATATTTTCTGCGATAATAATGGAATCATCAACAACAATTCCTGTCACAAATACCAGTGCAAAAAGCGTGATCCGGTTCAGGGTATAGTCCATGAAATAATAACTGAAAAGTGTCAGGGCAAAGGTGATCGGAACAGATAAAAATACCACAAGTCCTCCACGCCATCCCATGGCCAGCATCACGACCAGGGAAACTGAGATAATGGCAATGAACAAATGACTCAATAATTCCGAAACTTTATGTGAAGCTGTTTCTCCGTAATTCCTTGATACGGTAACCTGGACATCATTCGGTATGAGGTCTTTTTTGAGGTGCTCAATTTTTTCCAGAATGACTTTCGACACCTTCATGGCGTCTCCACCCTTTTCTTTTCCAACAGAAAGTGTGACGGCGTTGTATAACCCGGGATGCGATTCAATATCAGCCCCTGAGGCTTTTCCAAATCCAAAATTCACATATTCTTTTGGGGTTTCTGCTCCATAATTCACAGCAGCTATTTGTTTTAAATAGACCGGTCTGTCCTGATTGATGCCAACGATAAGATTTTCAACGTCTTCAGCCGATTTCAGGAATTCACCTGTATGGATACTAACTTCCTGGTCACTGCTCGTAATGGCGCCCGAAATGGACTGAGCATTGGAAGCCTGAATTTTTTGAGCTACCTCGAGTATTCCGAGATTGTTTTCTGCCAGTTTGTCTTTGTCCAGAACAACGCTGACTTCCTGGCTTCTTCCTCCTATAATGTTGGTAATGGCGACTCCCTTTACTTTTTCTATTTCGTTATTGACTTCTTCAACAATCTGTTTGAGCTGGTAATCGTCATAGTTTTCGCTCCAAAAGGTGAGCCCTAAGACCGGCACATCATCAATTGCTCTGGTCTTCACAAGAGGCATTTGCACTCCTTGGGGTATTTGATCAAGGTGCTTGATGATTTCATTGTACAACTGTACAAAGGACCTTTCTATATCTTCTCCTACATAAAACTGCACGATCAGCATGGCTTTCCCCTGCATTGAAGTCGAATACACATATTCTACGCCTGGCAGATTGCTGACAATTTTTTCCAGGGGTTTGGCCACCTTTGATTCTATTTCAAGAGGTGTTGCTCCCGGATAGCCAACAAAAATGTCTGCGATGGGAACCTCGATCTGAGGCTCTTCTTCCCTTGGGATCAAGTATGAACTGTATATACCTATGATCATAAAAAGAATCATAAGTAGCACTGTCAGCTTCGACTGTAAGAACATGGAAGCTATATTTCCTGCAAATCCTTTTTCCATAATTCCTTTATTTGATATTTATTTTTACTCCGTTGTACAATTTGCCATCTGCTGATATGATATATTGTTCATCTGCGGTCAGACCAGACAAAACTTCAATTTGATCTCCCATGGTCCTTCCGAGTTTCAACCATCTCAGGATTGCCGTATTCGAGCTGCTCACCGTGTAAATTCCAACAAGCCCACCTTTTTTAAACAAGGCCTTGCTGGGAATTAAAATTTGACCCTGTGACGGGTCACCACCTGAAAAAGCTGTTGAGACGAACATGCCCGAATACAAAGGGATTTTCGGGGTATCAACTAGTTTAATTTTGACCAAATACTGACCGCCTGAAAATTGTGAGGAAGTACTCACTTCACTAACAATGCCGGTCATAGCCAGGTCACTTGATTTCACATATACTTTTACGGTATCCTTCTGATTCACAAGAGCGATCTGGGATTCAGGTACCATGGCCGTTGCCAGGTATCTCCCCGGAGTTTCAAGACTCATGAGGACTTGTCCCGGATTGGCCAAATCACCAACATTTACAGTTTTTGATGTGATGACGCCATTGAAGGGGGCTTTAATATTTGAATACATCAGCATGGCATCTATTTCATTTTGCATTTGCTTTGTACTTTCAACCTGTGCCTCTGCAATTTCATATTGCATTTTCATTTCATCGAACTCTTTCTGAGAGGCACTGTTCTGTTCGTACAGGGTTTTGAATCTTTCAAAATTCTTTTCTGCAATGCTGAACCTGGCCATGGCCTGATTCAAAGCGGCATTGGCCTGAGCCTTTCTCGCTTCCATGTCTTCATTGTTGATATGGATCAAAGCCTGTCCTTTTTTAACTTTATCTCCTACTTGTGCATGTATGCGAGTTACATAGCCCATCGTCCTTGTGCTGATATTGGCGAATTGGCTGGCCTCGATCTGACCACTTGCGCTGAAGAAGCCTTTTCCGTCCGGAGCAGAGGGAGTGGCTACATGTACATTGATCACTGTTTCAGCAAGTTGTTGCTGATCTTTCTTACCGTCACAACTGAACAGTAATGCGGAAGAGATCAGTAGCAAGGCGAATATTTTTATTTTATCTTTCATATTTTTCATGGTTACGGGTTTAGCGGGTTAAGAATTTTAAGTAGGCTAAAGTGAAATTATAATTGTAAAGGGCTTGAGCTTGTTCAAGCTCTTTTTCGTAAAATTTTGTTTCTGCCTGCAAAAGGTCATTTGATCTTTCCAGGCCTTGTTTGAAGCGGTTACTTGTAATTCTGAACGCCTCTTTTGATTGTTTCAAAGCAAGTTCTGACAGCGTGATATTGTGCCTGGCATCACTGAACTGTCTTCTGGCTTTATTGAGTTCTACCTCACTTTCGGCCATATATTTTTGCTGTTGGATATTGCTCTTTTCCATCATGGCTTTTTGCTGGTGGATTTTTCCAATATTTTTGTATCCACTGAATAAATCCCATGAAAGTTGCAGTCCGACCATGTAATTGTTGGCGCCAAAACCAAATGCGGTTTTGTCGTTCCATTCATAATTAGCGACGGCGTTGGCCCTGGGAATAAAACTCATTTTTGAAGACTTGAGCATTTGTTCCTGTGCTTCAACAGAAATTTGCATGGCTTTGAGGTCCTTTCTTTCCTGGTTCAGAGAGAAGGTGTCTTGTGCTTGAATTTCTGACATCATCAGCTCCTTATTGGGTCTGTATGTTCCATTTATTTCTTCTCCCATTAAAAAGGCGAGGTATTCTGATACATTCTGTACATTGGACTCTGACAGCTGCAACTTTTTTTCGACCTCTGCCACTCGAACCTCCATATTGAGATAATCTGCTTCCTGGATGAGTCCCTGTTCCAGATTGTTTTTGGCCCAATTCTGATTTTGTAAGGCTGTTTCCCTCGCTTTCTCCATGACTTCAACAGCTTTGTGGGCCAATTGCAGCTGCATATAGGTTTTGGTGAGTTCCAATTCCATGTATTCATTGTTGCGTTCTGCCTGAAGATTTTTCGCCTGCAGGTTCAGATGAGCTGTTTTTCTTTCTTTCCAGCCGTCAACATTGATCAGGGGCTGCATCAATTCTATACGCGTATTGAAGTTTTCAACATTACCCGGATCATTGAGGCCGACAGGGTCGAAGTCAGCATTGGTGACCTCCCTTTGCAACAGCTTATAACCAAAGGCATAAAGCGGATTGTTCGTAAAGGTGCTTGTATTTGTCAGTCGGATTTGCGGGAGCAACACTGCACTGGTACTTTCGTACTGGGCCTTGGCAAAGGCATAATCCTGTTGAGAGAGTTTAAGGCTTCTATTTTTGTCTCTGACCTTTGTTTTTGCCTCTTCAAGGCTGATCATGGTCTCTGTCTGGGCCCTTGCCTGTACGGTGAAAAACAGCAAAACCATTACTGCATACCCGTACCATCGGATCCGTTTATTTGTATTGTTTAATTGCATGAGTTTGTTCATTAATTCAATGCAAAACTACTTTAGCATCCATGTTGTCTGAGTAACTTAGGCTACATTTGGCCCGGACAAAAAGTTGTAGTACAAATGATTAAATGAAGTGACCTTCCCATCTGATTGATTAAAACTCATGGACATTGCAAGGGTAAACAAGAAATTGAACCCGAGATCATCACCTATTGAGGTGAATATATATATTGAAGAATTAGCCATGTGACCCAGTCATGGCAGGAAGGATAGTTATTCGTCCTCCAGCATTTTAGAAGTAAAATTTTTCACGCGCTCCCAGTCTGTATATTCAATGGGTTGATCTGTTTTTGTGGGTCCTTTTGTCATTTTCATGATTAATTTGATCATGATACGGTCAAAAAAAGGATAAGATTTATAATCCAGTTTCCCGGCGAACACATCAAGCACATCCGGTTCCCATTTGATCTGCTCGATAAATTTAATCAAATAAGGATTTGTCGAAGGTAGATTTTTGTTGTCTTTCCGCGCCACGAGATTCACAGAAAAAAAACCGGTCCTGATTTTTCCAAGATCCTCCCGGTTGTTCAAAATGAATTCCCTGATCTTTTCGTTATGTTTGCCATACCTGATGCTGGCGCCGATAATTAAAACATCGAAATCAGCCAAGTTGGAATTGAAATTGTCAATAGAATACAAATTGGCACTTGTTTTTTTTGGGTCCATTAAGCCATGGATATAGTTGCATATCTTAAGCGTCTGCCCGTCGACGGTGGAATAGAGTATGCCAATTTTTTGTTTCATAAAATCATTTTTTATTCAAGGTTTTTCTGAGTGGATATCCCTCTTTATTATCATTTCAATTCATCAACAGGATACTCATCGCATCAGCTCTTTTTTCTAATTTTCATGTTCAAGGCCTCTACCCCTAAAGAGAAAGCAATTGCAAAATAAAGATACCCCTTAGGAATGGCACCCACGTCTCTTCCGAAGATGACGGCGTGCGAAAGATGGGCACTTTCTGTAACGAGCATGAATCCGATTAAGATCAGAAAAGATAGCGCAAGCATTTGTATTGTGGGATGCCTATTGACAAATTTTCCAATGGGACCGGCAAAAATCATCATTATGATAATCGAAATGATGACGGCAATGATCATTATGATCAATGCCCCGTTGATCCCATTTGTCATTCCAACGGCTGTCAGCACCGAATCAAAGGAAAACACAATGTCTATAAGGACAATTTGAAAGACAACTCCCGACAGTGAATTCTTAAGCCTGCTTTTTTCAGTTTGTTTGTGTTCTATACCTTCTACTTTGAGATGAATCTCATGGGTGCTTTTGTACAAAAGGAAGATGCCTCCCCCGAGCAATATGAGACTCTGTCCTGAGATCCCTGCCTGCAACCAGTTAAGGTTGATTGTAAAAAGAGGTTCATTCATCGCGATGAGATAGGAAACACCGAGCAGTAAAATAATTCTGAAAACCATGGCCAGTAAAAGACCAATATTCGTTGCTTTTTTAACCTGGTTTGCAGGTAGTTTTCCTGCAGAAATAGATATAAAAATAATATTGTCAATACCCAGTATTATTTCCAGAAAGGTCAGTGTGATCAGTGCGATCCATGTATCTATTTGTAAAAAAATATCCATAATAGAAATAAATATAAAATTTTACCCTATTCCAATTTAAATGCCGTTCCTTTTTGTTTGAAATTAGATCCTTTGTAATGGGCCCTGAATGTATATGAATCATTTTTTATACTTGTAATTTTCACGTGAAAAGGAGTGCTGTCGAGCATGGTTTTGGGATTCTTTTTAAGCAAAACATATTCGAACTGATCCAGCCAGGTAATATAAAAAGTATCTTTGACCTCGTTATAGGATTCAATTTGCAAAGTATCGTTGCGATAGGCCAGTGAAACTGTTTCACGATCATCCAGAACCGTTTTAAAAGAACCCTTTTTAAAATCATCCACGTTTACCTTATTACTTTTCACACAAGATATATGGAAAGTTAAAATAATGATAATCAATAAAATACGAACAATAAAACGCATTTATATTCCAGTATAGTTATGAGGCGTAATTGCCTTTAGTTCTTTTTTGATATGTTCTGCAACATCCAGTGTGTCAATAAAATCAGCGATGGATTCCTGGTTGATCTTTTCATTGGTTCTCGTCAGGCCCTTTAATGCCTCGTAGGGATCAGGATAGGCTTCACGTCGTAAGATGGTCTGAATGGCTTCTGCTGCCACCGCCCAGTTGTCTTCAAGATCCTTGTCAAAGGCCTCCTGGTTCAGTAATAATTTATTGAGTCCTTTAACGGTTGATCCAAATGAAATCAAAGTATGTCCAAGGGGCACCCCAATATTTCTGAGAACCGTTGAATCTGTAAGGTCGCGCTGTAACCTTGAAATTGGCAGTTTAGCCGATAAATGTTCAAAAATGGCGTTGGCAATACCCAGATTGCCTTCACTGTTTTCAAAATCGATCGGATTGACTTTATGGGGCATGGCAGAAGAGCCGACCTCTCCCTTTTTTATTTTTTGCTTGAAATAATTCATCGAAATATATTGCCAAAAATCACGATCCATGTCGATGATAATGGTGTTTATTCTTTTAAATCCGTCAAACAGGGCTGCCAAATGATCATAATGTTCAATCTGGGTGGTCGGAAATGAATGTGTAAGGCCCAGTACGTTCTCAACAAAATGGCTGCCGAATTCTTTCCAGTTGAGGTTGGGATAGGCCACTTTGTGCGCGTTGAAATTCCCTGTAGCACCACCGAATTTAGCAGCAAATGGAATTGCATTGATCAGGTTCAATTGTTGCCTGATACGCTCTATAAAAACGTAGACCTCTTTTCCAAGCCGGGTGGGGGAAGCAGGCTGCCCATGGGTTTTAGCCAGCATTGGTATATGGTTCCATTCCTTCGATAATTGCTCCAGCTTTACCAGCAATTTTTGCAGTTCAGGCAGATAAATGGCTTCAAAAGCCTCTTTCAGCGACAAGGGAACAGCCGTGTTGTTGATGTCCTGTGAGGTAAGTCCGAAGTGAATAAACTCTTTGTATTTCAATAAATTCAAAGCATCAAATTTTTCTTTGATATAGTATTCAACCGCTTTCACATCATGATTGGTTATACCCTCTATCTCTTTTATTCTTGAGGCATCAGTTGCCGTAAACCCTTCATATATTTTTCTCAGTTCAGGAAAAAGATCTGTATCAAAATCTGAGAGTTGGGGCAAAGGAATCTGACATAGTGCGATGAAATATTCAATTTCTACCCGAACCCTGTATTTGATCAGGGCCTCTTCTGAGAAATAGCCAGAAAGGCCGCTTATTTTATTTCTGTATCTGCCATCAATTGGAGAAATGGCATTTAGGGATGTCAAATTCATGATTTAATAGTGTTTGATAAGCTGCAAAAATAGTTTATTATGACTTTTTATCCATCATTAAATTACAGATTTTTTAATAATTTAAGGGCATGCGACCGATATCCGCTGCTTCCGGAATTTATATTTTTTTGCAATATGGAAACCAATGCTTCGCGAACCCAAGGCAATTCATTGCTCCAGAGATTTAGGGTATCCATGGCAAAAACCTGTGTCGCAACCTTGTGATTTTGAATTAACCAGTCAAAATTATTTTCGATGATGAGATCAATCAATGGCACGGAAAGGTCAGGGTCATTTTTGCCAGATGTAAAATAGGCCCTGTTCATCAAATAACATACTTTAGAAACAGGCCTTAAAGCACTTTCATTGCTCAGTGATGACATTTGTTCTATAAATACCTGGGCATAGGGGTATAACAGCGATATGTTTTGCAGGCATACCAATTCGAGGACCCAGGCCGCCTTAACGTGCAGGGGTGAATCAATCTGGAAAGCATAATGGATGAGTTCAGGCATGACCTCTGGATTGTCCAGAACAAAACCAGCAGCATTGTCACGATAGACGCGTTTGGCGTTTTTTATGCTCTCAAGTTTTTGAATTAAATTGGAACCCTCCATATATTTTCTGGTCATTTTATCGATGAAGTCCTTGATCCGGCCAGTGAATGAAAGACAGCATCCTTTACAAAAAATGTAAAAATCATGTTTGAATATGATAAAAGAATAAATTTAAAAAATATTTCTATTTTTACGCTTATGAGATGCTTCATAATTCATGCAACAAATTGCTGTTTTTTGAGTTATGAAATAGTAAATTCAAGTTGATGTACAGATATGTTTTATTTTTGATGGTTTTTTTGAGTTCGCACCTTGTGGTGGCTCAGAATAGCATCAATCAAGTGGATTCAGAAGGAAACAGGCACGGAATCTGGAAAAAATTTTACAATAATGACAGGGTGCGTTATGTAGGAAGGTTTGATCACGGCAAGGAAGTTGGTGTTTTTAAGTTTTATTCCGCATCAAATTCAGATAATCCTGTGATTGTTAAAGAGTTCAATGATTCAAATGATGAGGCTATGGTCAGTTTTTACACACCTTCAGGAGCACTTGAAAGTAAAGGTAAAATGAGAGGTAAGGAAAGGGAAGGAAAGTGGCTGTTCTATCACCCGGACGGGAAATCAGTGATGAGTGAAGAGAATTATGTCAACGGAAAACTCGAAGGGGTTTACAAAACCTTTTATCCTTCAGGAGAACCCACCGAAATAACATATTATAAAAATGGGCTGCTCGATGGCAACTATAAGAAATATTCGATCAAAGGATTTTTATTTCAGGATTTCAATTATTCAAAAGGGAAATTGAATGGTATGGCCACGTATTACAGCCGTAAAACGGGTGATTTGATTAAGAAGGGCCCGTTCAAAGATGATCTTAGGGTAGGTACCTGGGAAAATTATGTCGACGGGGAACTGGTCAGTACTGAACAACCTGCCATCAAACCAAAAAAAGATTCAAATTAAGATTAGATTTAAGCGTTTTACCTGAACCGATTACACAACTCTAAAGGTTTGATCTTGAACTGACTTTGGTTAATAAGGTTTTAATAGGGTGCCTATACCCTTTAGATTTTTCACAGCATAAACTTCAAAAAAGAATGGCTCCTGTTACCGGTTGAATCAACTGATGACAGGTACATGATTGGCTTCGTTCTGAGCTCTTTTTTCAATGCCAGTTTTTAGCTTTTGTTTTCCTATCTTTGCAAACGCAAATTTTGTAGGATGAAAAGAGTAATTGTCGGACTTTCCGGAGGAGTGGACTCTAGCGTTGCGGCTTATTTGTTAAAGCAGCAAGGCTATGAGGTGATAGGCCTTTTTATGAAGAACTGGCACGATGATTCAGTGACCATTTCAAATGAATGCCCATGGCTGGAAGACAGCAATGATGCCATGCTCGTTGCTGAAAAACTGGGAATTCCGTTTCAGGTGGTGGACCTGAGCGAGCAGTACAAGGAACGCATTGTTGATTATATGTTCAGGGAATATGAAATGGGGCGTACCCCGAATCCTGACGTATTGTGCAACAGGGAAATTAAATTTGATGTCTTTATGAAAATTGCAATGGATTTGAATGCGGATTATGTAGCAACGGGTCATTATTGCAGAAAAGATGCCATAGAGATCGAGGGAAAAACCATTTACAGGCTTTTGGCGGGTAAAGACAACAACAAGGATCAATCCTATTTTCTTTGCCAATTGTCTCAGAAGCAACTGGCTAAGGCCATGTTTCCGATCGGAGAATTGAACAAATCGGAAGTTCGAGACATTGCTGCTGAAATTGGCCTGGTTACTGCCGATAAAAAAGATTCTCAGGGACTTTGCTTTATCGGAAAGGTAAGACTGCCCGAATTTTTGCAACAGCAATTGAAGCCCAAAGAAGGAGTGATCGTGCAAATTCCTGAGGATTCAACGCTTTATGACGGACCTGTTCCTGAATTCACCAATGAGGAGGATGCCCTGAAGTATAAGAGTAGTAAATACAAATATTCGCTTCAGGACGGAAAAGTGGTAGGTACCCATCAGGGTGCTCATTTTTTTACCAAAGGTCAGCGCAAGGGGCTTGCCGTTGGCGGAACGGCCGAACCATTGTTCGTTATTGACACAGATGTTGATCAGAATGTAATTTACACTGGAGAAGGGAAGGAGCACCAGGGTCTGTACAGGAGTGCATTGTTCGTTGATGAAAGTGAAATTCACTGGATCAGAGAGGACCTTGCCATAGCCGAGGGTGAGAGTTTGGCAGTTTCGGCCCGAATACGTTATAGGCAATCCCTGGAAAAAGCTACCTTGTACAAAAGCCGTGACGGTCTATACGTTTCTTTTGAAAATGCACAATCAGCTATTTCTGAGGGTCAGTTTGTTGCCTGGTATCATGAGGACGAGCTATTGGGATCGGGTGTGAT